>JAKSRP010000004.1 GCA_024403555.1 Lachnospiraceae bacterium | reverse complement strand
TAGCAAGTCGATTTGTCGAAAGAGGTACTCAGTCAAAAAAGTACTACTCATCTAGTTGTGGAAGTGTAAAAAAGAGGTATGACGCCTGAAAATATATACTCATATCAATTATTATAAGGTTATAAGAGTAGTGAAGCCCACATCATACCACATATCAATTATTATAAGGTTATAAGAGCTCCAAAGAGCGACAAATCCCCATAGAAAACCCCCAAATCTCCATAACTTTGAAATATTCCAATACAAAAACGTCAAAACAACTTTATTTTATTTAAAAATATCAAGCAAAACTGTACTTGCACTTAATAAAATGAAGTATTTTAGGTTTGATATTGCACTTTCAAACGAAGTCTATATAATAAGATGTTGAAATTATATAAAATAGAAAGAGGTTGTGACAATATGAGTAAAATTTATATCCCAGACGATTACACACCTGCATTAGGTTTAAAAGAAACACAGATCGCAATTAAAAGAGTAAAAGATTTCTTTCAGCTTCAGTTAGCAGCACAGTTAAATTTAAAAAGAGTAACAGCTCCACTTTTTGTATCTCCAGAATCCGGATTAAACGACAACTTAAATGGCGTTGAACGTCCAGTAAGCTTTGGAGTAAAAGAACAGGATGACGCACCATTTGAAATCGTGCACTCCCTTGCAAAGTGGAAAAGACTTGCATTAAAGAGATATAACTTCGAAGTAGAAGAAGGGCTCTATACAGATATGAGCGCTATCAGACGTGATGAAGAAACAGATAACCTTCATTCCGTATTCGTTGATCAGTGGGATTGGGAAAAAATCATTCCAGTTGAAAAACGTAACGAAGAAAAATTAAAGAAAATCGTAAAAGCAATTTATGAAGCATTACGTGTTACAGAAAAACACATGCAGAATAAATATGATTATATCGTACCATTCCTTCCAGAAGAAATCTTCTTCATTACTTCTCAGGAATTAGTTGATATGTATCCAGGTCTTTCTGCAAAAGAAAGAGAATACGAAATCGTAAAAGAAAAAGGTGCCGTATTCCTTATGCAGATTGGAGATATCTTATCCAACGGTGAAAAACACGACGGACGTGCTCCAGACTATGACGACTGGGCATTAAACGGCGATATCTTAGTTTACTATCCAGTACTTGACATCGCACTTGAATTATCCTCTATGGGTATTCGAGTTGATGCTACAGCATTAAAAGAACAGCTTAAAAAAGCAGGATGCGAAGAACGTGCAGAACTTCCATTCCACAAAGCTTTATTAAATGGTGAACTTCCATGTACCATCGGTGGTGGTATCGGCCAGTCCCGTATCGCAATGTTCTTCCTTAGAAAATGTCACATCGGGGAAGTTCAGGTTTCCGTATGGCCAGAAGAAGTGTATGAAAAAGCTGCTGCAAGAGGAATTACAATCTTATAATAAATAGAAAGGCAGCAAAAGCCTTTCGCATTCACCCAACCGGGTTTATTAAACTGTTAAGAAAGAAATAAATAAAATATATAGAACGAAGCAAAGGGGCTTTGACTTAGGTCAAAGTCCCTATTTTTATGCAAAATCCTACGGATTTTACATAAAATACGCTTATGCGAGATTGCACAAAGTGATAGAGTTTCGCGAGCGAAACCCTATCTCAATGCGTACCACAAATGCAAATATATGAGGGAAAAACCATGAAGAGAAAATTAATTTTGGAAAATGGACAGCAATTTATCGGAACCGGCTTTGGCTGTGATGAAACCAAAGTTTGTGAGGTAGTATTTAACACCAGCATGGCAGGATATCAGGAAATTATCTCCGATCCTTCCTATACCTATCAGACCGTAGTAATGACCTATCCATTAATCGGAAACTACGGAACCAATGATGAAGATTACGAATCCAAACGCCCAACCATCAGCGGCTTGATCGTAAGAGAATATAATGATTTTCCATCTAATTTTCGAAATGAAAAACCATTAGGCGAAGTAATGAAAGAATTTAAGATTACCGGTCTTGCAGGAATCGACACCAGAAAACTGACAAAAATCATTCGAGATGTTGGAACCATGCGAGGCGTAATCACAGACGAAGATATAACAGTAGAAGAAGGTCTTAACATTCTTAAAGCTACGCCAGAAAAGAAAGATGCCGTATCAACCGTAACAAGCAAAGAAATCTGGCAGTCTCCACACAAAGGAAATCCAGAAAATGTTTATAAAGTTGTTGCCATCGACTGCGGCATGAAATTAAACATCGTAAACAGCTTAAACGAAGCAGGCTGCGACGTGGTCATCGTACCATTTGATACACCTGCCGACGTGATTGAAACATTTGCACCAGACGGCGTGTTCATCTCCAACGGACCTGGAAACCCAACCGATGTTATGAACGTAGTAGAAAACTTGAAAATGCTTCTCGGCAAGTATCCAGTCTTTGGAATCTGCCTTGGACATCAGCTGATTTCCTTAGCGTATGGCGCAAAAACATATAAATTAAAATTCGGACACAGGGGTGGAAACCATCCGGTGAAAAACTTAGAAACCGGTCTGGTGGAAATCACAAGTCAGAACCATTCTTACGCAGTAGATCCTGATTCCATTCCAGGAACCGGACTTACCATTACCCACATCAATCTCCTTGATCAGACGGTAGAAGGGGTAAGAAACAAAGAAGATATGGTTTTCTCCGTGCAGTATCATCCAGAAAGTGCACCGGGACCAGAAGACAGCAAATACCTGTTTAGCGAATTTTTAACTATGATGGAGGGAAACAAGAATGCCTAAGAATACAGATATCAAACGAATTTTAGTCATCGGATCTGGTCCGATCGTTATCGGTCAGGCAGCAGAATTTGATTATGCCGGCACACAGGCTTGTCTTGCTCTTCGCGAAGAAGGCTACGAAGTTATCCTTTGTAACTCCAACCCAGCGACCATCATGACAGACACAACCATTGCAGACAAAATCTACATGGAACCACTTACTCTTGAATACATCGCAAAGATCATTCGCCACGAACGTCCAGATGCCATCTTACCTGGTATCGGTGGTCAGACAGGCTTAAACCTTGCGATGCAGCTTGAGAAAAAAGGCGTTCTTCGTGAATGCAATGTGAAATTACTTGGAACAAAATCAAGCAGTATTGAACAGGCAGAAGACAGAGATCTGTTCAAACAGCTTTGTTTAGATATCAATGAACCGGTTTTACCATCCGTTGTTATTAATACGATGGAAGATGCCATCAAGGCGGCAGAAGAAATCGGTTATCCAGTCGTAGTACGTCCAGCCTACACCCTTGGCGGTACTGGCGGTGGATTTGCCTATGACCAGAAAGAATTTGTAGAAATCGTAAAAAATGCGCTTGCACTCTCCCCGGTTAATCAGGCACTGATCGAAAAGAGTGTAAAGGGCTACAAAGAAATCGAATACGAAGTAATGCGTGATGCAAATGATACTGCAATCACGATCTGTAACATGGAAAACTTAGATCCTGTAGGGGTTCACACAGGCGATTCCATCGTTGTCTGCCCATCCCAGACCTTAGCAAACAAAGAATATCAGATGCTTCGTAATTCTGCATTAAAGATCATTCGTGCTTTAAAAATCGAAGGTGGCTGTAACGTACAGTTTGCCTTAGATCCAAACTCCTTTGATTACTATGTAATCGAAGTTAACCCACGAGTTTCCAGATCCTCTGCCTTAGCTTCTAAAGCCAGCGGTTATCCAATCGCCAGAGTATCAGCGAAAATCTCCGTAGGGATGCATTTAGACGAAATTCCACTTGCCAATACATTAGCATCCTTCGAACCAGCGCTCGATTATGTTGTTTCTAAGATGCCAAGATTTCCATGTGACAAATTTGCCGATGCCAATAACTCTTTAGGAACCCAGATGAAGGCAACCGGAGAAGTTATGAGCGTGGGAAGAACCTTTGAAGAAAGCTTTTTAAAGGCAATCAGATCCTTAGAAATCGGTGTGTATCATTTATACAGCGAAAAATTCAGTGGTTGGAGCTTAGAAAGTCTGGCTGAATATATCAAAACAGCGACTGACGACCGCGTATATGCCATTGGGAAAATGCTTCGTATGGGCGCTTCTATTGAATCAATTGGTGAAGCTACCGGCATTGATTTATTCTTCTTAGATAAGATGAAGAAAATCATTGCGATGGAAGAAGCCTTAAAGGCAAATAAAAATGACAAAAAAGTCTTATGCGAAGCAAAACGAATGGGCTTTTCCGATAAAGAAATCTCTGTTCTTTGGGGATGCAAAGAATTAGACATTTACAACTTAAGAAAGGAAGAAAAGATGTTCCCGGTATTTAAGATGATTGATACCTGTGCATCTGAATTTGAAAGCTACATTCCATACTTCTATTCCACTTACGAAGATGAAAATGAGTCCATTTTATCGGACAAAAAGAAAATCATCGTACTTGGATCTGGTCCAATCCGTATCGGCCAGGGTGTCGAATTTGACTACTCCACCGTACATGCCGTAAAGACAATCAAAGAAGCTGGATTTGAAGCGATCATTATCAATAACAATCCGGAAACCGTATCTACCGATTATACAACTTCCGATAAATTATATTTCGAACCACTTTGTGTGGAAGATGTTATGAACATCATTGAGTATGAAAAACCATTTGGTGTCATCGCTTCCTTAGGTGGTCAGACAGCCGTTAACTTAGCTCAGCCACTTACCGATCGTGGAGTAAAAATCATCGGAACCGACTGCGAAGCGATTGAAAAAGCAGAAAACCGTGATGCCTTTGAAAAAGTATTAGAAGAGCTTGATATTCCACAGCCAAAAGGTATGGCCGTAACAAGTGTAGAAGCCGGTGTGGCAGCGGCAGCAGAAATTGGATATCCGGTTCTCGTTCGTCCAAGCTTCGTTCTTGGTGGACGTGCAATGCAGATTGTATCCAAAGAAAAAGACTTGCTCGTTTACTTAAAAACAGCCGTAGAGATCGACGAAGACAAACCAGTATTAGTAGATAAATATATCAAAGGAAAAGAAGTAGAGGTTGATGCAATCTGCGACGGAACAAGCGTATTTGTTCCTGGCATCATGGAATTAGTAGAAAGAACCGGAGTACATTCCGGAGACTCCATGAGTGTATATCCACCATATAGCATTTCTGACAAAGTAAAAGGAACTATCCTTCGATATACGAAAAAATTAGGGCTTGGCATTGGAATCGTCGGATTATTCAACATCCAGTTTATTGTAGATGAAAATGATGATGTATACATCATCGAAGTAAACCCAAGATCCTCAAGAACCGTTCCATTCTTATCAAAGGCAACTGGATATCCGCTTGCGGATATCGCAACACTGGCTATTTTAGGTGTGAGCTTAAAGGAACAGGGAATCTTTGCTTTATATCCAGATGAAAAAGAACGCTGGTATGTGAAAGCCCCTGCATTCTCCTTCTCCAAGCTTCGTGGTATGGATGCTTACCTCTCTCCAGAAATGAAATCTACCGGAGAAGCAATCGGTTACGATAAGAGTCTTCACAGAGCCGTTTATAAAGCTTTAATTGCATCCGGTATCAAGCTTTATAACTACGGAACGATTTTAGTAACCTTAGCAGATGAAGACAAAGAAGAAGGTCTTCCATTAGTAAAACGCTTCTATGATCTTGGATTTAACATCGAAGCAACTACCGTAACCGCAGAATTCTTAAAGAAACACGGTATTCGTACAAGACTCCTTCGTAAATTAAGCGAAGGAAGCACTCAGGTGCTTGAATCCATCCGCGCAGGATACGTAAGATATGTCATCAATACGAGAGCCATTTTATCAGGGGTTCATTATGGTGATGGTGTGGCAATTCGTCAGTGTGCAACCGAAAATAACGTAACAATGTTTACATCTCTTGACACTGTGCGTGTACTTCTTGATGTATTAGAAGAAATTACAATCAGCGTTTCTACGATTGATGCCGAATAAAGGAGAGAAAAGATGGTTAAATATGTATTTGTAACCGGAGGGGTTGTCTCCGGACTTGGAAAAGGAATTACAGCAGCTTCCCTTGGAAGACTTTTAAAGGCCAGAGGATATCATGTGACCATGCAGAAATTTGATCCTTATATCAACATGGATCCAGGAACCATGAACCCAATTCAGCATGGAGAGGTTTATGTTACCGAAGATGGCGTGGAAACAGACTTAGACCTTGGTCATTATGAACGTTTTATCAACGAAAACTTAGATTTTAATTCCAATGTTACGACCGGTAAGATCTACTGGACCGTATTAAATAAAGAACGACATGGTGATTATGGCGGAGGAACCGTTCAGGTAATTCCTCATATCACAAATGAAATCAAAGACCGCTTCTATAAAGCAAAAACGGAAGATGAAGAAACCATTTCCATCATCGAAATTGGTGGAACCGTTGGGGATATCGAAAGTCAGCCTTTCTTAGAAGCAATTCGTCAGTTCCAGATCGAAAAGGGCAGAGAAAATGCCATCATGATTCAGGTTACTTTAATCCCATACCTGAAAGCGTCTGGAGAAATGAAGACAAAACCGACTCAAATGAGCGTAAAGAATTTACAGAGCATGGGTATCTGGCCGGACATCTTAGTATGCCGTTCCGATTATCCAATTGACGATGGGATGCGTGAAAAAATCGCTCTGTTTTGTAATGTAAAGAAGGATCATGTCCTTCAGAATTTAGATGCACAGTCCCTTTATGAAGTGCCACTGATGATGGAAGAGGAAAAATTAGCGGACGCAGTTTGCGAATGTTTAAGAATTCCTTGTCCAGAGCCGGATCTTTCTGAGTGGAAGAAGATCGTGGAAGACTTCCACCATCCAAAAGAAGAAGTAACGATCGGCTTAGTTGGCAAATATGTGTCTCTCCACGATGCGTATCTTAGTGTGGTTGAGGCACTCCAGCATGGCGGTATCGCCCATAAGACAAAGGTAAATATCCGCTGGCTTGACTCTGAGGAGTTAAATGAAGACACCAAAGAAGCATTTTTAGGCGATCTTGATGGCATCTTAGTTCCAGGTGGTTTCGGTTCCCGTGGAATCGAAGGGAAAATCTTAGCAATCCAGTATGCGAGAGAAAATAATATTCCATTCCTTGGCTTATGCCTTGGTATGCAGCTTTCTATCGTAGAATTTGCAAGAAATGTACTTGGATACAAAGATGCAGCAAGTATTGAGTTTGATCCGGATACCGCTCATCCAATGATCAACTTACTTCCAGATCAGGAAAATGTTGAAAACTTAGGTGGAACCTTACGACTCGGTGCATATCCTTGTAAGTTAGGAGCCGGCACAAAAGCATTTGCCGTTTATGGTCGTGAGCTCATCTCTGAGCGTCACAGACATCGCTATGAAGTAAACAATGACTACAGAGAAGAATTAATGGCCGGAGGGCTTACATTATCTGGTATCTCACCAGACGGTCGTATTGTGGAAATGGTTGAAATTACAGATCATCCATACTTTATTGCCACTCAGGCACACCCAGAATTTAAATCAAGACCGGACGTTCCACATCCATTATTTGCTGGTCTTGTAGAAGCAGCACTTGACTGCAAAGGGAGGAAATAACTATGAAACATTATCAGTCTAAGCTTTATCATCCGTCTTTTGAACACGATAACTGTGGGATTGGTGCTGTCATTAACATGAACGGTATCAAAAGCCATGAAATCGTTGCGGATGCATTAAGCATTGTAGAAAATTTAGAGCATCGTGCTGGTAAGGATGCAGAAGGAAAAACAGGGGATGGTGTTGGTATCTTAACCCAGATTTCCCATAAGTTTTTCACAAAAGTATGCCAGCAGGAAGGTATTAACATTGGCGGCGAACGCGAATACGGCGTTGGTATGTTCTTCCTTCCACAAAATGAACTTCAGATGCGTCAGGCTAAGAAGATGTTTGAAGTAATCGTTGCAAAGGAAGGCTTAAAATTCCTTGGCTGGAGAGATGTAAGTGTCGTTCCTGAAGTATTAGGAGCAAAAGCAAGAGAATGCATGCCATATATCGCACAGGCATTTGTCAAACGTCCATCCTCTGCGGTTACAGACCTTGAATTTGACCGTAAATTATATATCATTCGCCGTGTATTTGAACAGAGTAATGACAATACATATGTATGCTGCTTATCCTGCCGAACCATTGTATACAAAGGTATGTTCTTAGTGGATCAGCTTCGTACATTCTTTACGGATTTACAGGATTCGGATTATGAATCTGCCATCGCTATGGTTCATTCCCGATTCTCCACAAATACAAATCCAAGCTGGAACCGTGCACATCCAAACCGTTTCCTTGTACACAATGGAGAAATCAATACCATCAAAGGAAATGTGGATAAGATGCTTGCCCGTGAAGAAACGATGTTTACAGATAAGTTCTCTGATGAAGATATGACAAGAGTTCTTCCTGTTATCCCATCCATGGGTTCTGACTCTTCCATGCTTGATAATACATTAGAATTCTTAGTAATGAGTGGGATGGAACTTCCACTTGCTGCTACCATCATGATTCCAGAACCTTGGGCACACAATGATACCATTTCCCAGGAACGTCGTGATTTCTATCAATACTATGCGACGATGATGGAACCTTGGGATGGTCCTGCGTCTATTCTTTTCTCTGACGGGGATGTTATGGGCGCAATCTTAGATCGTAATGGTCTTCGTCCATCCAGATATTATGTTATGGATGATGGCAGATTGATCTTATCCTCCGAAGTTGGGGTACTTGATCTTGACGAAGCTCATATTTTAAAGAAAGAACGTCTCCACCCTGGAAAGATGCTTTTAGTTGATACGATTAACAAATGCATCCTTCAGGACGAAGAAATCAAAGAAAAATACGCCTTAAAGGAACCTTACGGGGAATGGTTAGATTCTAACTTAATTTCCTTAAAGGAACTTCGTATTCCAAATGCGAAAATTCCTTCTTATTCCGATGAGGAACGCGCAAAGCTTCAGATGGCATTTGGCTATACATATGAAGATTACCGTGAAGGTATCCGTAATATGGCGTTAAATGGTTCCGAACACATCGGGGCTATGGGTGTGGATACTCCAATTGCTGCTCTTTCTAAGGAGTATCAGCCTTTATTTTACTATTTCAAGCAGCTCTTTGCTCAGGTTACCAACCCTCCAATCGACGCTGTTCGTGAAAAAATCGTTACATCTACTACTGTATACATCGGTAAAAACGGTAACCTGCTCGAAGAAAGTCCGGAAAACTGTCATATGGTAAAAATCGATAATCCGATTATTTCTGATCACGATTTATTAAAAATCAAACATATGAAGAAAGACGGTTTCAAGGTAGAAGAGGTTTCTACTCTCTACTATAAATCCACACCGATCAAGCGTGTGTTAGACAACTTATTCGTTCATATCGATAAGGCATATCGTGATGGTGCAAATATCATCATCTTATCCGACCGTGGTATGGATGAAAACCGTGTGGCACTGCCATCCTTACTTGCAGTTGCTGCCGTACACAAATATTTAGTAGATACGAAAAAATGTACTGCTATGTCTTTAATCCTTGAATCCGGGGAACCTCGTGAAGTCCATCATTTTGCTACTTTACTTGGGTTTGGTGCAAGTGCGGTAAACCCATACCTTGCTCACTCCTGTATTGAAGAATTATGCAAGGAAGATTTACTTGAAAAAGATTATTATGCAGCTGTTCAGGATTATGACAGAGCGATTCTATCCGGTATCGTTAAAATCGCTTCTAAGATGGGTATCTCCACAATTCAGTCTTATCAGGGCAGCAAAATCTTTGAAGCAATCGGTATTTCTCAGGATGTCATTGATAAATACTTTACTGGTGTAGTAAGCCGTGTTGGTGGTATTACTTTAGAAGATATTGCTGAAAATACAGACCGTCAGCATTCAAAAGCATTTGACCCATTAGGACTTAACACAGATCTTACGATCGCTTCCATGGGACGTCACAAGATGCGTTCTCAGGGTGAAAAACATAGATACAATCCTCAGACCATCCATATGCTTCAGATGGCAACGAGAGAAGGGGATTACAACAAATTTAAACAATATACTGCAATGGTTGACAAAGAAGAAACTGGTTATCTTCGTAGTTTAATGGATTTCGTATATCCGGAAACTGGTGTTGATCTTTCTGAAGTAGAATCTGCGCAAGAAATCGTAAAACGCTTTAAAACAGGTGCGATGTCTTATGGTTCGATCTCTGAAGAAGCACATCAGGCACTTGCCATTGCAATGAATAAACTTCACGGAAAATCAAACTCCGGGGAAGGCGGGGAAAGTGACGAACGTCTTGAATCCGCAGGCAAGAAAAATGACCGTAGCTCTGCAATCAAACAGGTTGCGAGTGGACGTTTTGGTGTAACAAGCAGATACTTAGTCAGCGCAAGAGAAATCCAGATTAAGATGGCACAGGGCGCAAAACCAGGGGAAGGTGGACATCTTCCAGCGAAGAAAGTATACCCATGGATCGCAAAAACAAGACATTCCACACCTGGTGTAAGCTTAATCTCACCACCACCTCATCATGATATTTACTCCATCGAGGATTTGGCTCAGCTGATTTATGACTTAAAGAATGCCAACAAAAATGCCCGTATCTCTGTAAAACTTGTTTCAGAAGCGGGCGTTGGTACAGTCGCAGCCGGTGTAGCAAAAGCGGGTGCACAGGTAGTCTTAATTTCCGGTTACGATGGTGGTACCGGAGCGGCTCCATTATCCTCTATTCATAATGCAGGTCTTCCTTGGGAACTTGGTCTTGCAGAAGCGCATCAGACATTAATCCAGAATGGTCTTCGTTCTAAGGTTATGATCGAAACGGATGGTAAATTAATGAGTGGCCGTGACGTGGCAATCGCGGCAATGCTTGGTGCAGAAGAATTTGGCTTTGCTACTGCTCCGCTTGTAGTACTTGGCTGTGTTATGATGCGAGTTTGTAACTTAGATACCTGTCCAATGGGTATCGCTACACAGAATCCGGAACTTCGTAAACGTTTTATCGGTAAACCGGAATATGTGGAAAACTTCATGTTATTTATCGCAGAAGAACTGCGTGAATATATGGCAAAATTAGGGGTACGTACATTAGACGAATTAGTTGGCCGTACCGATTTATTAAAGAAAAAAGAAAATCTTACCGGTGTTGCAGCAAAAATTGACTTATCCGGCATCTTAGGAGAAGTTCCAACAGACGGCGCAACATTTAACCCGGCAGACATCTATAACTTTGAACTTGAAAAGACAGTCGATGAAGCAATTCTCTTAAAGAATAAAGATGTTGTCGCTGCCATCAGCAAGGGACGCAAAAAGACGGTTGATGTAACAATCACAAATACAGACCGTGCATTTGGTACGTTACTTGGTGCAGAAATTACGAGAAAACATAAAGAAGGACTTCCAGAAGATACCTTAACCGTTGAATGTAAGGGTGCCGGCGGACAGAGCTTTGGTGCATTCATTCCAAAGGGTCTTACCTTATCCTTAACTGGTGATACGAATGACTACTTCGGAAAAGGTCTTTCCGGTGGTAAGTTAATCGTAAAATCTCCAAAAGAAGCTGCTTATGAAGCAGAAGAAAATATCGTAGCAGGAAATGTTGCTCTCTACGGTGCTACTTCTGGGGAGGCTTATATTGCTGGTATGGCTGGGGAACGTTTCTGTGTACGTAACTCTGGTGCATATGCGGTTGTTGAAGGTGTTGGGGAACATGGATGTGAATACATGACTGGTGGTCGTGCAGTTGTCCTTGGACCAACTGGCAAGAACTTTGCAGCTGGTATGAGTGGCGGTATCGTATATGTACTCGATGAAAACAGTAAGTTATATCGCAATTTAAATAAAGAATTAGTTTTAATGGAAAAAGTAGGTTCTAAGATTGATCAGATTGAGCTCCGTGAAATGCTTACAAAACATGTAAAATACACTGGCTCCGTAAAGGCACAGAAAGTGCTTGATCATTTTGAAGAATATCTTCCTAAATTTAAGAAAATTATCCCTGCAGATTATAAAAAGCTGATGCATTTAACAAGCAAATACGAAGAACAGGGAATGACACGTGAACAGGCCAGCATCGAAGCATTTTACGAAAGCACTGGCACAAAGCACTAGGAAGGGAGGAAATAGATTATGGGAAAAGCAACAGGTTTTTTAGAATTTGAACGAAAAGATGGAAAAGTCGTACCTCCTGAACAGCGCATTAAAAATTTCAACGAGTTTCACGATTTATTAGACAGTCATGAACAGCAGCTTCAGGGTGGCAGATGTATGGAATGTGGTGTTCCATTCTGTCAGGCTGGTACGATGATTGCTGGCATGGCATCCGGATGTCCGTTACATAACTTGGTTCCTGAGTTAAATGATTTGGTTTATCATGGTAATTTTGAGCAGGCGTATAAGCGTCTTAGCATCACACACAGCTTTCCGGAATTTACTTCCCGTGTGTGTCCTGCTTTGTGTGAAAATGCTTGTACCTGCGGTCTTCACTCTGAACCGGTTTCTACTAAGGAAAATGAGCGTACAGTCATCGAATATGCATATGAGCATGAACTTGTAAAAGAGGAAAAACCAAAGGTTCGTACTGGCAAGAAGGTTGCAGTTATTGGTAGTGGCCCTTCCGGTCTTGCAACTGCTCAGCTTCTTAACCGTCGTGGTCACAGTGTTACGGTTTATGAAAGAAATGACCGTGCAGGCGGACTTCTTCGTTATGGTATTCCGAATATGAAGATTGATAAGCGTATTATCGATCGTCGTATCGAATTAATGGAAGCAGCAGGTGTGAAGTTTGTATACAATGTAAATGTTGGTAAAGATATCACTGGTAAGGAATTAATGGCTCAATATGACCGTGTGGTCCTTTGTGGTGGCGCTTCTAATCCGCGTGATATCAAGGCTCCGGGAAGAGATGCAGCTGGCATTTACTTTGCAGTTGATTTCTTAAAAGAAGTGAGCAAGAAGTTAATGGATATGAATTATGATCACGTATCCATGATGAAATCCAAGGATTTCTCTTTTGGAAGTCTTGCTGGTAAGCGTGTCATCGTAATCGGTGGCGGGGATACTGGTAATGACTGTGTTGGTACAAGTATCCGTCTTGGCGCAGCTGATGTGACTCAGCTTGAGATGATGCCTTGTCCTCCAAGTGTTCGTCTTGAATCAAATCCTTGGCCTGAATGGCCTAGAATCTTAAAAACAGATTATGGTCAGGAAGAAGCAATTTATAAATTTGGCTCTGATCCTCGTGTATATCAGACAACGGTGACAGAGTTTATCAAGAATAAAGATGGCAAGTTAACTGGAGTAAAAACAGTAAAGCTTGCTCCGAAAAAGGATGAGAAGACAGGTCGCATGAATATGATTCCTGTGGAAGGCACCGAAAAAGAATTAAAGGCAGATTTAGTTCTGATTGCAGCTGGCTTCTTAGGAAGTGAAAAATATGTGGCAGACAGTTTCGGCGTTGCGTTAAATGAACGTACGAATGTGGCAACATTCGCCAGCAGCGCTGGCGCTGCGAACCGTACCGCTTGCGCGGACTCTTATGCAACTAGCGTTGCGAATGTCTTTACTGCAGGGGATATGCATCGTGGACAGTCTTTAGTAGTCTGGGCGATTGCAGAAGGCCGACGTGCTGCGAAAGAAATTGATGAATCCTTGATGGGATATACGAATTTATAATATTTATGAATGTAAACCTGCTTATGCCGGGCCCGGCATAAGCAGGTTTTTTGCGTTTTAGTTAGGTGGGGATTTATAGTGGGGAATTCACCTCTTTTCTTTTCTCTAAAACTAAAAGAGGTGAAAAAAGTGAGTTTTTTCCTCATATAAATTTTTATGATTCAAAAGAGTATATAACTCCGACTCATGTTCCTCTTTTCGCTTTTGGAATCCTAAAAGAGTATAGAAAACTTGTCGATTTTTGTTGTCAACTTGCTTTTTGGGGCAATTTCGCCTGCACGGAAGTCTATTTTCTGTGAGAGAGTACCTCATTAAGCAAGTTGATTTGTGAAAAGCGGTATGATAAGTAAAAATATATACTCTTTTCAAGGCGGAAGACAAAGAAAGAGGGAAAAGCTGGTCCAATATACCCTCTTTCTAATTATTATAAGATTATAAGAGGTAGAGAGGAGAGCTAGAGAGGAGAGCTAGAGTGAAAAGCTACGGGGAAGAGCTACGGGGGCGAATAAGTGCGAAGCGTAGGATTCTGTGTTATAATATTTTAAAGGAGTGATCATTATGAAACCATCGAGAAAAGAATATAAATATGCATTGGCAAATTTTGATGGTGTGCTTCATACGACGCTAAATCCGGAAGGGCCTGGTGTGGTTCGAATTTTCCTGATTCCACCAAGTTTTACTCGTGAGGATATTGCGTCAAGTGTGGCAATCATCAATGGACAGGATATCATCCCGGTGAGTCTTTCCTGGAGTATCCTTTTATCTGAATTTATCAAAGAAGTGAATAAATATCACGATCGTGAAATCTTAGAAGAAGATGTAGAAAACATCATGAAAAATACCTGCAAACAGGTACACAAGGTGTATCCATTTGTCAGCTCCAAGCGACTTCGCGCAGATGTCTACCGCATTATGGATACATTTACGAAAATTGCTTACAACCAGCCGGTGGATGCAGAAATCGGCTACTTAAGTATCGGAGATTATGCGCCTTATATGCGTGCGCCGCATCGTATGGATATCATGGTCAGCGCGATGACGAAAGAAGGCAGATGGCACTGTAATCAGAAATGTGTTCATTGCTATGCAGCAGGGCAGGTGCATGCAGAAGAACAAGAACTTTCTACTGCTCAGTGGAAAGACGTGTTAAAGAAGCTTCGCGAAGCGGGCATCCCTCAGGTGACATTTACCGGTGGCGAACCTACCATGCGCGAAGATCTAATTGAGCTTGTGGATGCAGCACAGTGGTTTGTAACACGTATGAACACCAATGGAATCAAGCTTTCAAAAGAGCTTTGCAAACAGCTTTGGGATGCGTCACTTGACAGCATTCAGATTACATTTTATTCCGATGAAGCGGACATTCACAACAAATTAGTCGGTGCAAATCAGTATGATGCAACGGTTGCCGGCATTGAAAATGCTTTAGAAGCAGGGCTTAGCGTGAGCATCAATACGCCGCTTTGCACATTAAATAAGAATTATAAGAAAACACTGGAATTTTTACATAGCAAGGGCGTGACATACGTGACTTGTTCCGGCCTGATCACGACAGGAAATGCTACGCTTGAAGCATCTGAGGCATTACAGCTGACCACAGATGAAATCAAAGAAGTGCTTCGCCAAGCTGTGGATTATGCCTATGCAAATGGTATGGAAATCAGTTTTACTTCTCCTGGCTGGGTGGAAAATTCGTTCTGCGAGGAACTTGATATTATGTCCCCAACCTGCGGTGCCTGCTTAAGCAATATGGCAGTGACTCCATCCGGAAATGTGGTTCCTTGTCAGAGCTGGCTTTCCGGTGATGTACTTGGAAATATTTTAACAGATTCTTGGGAAAATATCTGGAATCATCCTACCTGCGTAACGCGTAGAGAGTATTCCGCCAAAATGGAAGGACTTTGTCCATTAAGGAGGGGTAGTGATGAAAAATAGTATTAGCCTTCGTTATCTGCTCACCCTCATTATGGCACTATTCTTTGTCGGAATTATTTGCCAGGCGGTGCAAGCGGAAAACCTAGATGAGATTAGAAAATACGAGATTACGGCGGATGTAAATGATGACGCCACTGTGAATTTAAAATATCATATCGAGTGGGAGGTTTTGGATTCCGAATCGGAAGGACCGCTTGAATGGGTGAAAATCGGGATTCCAAACTCTAATGTGGAAGATTATGAGGCACTTTCTGATAATATTTCTGATATCGAATATTATGATGATGGTGGCTCTTACATGAGAATCGATTTTGATCAGGAATACGAAGAAGGTGACATCGTAAAATTTGATTTTTCGATTGTGCAGAATAATATGTATCAAATGAACCTCAATGAGGAGGGCTTTACGGTTTATACATTTACTCCTGGCTGGTTTAGCGAGATTGTAGTTGATTCTATGGTCATTCGCTGGAAAGCGGATCAGGTAAAGGACTGGTCTCCAGCTTGTCTGGTAGATAATGGTTATAACACATGGGAAACAAGTCTTGATGAAGGTGAAAAATTTACTGTAACCCTGACATACCCGAACGAAGCATTTGCCTTTGATTCGGAGGTCAGTGACCGATATGAGGAATCGGAATGGGACGATGAATGGGATGAATCCTGGGATGAAGAGTTCTGGGATGATGATGACGATGCTGGATCTCTCGTTTTGGGAGGAGCTGTCTGGATTATTTTTATAGCGGTTTCGATCATAGCCAGGGCTATGCAGAGCAATAACCAATATGACCGTGGTGCTGGTTTTGGGGATCGCACGGAGACGAAGGTTACGAGAACGAAGATTACTTACCATACAAATTGTCCAAACTGTGGGGCACCTCGTGCAGAAGGTAAGGATGCGTGCGAATATTGTGGCACGAACCTGATCAAGAGTGAGGAAATTTTAAAAGAAGAAACGCTTACGAAGGAAGAAAAGAAGAAATATACTGGAAATCGCGATTATGCCTACGGTGGAGTTCCAGATACGTTCATTCGTGTTCATACGGTTCATGTACCGGTAACTCATACACATAGTTCTCATGGCACTCGTGGTGGTGGCTGTGCACATAGCTCTTGTGCTTGTGCGTGTGCATCCTGTGCCTGCGCATGTGCTTGTGCCTGTGCCGGTGGCGGAAGAGCGGGCTGCTCAAATAAGGACTTTTATAAAAAGGCATTGAAGCTTCGAATGTTAGAAAAGCGCAGTCGCAAGTAGAATGGCGTACTCGGTGCGAGAATTAGACTTGCAAAATTTGAAAGGTGATTATATGACACAAATGGTGCGAAAACATTTTATTTTTTCCGGACGAGTTCAGGGCGTAGGATTTCGTGCAACTGCATTTATGCTGGCGAGACGACTAGGACTTACCGGCTGGGTGCGAAATACGGCAAGTGGAGATGTGGAGATGGAAGCTCAGGGCTTTTCTGAAAATATCGACCGAATGCTTGTAGAACTGAACAATGACCGCTATATCAGAATTACGGAAATCGATATGAAGGATATGAAGGTGGATCCCGATGAAATGGAATTCGGGTTTCGATTTTAGAGAGGCACAGAGATGTTTTTTAAAAAGAAAAAGAAAATCGAAAAGAAAACCTATGATAAAGAAACCAAGCTTCCTGTAATCAAATGTAGTATCTGCAATGGACAGCAGGTTGCTGGATTTGAAGATAAGAAGACAAAAAAATTTGAAGATATCATGTTCATCATTACCGAAAAGGATTTGGATGAATTCAAGGAAATGTATGATATTGAAGGCGAAATCAAGAAAATCTATTAAGGGAGTCGCATAGAATGAAAGAATTAACTGTATATTTTGATTATATTTGTCCATATTGTTACCGTGGTGTAATGGATTTGATGGATCTTCTGCCACAGTTTCCTGATATTTCGGTGATCTGGGTGCCATGCGAGGCACATCCAAGACCAGAGCGTATGAGCATTTACAGCGATACGGCAAGTCAGGCTATGTTATCTGTACAGGCACAGGGCGGTGATGTGATGAAATTCCACAAACTGGTTTTCGAAGCTTACTTTACAAATCATCAGCGTATCGATGATCCGGTTTTGTTGACACGTCTTTCCGGCCAGTGTGGTGTGAATCGTGCCAAAGTACTGGTGGATTTATCGGATAATCGCTATGCTAAAGAAATTTTGGCTAATAATGAACTTGTGTGGGGAGAAAAAGCATTTTTCGCTGTACCAGATTATGAAGCAGCAGATGCAAGTTTAAATTCCATCGAAGATGTGATGATTTCCAAAGAAGAATTAAAAAAATTTTTGGAGAGAATTGCATAGTAAAAATATCATAAGAAGGCCGTAAGGATTTCTTAAGCTTTTTCAGAAAGCCTTAAACCATATTTATAGACTCTTTATAATTGTTTATATGGAGTAAATAGCATTCTGAAAAATAGAGAGTATAATAAAAGACAGTTAAGGAAATGATCAACCGATCAACACTTATACTTAACGAAAATAGTTTTTCATATATTTTTTATCCTCTCTTTTCAACATAAAACACCTGCCGAAGTCGTGAGCGGCAGGTGTTTTTTGATATACAGGAAATTGCTATGCAATTTCCTGTATATCAAAAACCCTCCGGGGGATGCGCATATACCAGCTCCCCTTAATCCGTGCTATAATATAATAAATGTCAAAAAGGAGAGAGAAGAAAATGAAAATTGTTATTTTAAACGGTAGTCCTCGTAAGGGCAACACATTTGCAGCCATCGAGGCTTTCGTAAAAGGAATTAACGCAGCAAACAAAGGTCATGAAGTGGAGGTTGTAGATACTTACAAGCTTAATGTGGCACCTTGTAAGGGATGCAACGCCTGCGAATGTTACAAAGGCTGCATCGACAAAGACGACACTAACATGATTGTGGACAAATTAGTAGCTGCTGACATGATCGTGTTCGCGACCCCTGTTTACTGGTGGGGCATCACCGCTCAGTTAAAGATGGTGATTGACAAATGCTACTGCAAAGGTGCATTTATCAAGAATAAGCAGGTTGGATTGATCGTGGTTGGTGGTGCTGCAACAAGTGATGGCCAGTATGATCTTATCAAACAGCAGTTTAATTGCATCGAAAAGTATCTTGACTGGAATATCGTTTTCTTCAACAAATTCTCTGCTAGCAAGACTACTGACCTTGCGGCAAATGAATCTGCAATGGAGGAAATGCTTGAAGTTGGGAAAAACATCTAATATGAAATTAAAAGCTATTTTTGTCGACATTGATAATACGTTGTTAGACTTTGATGAATACGTTCGCCAGACGATGAAGGATGGATTTATACATTTTGGGCTAAAGGCATATGAACCCTGGATGTATGATATTTTTAAGCGAGAGAATGATAAGTTGTGGCGAAAAATTGAACTTGCAGAAATTACTTTTGAAGAACTTCAAAAAGTACGCTGGAACATCATTTTTGAGCTGATCGGCATTGATTTTGATGGACCAACGTTTGAAACTTATTTTCGAAAAGCATTATTTGACAGCTATATTATCGTGGATGGCTCGGTCGAAATGCTTGCACATCTTGCTTCAAACTATCTGGTTTGTGCGGCGAGCAACGGACCATCCTATCAGCAGAACCGCCGGTTAGGACTTGCCGATATGACAAAATATTTTGATCATATTTTTATTTCAGAAGATTGTGGAATTAGCAAGCCGGCAGCAGGATTTTTCGATTATTGCTTCGAAAAAATCAATGAAGGAAGGGCGGAAGAAGATAAAATCAAGCCAGAAGAGTGCCTGATTATCGGAGATTCCATGACTTCCGACATGGCAGGCGGGCGAGAATATGGTATGAAAACTTGTTTTTACCGCAGAAATCCAGCTCAAAAGATAGAAGATGGAAGTGTTGACTGGATTGTGGATGAACTAACAGAAATTATTAATATTGTGTAAAAAATGCCGCGCCGGCAATTGCCGGCGCGGCATTTTTGTATTCCAACAAACTATTTCTCACTCATACCTGTAATTCCGAATGCAGCCGGTCCACTGTGTGTGGATACAACGCTTCCGGTCTGAACCCAGCGAACCTTTTCAAATCCAAGGCTCTTTGTATATTCCATTAATTCTGCCTTTAAATCTTCAGGAAGACGTGGGGAGAAGATGAGCATGACATAATCCTTGCAAAGATTGTGTTCCTCTGTAAAATCTTTGATTAATTTCTTAGAAACCTTCGCCAACTTACCACGATATTTTTTCTTGGCAATGAGATATCCATCGTCGATTTCAATCAGTGGATTTAAGGAAAGGATTTTGGCTCCTAAATAAGCAGCGTTGCTTACGCGGCCACCTGCTCTTAAATATTCAAGGTCTCCAGGGAAGAATCCCATGTGTGTGCGGGAACGGATTTCTGTCGCATAATTTATGATGTCGTCCACAGATGCAGATTCATTTGCCTCGATGAACTCGGCAACCTTTTCGATGACAAAAGCCTGGCCGGCAGATGCGAATTTTGTGTCAAATGCAACGATATAGTCGCGGTCTTCCATGGCATTTAATCCGCACTGGTAGCTAACGGTTGTAACTGCAGAGTATGCAAGATAGAGAATTGTGCTTTCTGGATGCTCTGCATGGATTTTGTCATACACCTGCTCGAAGTCATACATGTTCGTGCCGGCTGTCTGAGGAAGCTGTTTTGTATTTTCGTAATATTCGAAGATATCTGTGACAGGAAATGTTCCGTCGTCTTTTGTCACATCTCCAAAGGAAACGTGCATCGGTACTGTATAGATGCCGTATTTGTCGATGAGATCTTTTGGAACGTCACCGCCAGATTCTGCTAAAATGATATATTTTTTCATAAGTTCTCACTCCTTTTATTCATCTTCTCTATCATAACATAGTATTGAAAACTATGTATATATTTATTAATTATTATATTTCCAAAATAAACAAAAATGAATAAATTTATCTGACAAATAAGCGAAAATCCCTTGAAAAAAGAAATTTCAGATAGTAAAATTTATTCACTTATTCAGATGGGAAACGGTAGGAGGAAAAGATATGGGAACAAATACATTGAAGGAAAAGATTACATTTAATAAAGCAGATACCGAAGTTTATGCAAAAACCTACTTTTTTATCAAAGGCTATGCAACGGGTGTAGGACTTCCACAGACATTAATTGCGCTTGCGCTTGCGAGACGTCTTCACGAAGGTCAGTATAGAAAGGATGGATCTCCATATCTCATTCATCCGTTAAAAGTGTGCAGCACACTCATTTCCTATAATGTTCGTGATGATGCGACACTTGCAGCAGCACTCTTACATGATGTATTAGAAGACTGCATGGACAAGCTTCCACAGGGGGGCATCGAGCTTTATACAGAATATAATTTAGATAAAGAAGTTTATGACATTGTAAGCTTACTCACAAAACACTCTGGAATGAGTGACGACGAATTATGTGAACATTTTGAAACCATGTTACATAACGAAAAAGCCTGTATGATCAAATTAAGTGACCGTCTTCACAACAGCGGCACGCTTTATGCGCTAAAGCCAGAAAAAATCAAAAAATATGTACGTGAAACAGATGATTTCCTGCTTCCCATAGCATCTTACTGCGTAAATTATTATCCAGAACATGCCAATATGTTCAGCATTTTAAAGAGCAGCATCAGAAGCATGAACCGCGCGATGTCGATCATGATTGATAAATTTACAGGAGAACAGGCTTAAGAGTACTATGGATACGAAACAAAAACTTGGACCGCTGATGATGCTATGTGCTTCCGTCTGCTTTGCCGGTGGAGGCGCAGCCCTGAAATTCATTCCTTGGAATGCGCTTGCCATCAACGGCGCAAGAAATTTTATTGCAATGGGGATATTTGGACTTTATATGCTCATTACAAAACATAAATTAAAAGTGAATACGACAGTACTTGCCGGAGCAGCCTGTTCCTTTGGAGTAACAACCTTGTTCGTCATTGCCAATAAACTCACCACAGCAGGCAATGCGATTATTCTACAATTTACCTGTCCGGTCTGGATTATCATCCTCATGTTTTTGTTTTTCCATCAAAAACCAGATAAATTCCAGATTGCGACCATTTTTGTCGTTTTCGCCGGCATCCTATGCTTCTTTTTCGACAGCATTTCTGGAGGTGGCTTTTTAGGAAATGTGATTGCTATCTTGTCTGGGGCTTTCTATGCGGGAGTATTTATGCTAAATCAGTTTGAGCGTGGGGATGCGATTTCATCCCTCTTTCTCGGACAGTTGATCAGTGGTCTGTTATTAAGTCCACTCGTTTTGCGGGAAAACGATTTTTCCCAGCCAGTCATTTTGGCAGTACTATTTCTCGGTGTAGTGCAGGTTGGCCTTGCATACCTTCTTTTTTCTTATGGTACAAAATACACCCATCCAGTTACAGCAAGTTTAATTAATGGGGTTGAGCCGATACTTAATCCAATCATTGTAGCTGTGATGTTTGGCGAGGTGCTTTCAAAGATGTCACTGATTGGTGCATTTATTGTTATCGGTACGGTTTTGATTTATAATATATTCCATAAAGAATCCTAGATTCGTTTTGTATTTTGCGAGGAGATTATTATGGCATTTAAACTTTTTGGAAAGAAAAATAAATATTCAGAGGCAAATGTTTCTGTGCCGGATCCAAAGCCGGTTATGGGAATTACGAAGATGATGCTTCCCCTTATTGCACGTGATTTTCCGGGATTTTCCTGGGATGAATGGAAGATTTGCTGTGAAGATATGTTGTTAGAATATCTCTCCGGCTTTTCAAACGAGCAGATGAATGAATTTGCTTATGTTTCTGAAAATTTGAAACGTGAGATTCAGAGAATTTTAGAGCAGAATATCAACGAAGGCGTAATCGTTCGTTATGAGAACCTTCGTCTATATCAGACAGAAATCATTAAATATGAAAAAGAAGGAGATGTCTGCGTGATTCAGATGAAGACATCCGTTACCTTTATCTATTCTGCGAATTATCCTCGCGAGGTATTTGATATTCCGACAGAGCGGCTGTATGTGATGGAACTTCGTTACCGCGAGGTGCCAGAAGTACATGGAGAAGTGAGCAAGATTGTGTTAGATCGCTAGAGATTGTGGGGAAATGTTATGTCGCTGGTTGGAATTTTCCGTGCCAAGGATGGAATCACTGCATTGGTGGATTCTAAGGGTTCGATTGAATTAAATAAAGGAAAGCTAGAAGAGCATGTTGGCCGCATTCCGGAAAAGCTTCATCCATTTGCAAATGGTATTCTCGTCAATTGTGGTGCCATTGGTATTCATGTGGAAAATGAGGCAACACTATTTGCACGCACGATTCCAATCGAGCAGATTATTCGTTTATATTTAGCAAAGCATCACACCATTGACGCAGCATTTTTTCAGGAACTTTTGACAAAGATGAATACGAGCCCATTGAATCGTGAGCCGGTTTATTTTGTGGTTGGACGAAAAATCTGGGACGGGAAGTATCAGATTGAATATCATAAAGTGGGATATGATTATTATGCCATGAAGATTGGTGCGCCGACCGATACTTGTTTTGTTTATGGGACAGATGAGTATGTGCGGGATTTTCGAGCTTTGGATTATAGTGATTATCGTGATCATGTGGCAGAGCTTCAAAAGTTTACCGCAGCTAAGCTTACTGAGCTTATTGCACAATATGATAAAGAATTAGATTATAACCCGGTTGGGGGACCAGTAAAATCATATATATTAAGATAAAAATATAGCCGTATCAGGTGGAAATACTATCTGATACGGCTTTTGTAGATTAAAGCATCTTTGGGATGTTTTCCCGCGCAACTAATTAAAATTCAATTCCTGCATTCTTTCTTGCTTTTTCAAGTACGCCCACGACAATGACGGATTCATTTAAGAATTCATGTGCAGTTGCGTAGTCTTTTTCGTCGATCACGCGTGCAAAGTCACTGAATTCCTGAGTCATGCGGTGGAATACTTCTGGCGCGTCAAATGTTTCTGTAATGGTTGCGCGTACCATAGCTCCGGCTGCGTCGCGAACCTTTTCTTTTACATTTTCATCTACGTAAATTGTGGTGAGTTTTGAAGCAATGTTTGGCTTGCTGTTGATTTCCATATAACCTTTTTCACCCTGCATGATAATATGTCCTGGGCTGTCGGAATCCTTGGTTCCAGTACAAACGGCAGTAAATCCGTCGTAAACGAGAATTAAAGTGCCAGAAGTGTCGATTCCATTTGGTCCGATATTAGGATAATAGATGGCATCATTTGGCTCGCCGAATAACGCAACACAGTAGTGAATGTTGTAAACATTGATATCGTATAGTGCGCCGCCGTAGTATTCACGGTCAAAAGAATGAGCAATGTCGCCGGCAAGATAGTCGTCGTAACGGCTAGAGTACTGGGAATAGTTGCAAAGGGCCATTCTCATGTTGCCAAGCTTTTCTACATTCTTTTTCATTTCATAAAATACTTCGTTGTGGAGCACGGTGACTGCTTCAAAGATAAATAATTTTTCTCTTTCAGCGATTTCCTGAAGCTCCTTTGCTTCGTCGTAGAAGCCTGTAAATGGTTTTTCTAAGATGACATTTTTGCCATGTAATAAGGCTTCCTTTGCATATGGATAATGAGCACTGTTGATGAGCCCGATGTATACGGTGTCCGCAGTAGTTTCTGCAAGCAACTGCTGGTAGTCTGTATAGATTTCTGGAATGTTATATTCTGCAGCAAATGCTTCTGCTTTGGCTTTGCTGTGTGGTCGTGCAAAGATAGCGGTTTTTTCGATTGTATCTACTGGTGTGATGGCATGAAGCGCATCAGCTATAATTTTACCTGTTCCGATGAAAGCAAGTTTCATAATATAATATCCTCCTGTGAAATTTCGTTTCAAACAGATTGTACATGATGAGTGGCTAAAGTGTCAATATTTATAGTATAATTAGGACGAGAAGGGGATTCTTCGATAGTTTTTTTGTCGATGCAGTTCACCCAAATAGGAAGAAGGAATAATTATGGATTATGAACATATCGTCCATCCATTTGGACCATTATATAACAGCGAATCAAGAGTACTGATCCTCGGAAGTCTGCCTTCCGTAAAATCAAGAGAGGCGAATTTTTTCTATGGTCATCCAAGAAATCGCTACTGGCCACTGATTGCAAAATTATTTGACGAGCCAGTTCCACAGACGATTGAGGAGAAGAAGGCACTTGTTTTAAAGCATCATATTGCGATGTGGGATGCGATTTATGCATGCGATATCAAGGGTTCTTCCGACAGCAGCATCAAAAATGTGGAACCAACGGACCTTGCACAGATTATTGCTGGTTCTAAGGTGACGCACGTATTCTGCAATGGGAAAACGTCCTGGAAGTATTATCATAAATATCAGGAAAAGGAACTGGGAATTTCTGCGGTAGCTCTTCCATCGACCAGCCCGGCAAATGCTGCGTGGCAGATTGATCGTTTGATGACGGAGTGGAAGGTAGTAAAAGAGGTATGTGAATATGGCAAAACATAAAATTGGTGTCATCTCTGATACACACAACAAGTTAAGAAAAGAAGTGCTTGAGCATTTATCAGGATGTGAGCTGATTCTCCATGCGGGAGACATTTGCAAACCGGAGATTTTAGAGGAACTTAAGAAAATTGCGCCGGTGCGTGTGATTCGTGGCAACAATGATCGGGAATGGGCCCAGGACATTCCGGATACGGCAGTTTATGATGTGTTTGGGGTGAAGGTGTTTATGATTCACAACATTCGTGATCGGCGTTATACGCCGCTTGATTTTCAAGATGCAACATTAGTGGTTTATGGGCATTCTCATATGTATGAAGAACTTGACGCAGATGGGGCACATTTTCTAAATCCAGGAAGCTGCGGGCCGAGACGTTTTGGCAAGATGAATTCTTTGGTGATTTTGTGGATCGGAGATGGCGAGTTTACGACAGAGTATATTGAAATTGCGCCTGAAGTGAAGATGAGTGGTGGTGTTGGAAAACCGGGAGTTTCAAGCTTGGCTGAACTTGCAGGTAGTGGAACTATGGGTGCTCGTTTGGAGATTCCGGCTGATTTTGGCGACCGTTTACCAAAGATGATTCGCGATTTTAACCGCGGAAAGTCCGTTCGACAGGTGGCAAGACGCCATGGGATTAGTGAAGAACTCGCCGATCAGGTATGTCGCATGGTCGTGACTCATCCAGGAATTGGGGCAGATGGTGTGATGAAGAGACTGGGGATATAGAGATTTTGAGAGTTAGGACATGCAAGTGGAATATGCTGACATGTCCTTTTGTTCACGTCGAATTGTCAGATAATATAAAAATATAATATAAAAAAACTAAAAATAGGTATTGACAAAAATATATAGTGCGATTATAATAAAGACATAAACAACAAAGAACACTAATTCTAATAAAAAAATAAGACTAGGAGGACGGACCACCAGCTTAATTAATTTTTTATTCAAAACTATAAAATCCCGGAGGTACAATCCAATGAAATAACTACCATTCCAGTATTAATTTTTTAATAACCTGGACACGACAACAAATCAATAGAAAGCGAGGTTATACAGTGAGACTTCTAGAAATTCATTAGTAGACCATCTAATTAGAATAATTAATTAGATGGTCTTTTTTTGTTGTATAGAAAACTACGATTCTACATGATTTTTCTTATATCCTAAAAGATTTTTATATTAACTTATATTACCGGTCATGTAGCGCACCTCTTTTATGATCTTTTTTTTAAAATGAGTATGTTAAAAAATCGATGGTACCTCTTATTGCTGTTAAATTTTTAAAAGAGTATACGTTTTTTTCCGGAGTACCTCATTTTGATTTTTTTATAGAGTTATGAGTATATGTATATTGCAAAAACTTGTTACAAAGTGCATTTATACCCTAGAATTACATGCATCAAGGTCGCTTTGAAGCGAAATATACCCTCTTTTCAAAAACTATTTCATTAAAGAGGCATGCGATAAAATAATATATACTCTTTTTAATAATGTAAGACACAAATGAGGATAAACTCGCTAACACTATACCTCTTTTGAATTATTACAATGTTATAAGAACGATTCCCAATTTATTAGCGCGATCATCAATAATAAGAGCAATTATCTTTATAAATAAACAGCAAGTATTCCCAGAAATATCTGAAAAGTAAGAGCAATTTTCCAGAGCTTAAGACGCCTGCGAATCTTCCCTGCATTTGCTAACATCAGCAAATGTGCTATAATCATGAAAGATGATTACAGGAGGAAAAAATCATGACAATTTTAGAAGCAATCAGAGCGCGTCATTCCGTGCGCGCATATAAAGATATTCCGATCGAAGAAGAACTTCGAGATCAGATGGATGCATTTGCTGCACAGGCAAATGAAGAAAGTGGATTAAATATTCAGATTGTATACGATGATCCGACAGGATTTGATGCTCGTCTTGCTCACTATGGCAAGTTTTCGAATGTTTCTAACTACATTGTTTTAAAGGGTGCGCCATCTCAGGATTTTGAGGAACGTTGTGGATACTACGGAGAAATGTTAGTACTAGAGGCGCAGCGACTTGGCTTAAATACCTGCTGGGTTGCAATGACATTTAACAAAAAGGTCGTGAAAAAATTAGTGCCAAAGGGCGAAAAGCTCTGCATGGTAATCGCGCTTGGTTATGGAGAAAATGAAGGACAGCCAAGAACAAGCAAGCTGATGAAAGACGTTCTCGCAACTCAGGGAGCTATGCCTGGCTGGTTTGCGGATGGGGTAAATGCTGCGCTGCTCGCTCCAACTGCAACAAATCAGCAGAAGTTTAAGATTGGTATGGTAGATGGAGAACCAGCTATTCGAGTTTCTGGCGTGGGATTTTGCACAAAGACAGATCTTGGTATTGTAAAATATCACTTTGAAGTCGCTTCCGGAAGAAAAGTTAAGTAGAAGTTGCTTATTGTAGAAAAGTTCATAGTTGAAACAAAAAAAGAAGACCATCTAATTAGTTGACATTAATTAGATGGTCTTTTACTGAATTTCTAGAAGTCTCACTGTATAACCTCGCTTTCTATTAATTTTTTGTCCTGTCCAAGTTATTATTAACAAATAATATTGGATTTGAAAATTTTACATTGGACTATACCTCCTATGTTTATTTTCTGTACTTGTTGTTTATGTCTTTATTATAATCGCACTATACAGATTTGTCAAGGTGTATTTTTAGATATTTATATAAAAATATAAATAATTATCAGACAATTCTGAAAGCGTCTATAAATAGCCAACAATTTGTTTGTTTCTTTGTATAGATTGTACTTTTTTTCGTTTTTTAATGTGTGTTACTATTATGCTAATCGAATGACATAAAATCATTTTCAAAATGGGAGGACTTAGAAAATGGGCGATTCAATCAAAAAAAATCCATTACAGTTAGCAAGAGAATACGAAACTTTACATAAAAAGGATGCGGATCCAGAAAGACAGATGTTTCACATCACACCGATGGTTGGATGGATGAACGATCCAAACGGCTTCTCCATTTACAAAGGAGAATATCATTTATTCTATCAGTATTATCCGTACAAAGTTGAATGGGGTCCAACTCACTGGGGCCACGCAAAAACAAACGATTTCATCAAATGGGAATTTTTGCCTTGTGCACTTGCTCCAGAGCATGAATATGAATCCAACGGCTGTTTTTCTGGAAGTGCGATTGAGCTTGAAGATGGCCGTCAGCTTCTTCTTTATACAGGCGGCTGCAAAGGTGTTGATGAGAAGGGCAGACCAGACCAGGATCTCCAGCATCAGTGTGCAGCAATTGGCGATGGGATTGATTTTGTAAAATTAGAAAATAATCCGATCATCAATGTAGAAGATATTCCGGAAGGCGGAAACTGGCTTGATTTCCGTGATCCTAAAATTTACAAGGAAGACGGTCGTTACATCGTGCTTTTAGCAAATCGCCCGGACGACGGCAGTGGACGTGTACTTATGTATGAAAGTGAAGATGGACTGAACTGGAAATACATGGGCATCTTAGATGAATGCCACAACGAATACGGCAAGATTTGGGAATGTCCGGACTTTTTCTTATTAGACGGCAAATGGGTTCTTCTTGGCAGCCCGCAGGAGATGCAGACAGATGGTCTTGAGTTCCATCCAGGATACGGAACACTTACAATCATTGGGGATTACGATAAAGAAAACTTAAAATTTACAAGGGAGCATTTGCATGCGATCGATTATGGAACCGACTTCTATGCGCCTCAGACTTTAGAGACAGAAGATGGCCGCCGCATCATGATTGCGTGGATGATGAACTGGACAAATGTTTCGTTCAAGATGCCAGACATTCATTATTTTAGTGCAATGACTCTTCCACGTGAGCTTCATGTTCGTGATGGCAGACTTTATCAGGAACCGGTAAAAGAATTAGACAATTATCGTGTTGCTTCTGCTTATCATAAGGATGTGACTGTTTGTGAAGAAACATCTTTTGATGACGTAAAAGGTCGTTACATCGATATGACTGTTTCCGTGAAACCAGAAGATGACTATAAAGTATTTGAACTTCAGATTGCGAAAAATGATCGTTTCCATACTTCTGTAATTTATGACCGCGAAAAGGGTACGGTTATGGTTGACCGTTCTGAAAGTGGTGTTCGTTTTGATATTGTCCAGAAACGTGAATTTTATGTTTCTGATTTAGGTGGCGAAATCAAGTTCCGTGCCATCATCGACAAAGACAGCATGGAATTATTCGTAAATGATGGTGCACAGACATGTACAGGTGTTATTTACACAGATCTTGATATCGACGGAATTTCCTTTAAAGCAGATGCGAACGTAAAAATTGACGTTGAATGTCATACCATTAATGTAGAGTAGTTTGAGAGATTTATTTATAGAGAGAGCCGTGTAGGTTGTTGGCTTGTACCAATAACCTGCGCGGTTCTTTTTTTGTTTGAGTTTTGCTGGGATCGGGCAAATTAAATCGGACAAATTCAAACGGCAAATTAAATCGGCATATTAAATCGGCAAATTATCACTTTTTCTGGACTTTTATTTTCGTGTGTGATAGTAAAATTTTGCGAATGCTCTTTTTTCGAGTTTTTCATTCAGAGTGTAATAGCATTTTTCCTGCTATGCTCTTTTTTAGGGCTTTTAATTCAAAGTGTGATAGTAATTTTTTGTGAATGCTCTTATTTTGCGTTATTGGTTCAAAGTGTGATGGATGCACAAAAAATAAAAGTAAATAAAACATATACTTGTAAAAATATAACAATTATGATAATATACACTATGTAAATAACTTCCATATTGTTGGCAGAGAAAAAACTATCACACTTTGAAATGCTTTAGGCTTAAAAGAGCATTGTCAAAATTTCGCTATCACACTCTCAATGAAAAGAAGAAAAAAGAGCATCACCGCAAAATTGCCATCACACTTCTAATGAAAATTACAGAATAAGAGCATTATATTCATGAAAGGAGGCTGCCTTTATGTCATATCTTGAAGAAGCACTACGACAGAAGCAGAAAGAATTAGAATCGTTAATAGCGAAAGTTGAAAGATCCAAATACAGACATATAAAAGGTCAGATTAAAGTAAAAAAAACTATGCCGATCTCTATACAATATCGCAGAACGAAAGAAGAGCCATATAAATTTCTCAGAAAGAATGAACATAAGACTGCGTATGCAATCGCACAACGTGATTATGAGACAAATTTGCTTTATCATGCAAGAAAACAACTTGATGGCATTAAGAAATTACTAAATAATTACCAACCTAAAGAATTAGGCGATATTTATACAAGTATGAATCCAGTTAGAAAAACGATGATAAGTCCTTATGTGCTTTCAGATGATGATTATGCCAAAATCTGGCTGTCGAAAAAGAGTGCATCGCAGAATTCTTATCAAAAACCGCATCCTTACTATACATTAAATGGAGAACATGTTAGATCTAAGTCAGAACAAATCATAGCTGACCGCCTTTTTGCCGCAGGAATTCCTTATCGCTATGAATATCCAGTCGATATCGATAGCTATACAACTTTTTATCCTGATTTCATGGTTTTGAATAAAAGAACAAGACGAGTCTACATTTTAGAACATTTAGGCTTGTTCGATAATCCAGAATATATGCGTAATAATTTTAATAAATTAACTCAATATCAAAGAGCCGGTTATTTACAAGGAGAATCTCTCCTATTTACTGCTGAAGTTGAAGGAAAAGGGCTAGATATTGAAGTGTTAAATACAATAATTGAGCATTATTTTACATAATAATGATAGAAATACCACTCATCCACAACCCAAACTTCCATATCATCACATATTGACTTTAACAAGAAAAAGGGATTATAATTATTAGAGTATAAAAACATACATAACGCTCTGAGGGAGTAGTTTGCGCATCGATAGTGTCAACTAAACACAATGGATGCGTGATATGTCAACATTCTGGTAGTAGATCGAGAGTATTACCTGGCATATCTTAATGAATGAGACTCATGTGCGCTTGGCTTTTTGTGCCCGGTAAGATTTTGGCACCCCTGAAAAAGGAAAAGGCAAGCGCATATGGGTCTTTTTAATTATCTGCACATGAATGTGCAGATAATTAAAAACCCTCCGGAGGATGTGCTCTCGCGCGAAAGGTAGGTGTCGCTTTGCGACCGCACTCGGCACGAGAATTTCGCGAGCGAAACTCTATTTAAATTATCTGCACATTCATGTGTATTCCACCCACAAACCAATCAAAAGGAGAAAAGAACAATGTTATTATTTTTAAAAATCATGTTAACGGAATTTATTGCAGAAATGGGAGATAAAACACAGCTTATGCTTGTGGGAATGACTTCAAGATATAAGCTTCGAGATATTGTACTTGGAACGGCAGCGGCAATTTTAGTATTGAATGGGATTGCGGTTTTAGCAGGCGGTTTAGTTAGTGCAATTATTCCAGACTGGCTGATCAAATTAATCGCTGCACTTGCATTCTTATACTTTGCATTGACATCCATTGGAGATGAGGATGACGATGAAGAAGAAGGTGGCAAAAAAGGTGTGTTAGCCTTTGCTCCGATTGCCGTATTCTTAACCTTCTTTGTAGCAGAACTTGGCGATAAAACACAGCTTACCGCCATCACCTTTGGAGCAAATGAAGGATTAGAAAATGCATTTATCGTATGGATTGCATGTTCCATCGGGCTTTTTGCGGCAGATATTTTAGGCATGATGCTTGGATATGTTCTTAAAAGTAACACATCCGATACAGCCCTTAAAGTCATCGCATTTGTAATCTTCACTATTTTCGGTATTCTCACTTTCCGAAAAGGTCTGATCATGATTGTTGGCTATTCTAACAAATTTGTAACTATGGCGACGATTGGAATCGCAATCGTTTTTGCAGTCCTTTGTGTGTTCCGCTTAGTAAAAGCATCACTCAAAGCCAATATTAACGAGGAGGAATAGGGATGAATGTAGTTGGTTCTATTATCTTGGATTTCATCACATTAGTTGTCGGTTTTGTGATGCTCATCAAAGGTGCAGATGCATTTGTTGATGCCAGCTCAAAAGTAGCAACCAAATTTAACGTGCCACAGATTGTAATTGGACTTACGATTGTCGCATTCGGAACGAGTGCACCGGAAGCAGCCGTAAGTATCACATCTGCTCTTCGTGGAAGCACCGGAATCAGCATCGGAAATGTCCTTGGAAGTAACATTATGAACGTGTTATTGATCCTCGGAATCACCGCAGCGATTGCCCATATGCATATTCAGAAAACAACCGTAGTTTATGAAATGCCATTTTTGATTGTCATTTCCGCAGTGTTGTTCATCCTTGGACAGACAGGAGATGTAATCAGTCGTTTAGATGGCGCCATTTTATGGGCATTTTTCATTGGATTTTTCATATATCTCATTATTCTTTCCAAATCGAAAGAAGCAGAAGAAGCGATGGTGCTCACAGAAAAAGACACGATGCCAAGACTGTTTTTCTTTATTGTTTTAGGTATCGCGTGCATCGTGATCGGAAGTAACTTAGCGGTAAATGGTGCTACCGGCATCGCAGAAGTCGTTGGGGTGAGCGACCGTATCATCGGACTTACCATCGTTGCATTTGGAACTTCTCTTCCAGAACTTGTAACCTCTGTTATGGCGGCACGAAAAGGACAGGTGGATTTGGCCGTTGGTAACATCATCGGCAGCAATACATTTAATATTTTATTCGTACTTGGAACCACGGCACTAATCAAGCCAATTCCATTTGCAGCAGAATTCAATTTTGATGCCATTGTAGGTATTTTGGTGGCAGTTCTTTTATTCCTTTTATCTGTACGCAAAAAGGAACTTGGTCGTCCGGCAGGAATCATTATGCTCATCTTTTATGCAGCATATTTTGCCAAGTTAGTTCTCATCTAGGAGCAAAGAAATGAAATATATAGAAGCAATCAACTTTTTAAACGATATAAAAAAATATGGAAGCGTACCAGGACTTGACAGTATCAAGAGACTTCTTGAAGCACTCGGAAATCCTCAGGAAAAACTTCGAGTCATCCACATCGCGGGAACAAATGGAAAAGGCAGCATCTTAGCGATGCTTGAAAGTGTATTATCCACGAGCGGATATACAACCGGTCGTTATCATTCCCCACAGCTGTTTGATGTAAGAGAAGCATTTCAGGTAAATACACAGTGGATCAGTGAAGAAGATCTGCTTGCACAGGTGGAAAAAGTAAAAGAAGCTGCAAGAAATATTGAAGAAGCAGGATTTCCACATCCAACCAGCTTTGAAGTAGAAACTGCAATCGCATTTTCCTACTTTTGTGAGAAAAAAGTGGATGTCGTTTTATTAGAAACTGGGATGGGTGGCCGATTAGATGCCACAAATATCATCAAAAAACCGCTGGTGGAGATTTTAGCATCCATCAGCATGGACCACATGCAGTTTTTAGGAGACACTTTAGAAGCAATCGCAACCGAAAAAGCGGGCATTATCAAAGAAGGAACCGATGTAGTACTCTATCCATCTGGAGATACTGTATACAAAGTGGTAGAAAAAGAAGCAAAAGAAAAGAATGCACGCCTTACTATGGCAAATGCAGAAGGAATTCATATTTTAAGTTCCGATCTCTCAGGACAGAGCTTTTCCTACCGCACTGCAGATGGTCATTATTACAGTAAAATTACGATTCCTCTACTTGGTGAACACCAGATTTATAATGCAATCACAGTGATTGAGGTGCTCGAGCATCTGAAAAAATATTTCTGCATGGGTGTTTTTGAAATCGAAGAGGGACTTAGAAGAACCTACTGGCCAGGTCGATTAGAGGTAATTGGGCATCATCCGGTTATGATTCGTGACGGCGCCCACAACGAAGATGCGGCTCTTCGTCTGGCTGATTTTATGGAAAAGAATTTTACAAATAAAAGAATTTTCTATATAATGGGTGTATTAAAAGATAAAGAATATGATAAAATTCTGCGTACTATGTCTCCATATTGCAATGATTTTTATGCAGTGGAGTCAGACAGCCCAAGAGCATTAAAGAAGGAGCTTTTAGCAGAAGCAGCAGCCCCTTATTATGAGAATGTATTTGTGGTTGGCAGCGTGGAAGAAACCATAAAGACAGTGATGGAGAAAGCATCTTCTGATGATGTCATCTTAATTTTTGGATCATTGTCATTTATGAAAGACATAGAGGAAGCAAAAAAACATGGAACGATACCAAAAGGTAGCGAAGCATAAAAAATTACAGGAATATATGGAACGCATTAAAGTATGCGAAGAGGGAAGAGCCTTTTGTGGCCACGATTGGGAGCATTTGCTCTCAGTAGCTCGAATCGCATACATTCTTGCGCTTGAAAATAAGATGGATCTTGACCGAGATATGATTTATGGAGCAGCATTGCTTCATGATATCGGCAAGCAGGCACAGTACGAAAGAGGAGTTCCTCATGAGATTGAGGGGGCGCTTTTGGCGGAAGGCATCTTAGAAGACTGTGGCTATAGCAAGGAAGAGATTAAAGAAATCTCTCTTGCCATTCTCGGACATAGACGATACAAAGAAGATCATAACGATTTTCAAAAGCTTTTATACCGTGCCGACAAATTATCAAGACCGTGCAGAAGCTGCCCGGTTAAGAGTGAATGTAACTGGCCGGAAGAACAAAAAAATACAGGAGTATTCTTATGATTATTGGAAATAAAGTATTTGATACAACCCGTCAGGGATATATTATGGGAATTTTGAATGTAACTCCAGATTCCTTTTCTGATGGCGGTAACTATAACAATTTAGATAATGCTCTTTTTCAGACAGAAAAGATGATTAAGGAAGGTGCAGCGATCATCGATGTTGGTGGCGAATCCACAAGACCGGATCATGTAAAGATTACAGATCAGGAAGAAATTGAGCGAGTTGTACCAGTAATTGAAGCAATTAAGAGCCGCTTTGATACAACTATTTCCTTAGATACATACAAATCACCAGTTGCTATTGAAGGCATTAAAGCAGGTGCTCATCTGATTAACGATGTCTGGGGCCTTAAGTGGGATGGCACAATGGCAAAGGTCATCGCAGATGCGAAGGTTGCCTGCTGTCTTATGCATAACCGTCACGACATGGATTACAAAAATTTCATGGATGACGTGATGGCTGATTTGGCAGAAACTATGGATATGGCAGCAAAAGCTGGCATTGAAAAAGATAAAATTATGTTAGATCCAGGTGTTGGATTTGCAAAAACCTTAGAACAGAATCGTCTGATCACAAAAGAAGTCGGAAGACTTTGTGATTTCGGCGTGGATGTATTGCTTGGAACATCCAGAAAACGAATGATTGGCATGACCTTAGATCTTCCGGTTGACCAGAGAGAAGAAGGAACCATGGCTACAACCGTTTTGGGCTATATGTCTGGATGCCGATTCTTCCGTGTCCACAATGTGGAGATGAATTATCGTGCTCTTAAGATGACAGAAGCAATCTTAAATCAGGAGTAATATATGGCAGATTATATCAGAATCCGTGACCTGCTCGTTATGGCAAACCACGGAGTATTACCAGAAGAAAACCGATTAGGACAGAAATTTCTATTTAATATTGAAATGGAAGTGGATATGATGAAGGCCTGCTTAAATGATGACTTAAGCGGATCGGTCAACTATGCAGAAGTAAGTCACATTGTGACGGAATATGCGACCACACATACTCATGCCCTTTTAGAGCATTTGGCTGAAAATGTTGCCCGAATTCTTCTTATGAAGTTTCCACTGATTTTACAGGTGAAAATCGAAATTAAAAAGCCTTGGGCACCGGTAGGTCTGCCGCTTGATACGGTTTCTGTGGAAATTACAAGAAAACGCCATAAAGTATTTTTAAGCATTGGCTCAAATATGGGTGATAAAAAAGCCTATCTTGATCAGGCAGTAGAAGAGATGAGGGAACATCCATTTATTAATGTGGAAAATGTATCCGACTACCTTGTAACTGCTCCATATGGTGGGGTTGAGCAGGATGACTTTTTAAATGGATGCGTGGAGCTTTCCACCGTTATGCAGCCATTTGAACTCTTAGATGCCCTTCATGTCATTGAGCAAAATGCCAATCGAACCCGTGAAATTCACTGGGGACCTAGAACTTTAGATTTAGACATTTTATTCTATGATGATTTGATCATAAATACAAAGGATCTTATCATCCCACATAAAGAGATTGCGCTTCGTGACTTTGTATTAAGTCCGCTTAGCCAGATTGCACCGGATTTTATTCATCCCGTGCTTCATAAATCCATTATGGAATTAAAAGAGGAATTATAGAAATGAGAGAATTAAAGGATATTCGTAAGGATATCGATGCAGTAGATGAACAGCTTATAGAGTTGTTCAAACAGAGAATGAATTATCAGGGCGAGGTTGCTCTCTTAAAGAGAGATTCTGATATGGAAATCATTGATCCAGCCAGAGAAAAGGCGAAGATTTCCCGTGCCCTTGCTATTTTAGATGAACCAAAATTTGAACGTCCTTTGCAGGAACTGTTCTTACAGCTGATGTCTCTAGGAAGACGTTATCAGTACAGCATTATCAAGCCAGTTGATAACTATATTAAAGACATGTTTACTTTAGTAAAAGAGCTTCCAATTACAGATGACACAAAGGTTGTATATCAGGGCATTCCAGGTGCTTACCAGGAAGAAGCCATGATGCAGTTCTTCGGCAAGGAAATTGATAACTTTTTTGTGCCAAAATTTGAAGATGTTTTAATTGCTCTTGATAACGGGGAAGCCGATTATGGCGTTTTACCGATTGAAAACAGTTCAAATGGTACCGTCAGTGGAATTTACGATCTTCTCTTAAAGCATGATGTCTGTGTTGTTGGAGAGGAAAAGGTACACATCAAACATATGTTAGCGGGTCTCCCAGACACTGATTTTGATGATGTTTCCACTGTTTATTCCCATCCGCAGGCTCTTGCACAGTGCAAGCCATTTTTGGATTTTTATAACTGGGGCAGAGCAGAAGCCGCTAATACAGCCATTGCAGCAAAGAAAATCAAAGAAGAAGGAAACAAGAGACATCTTTGTATCTGTTCTGAATATGCAGCAAAGCTTTATGGCCTTAAAATTTTTGCGAAAGAAATCAATCATGAATCCAATAATGTGACCAGGTTCGTAATCTTCTCCAAAAAGAAGATTTTTAAGAAGGATGCAAGCAAGCTTAGTATCAGCTTCTCCCTTCCACATGAAATCGGTAGTCTTCATAGCATTTTAGGACATTTTATGTTTAACGGTGTCAATATGACAAACCTTGAATCCCGTCCACTTCCAGGACGTCAGTGGGAATATGGTTTTTATATTGACGTACAGGGTAATCTGACTGATCCAGAGGTGGAAAATGCTCTCTCCGGTATTCGTGAAGAGGTTCATGATTTTAAAATACTGGGTAATTTTTAGTATAAATACAGGGGCATTATTAGAAATACTAAAATATAGAAATGAGGATAAAATCACATGAACGCATACGAATTAATTATTTACAGAGGTCTTCGCGAGGATGAAACATTTGCCCAATTATCTCGCGTAATTGACCACTATGAAGAGATGGATCAGACAGAAGTTGGAACACTTGTGTTTGATGGCATCGCAGGCCTTGTAGAAACTGCTCAGAAAAGAGGGTTTAAGGGCAATTTATGGCATGTATATATTGCTTATTTATTAACTTCCGATGAAAATTCCTATAGCAAATTCTGTGAAAAGAAAGGAACTATGGAAGGATCCATCGGACAGCTTTTAAAACATGATATGGAAATTATCAAACACTATATCGATTTTGACTGGAGCAAAGTGGAAGAATACATTGGCACACCATTTGTCGCTTTATTTTCAGATTTTGCACCAGCTCAGGCACGTGGCATCATCTTCCACGAACTTTTAAGAGAACGTATGAATTCCATGGCTGTCTCCATGGCAGATGCAACTGTGGATGAAATTTCTCAGATCATCACAGACTTTTACGGGGATTATGGTGTTGGTAAATTCGGTCTTCACAAAGCATTTCGTGTAGTTAATGATGGAAATGGTGCCGAAATCGTTCCAATCATCAACAGCTCTAACGTGCAGCTTGAAGATTTAGTTGGCTATGAAATGCAGAAACAGCAGTTAGTAGACAACACAGAAAGCTTTGTTGCCGGCAAAAAGGCAAACAACTGTCTTCTTTATGGAGAAAGTGGTACTGGTAAATCTACAAGTATCAAGGCAATTTTAAACAGATATTACAAAGACGGTCTTCGTATCATCGAAATCTATAAACATCAGTTTAAAGATTTAAACAGTGTGATTGCACAGATCAAAGACCGTAACTATAAATTTATCATTTACATGGATGACTTATCCTTCGAAGAAACAGAGCTTGATTATAAATATTTAAAGGCGGTCATCGAGGGTGGTCTTGAAATCAAGCCAGATAATGTATTAATTTATGCAACCTCTAACCGTCGTCACTTAGTTCGTGAGACATGGAAAGATCAGAGAGTGATGGGCGAAGACCTTCATAACAATGATTCCAAACAGGAAAAATTATCTCTGTTTGCCCGTTTTGGGGTTACGATCTACTACAGCTCACCAGCTAAGAAAGAGTTCTTAAATATCGTACATACACTTGCAGAGCGTGAAGGCGTCAATCTTCCAAAAGAACAGATTGAGCAGGCAGCTATTCGCTGGGAATTAACGCATGGAGGTTTTTCCGGACGAGCTGCAGAACAGGTTATCACTCACTTAAAGGGTACGATGGCAGAAGAATAAACTAGGAGTTTTATATGGAACAAGAAGTGAAAAAAGAAATTGATGTAAAAAAAGAAATCTTAAGCTGGATCAAATGCATTGTCTTTGCGATTGTACTTGCATTTCTCGTAAGCCATTTTCTGATTGTGAATTCCAGAATTCCAAGTGGATCCATGGAGAATACAATTATGACAGGAGATAAACTGTTTGCACTTCGTACTTCCTACTGGTTTAACGATCCAAAGCGTGGAGATATTGTCGTATTTAAATATCCAGATGATCCGGATGAACTTTTTATCAAGCGTGTGATTGGAGAACCAGGAGATAAGGTTGAAGTAGTGAATGGAAAGGTCTTTATCAATGACAGCAAAGAACCTTTAGAAGAACCTTATATCAAAGAGCCAATGGAAGGCAGCTACGGACCATATTATGTTCCGGAGGGATGTTATTTCATGATGGGGGACAACCGAAATTGTTCTTTGGATTCTAGATTCTGGACTGATAAATACGTAAAGAAAAAAGCAATTTTAGGAAAAGCAGCTTTCCGTTATCTGCCTCTTAGTGCTGCAGGAAAGATTGGCGCTGCAACCTATGATAACGAAATCCCAGAAGCTGGTGATTATTCGGAGGAAAAAACTACCGAAGCGGTAACAGAATTTTCTGCAAATCAGGAACTCCTTACCGTGGATGATCTTGCAGTAGGTATTAATTTTACTTCTTCTGCAACAACCGTAACGTTGACCATTGATGGAGATTTCAATAACAGCTTAGATTACATTGTCTCTTTATATGATGCACAAACCGAAGATCTTTTAAGCGAAGTGAATGTTGGAAAAAATATGAAAGATGATCATTATGTCTTAACATTCAGAGGATTAAAAAAAGGTCAGAACTATTATATGGATATGTATCCAAATGGCAGTGCTGACACAGATGAAGAGTATTTTGAAATTGAACAGGAAAATGCAAATTGTAAAGTAGTTCTTGAACAAGAATAATATAAATCCCTGGGCGTATGCCCAGGGATTTTTTATCCTAATAAAGTTTCTAACACATCCATCAGTCCTTCGTTGTGTTCATGTTCCATAAAGCAGAAACGGATGAAGTGGTCATCAAGTCCGGCAAAATCCGCGCAGTCACGAATCATAAAGCCTTTTTTGATGCAGGCCTCGAATACACCGTAGGATGTAAGATCATCTTTTGAGATTTTTACCAGGATGAAGTTCCCGTAAGAGTCAAATGCTTTTGCATAAGGCATCTTTTCTAAACGGTCTAAGCAATATGCTCGTTCTTCGTACGTGAATTCTTTAGAAGCCTTGATATATGCTTCGTCGGAAAACATGATTTCTCCGGCAACTCCAGCAAGGGAATTGATGGTCCATGGATTTTTGATTTTCGACATCTCTTCGTAAAGTCCAGGATTGTTGCAGATAGCATAGCCAAGACGAAGTCCAGGGGATGCAAAAAACTTAGAAATTCCGCGAAGGATGACCATGTTATCGTAAGTGTCCGTTAAAGGAATGGAAGTAAATGCTTCCATATTCTGTGTGAATTCAATATAGGTTTCATCTACTAAAACAAAGATTCCAAGCTCTTTACATGTCCCTACGATTCGGTCCATATCCGGGCGAGGGATTATGGTAGAGGTTGGATTGTTTGGATTGCAGATGATCAGTAAGTCGTACTCAGAAGTAAGACTGCTTAAAAGTGCATCGACATTAAGATGAAAGTCATCCTCTTCCTGTAAAAAATGGTAGGTACAGGTTCCACCGGATAAGAGAATTTCTCTTTCGTATTCGGAGTAGGTAGGAGAAATCAACATTGCCTTTTTCGGATTCTGAATCTGTATAAAAAGGCCGATTAACTCTGTGGATCCATTGCCTACCATAATGCGGTTAAAATCGGCTCCGACATAGCGGCTGATTGCTTTTCTAAGATCGGTATATTCACGGTCTGGGTAGGATGTAATGGCATCGATGTGGGAAGCGAGATTGTCACGAAGCATTGGGGAGATGCCAAGTGGGTTCACATTCGCACCAAAGCTTACGATGTCTTCTTTTTTTATACCAAAGATCTGTTCAACTTTTTCTAAATCGCTGCCATGAAAATGTTCTTTTGCTGTATTCATAATTTCACTCATTTCTATTTTGCTTCTATATTTTTCTTCTAATCTGTATGATTTTACAAGATGTTTCAAATTTGCTATAATAATAAAATTAAGAGTCCGTAAAAAACTATGTTTTTGGCGAATCTTTTCCTATTATAGTAGGAAAAACAAAAAAAGTATAGTAGAAATATATTAGAAATTGCATCAAATGGGGAGCAATCAGTTATGAAAGAGCATCTTAATGAATTTTTAGAAATCGCAAAAAATGATATACAGGAAGCAAAAAGAATCTTCTTTGGCTCAGATTTTAAGAGAGAGTATTTAGAAGGAGCTGGTACATTTCTGCCTGCTTACTATGAAGAACTTTTAAAGGGCAAGAATCGTAATCAGATTTTAGAAGAATTTCTGATTTATACCAAAAGCAAAAATCCGGTTACTTTTGAAGCTGAGAAGGATATTTATGAGTTTGGCACAGAAGAAGAATTATCCATTACGCTCATTATGAATGGATGGGGTTATGAAGAGCTTTCCTTAGAATCCGATTATTATGTTGGATTATCGAAAACTCTGATTACTACTGAATTCTTTTCGAATAACAGATTTAACCTTACTTTAGATCTTAGAAGACTCCCAACAGATACTGATGCATTTGAACTGAATTTAAAAACAGATTATGACACCCAGACCGTAAGATTTGTCAGAACAAAAGAAGATGAATCAAAAGAAGAAACAAAGAACCGAGAGATTATAAACGCTTATATGGATTTTCGTCTTGGTAAGAGAACATTTGAGGAATACAGACAGCGTACAGAAGATGTTTTAGCAGATGATAAATCCATGAAGGCTGAATTATTCCGCCTTCAGATGGCAATTCTTGCAGCAGACCGCACAAAAGCGGAACAGATGATTGCGCTCATTCATGAGACAGCTCCTTGGATTGTCCGTATGGCTGAGTTAGATGAAATTTATTTAAAAGTTGTTGGAAAACCAGAAAAAGAGCCAACCGATGATTATTTATTTGAAGAAGCTTTTCATAATTATTTGCTGGCACTCTATGACCACAATCCATTGACGATCAAGTCTTCTGTGGATCAAATCAAAGAGTTAAAGAAAAAAGGAAAATGCGAAGCAGAGCTTTTATGGATGCTGTTATATCTCGATGAAGAACTGGTTTATTCTGGCAAGAAACAGCTTTTTGCTATTCGTGAATTAGAGGCAAAACAGGCTCTTCCAGAATATTTAAAATACGAAGTGTGTGGAATCTGGAATCGTAATCCACTTGCCTTAAAGGCAATCGATTCCTTCACATTATATCTGGTTCGATACGGCCTTGATAAAGGAATTTTATCCAAGGAAGTGTATGATCAGTTCTCTAGAGTCCTTCGAAGAGTGGACAGCTTTATCGGAGATGGCTTCTACTTATTAGAAAAGATTTATGAGAAATATCCGGAACCGGAATATTTACAGAGCATCTGTAAATCCATTCTTCGTACCGGTCAGTGGGATACTCGCTATCATCACTATTTTGAAAAAGCAATCGTGGAAGATCTTAAGATGGAAGGACTTTTTGAAGCCTACATCCATACGGTTAACAAAAAAAGCTATGAACCATTGAATCCATCTGTGCTGCATTATTTTTCCTATAGCAGCAACTTATCACCGGAAGAACAGGCATATCTTTATGCAAATGCGAAGATCAACCGTGACAGTTATGGAGCTATGGCGGCATCATATTTGCAGAAGGTTCATTATGAGACCATAAAGATGATGGACCAGGCGGTTATGAATGATGCAACCTGCTATCTGTATCAGAAATATCTGCCGGACATTGCAGATATGGCAGCGGGACTTGTTGCGGTACCCGAAATTTTATTTAAACAGAAAGTAACCTGCACGAATAAAAATATGAAATATCTCGTGGTGAAGCATTTTGAGAAGGAACAGGCAGACCTTTATCATTTAGAAGATGGAATTGCTTATCCGGATATTTATTCTGTAAATGCAATCTGTTACTTTTTAGATGAGCAAAAAGATCCACATCTTGGCTGCATTGAGTGGAAGATGGAAAAGCTTTGGAAAGAGCAGCAGTATTTTGAACGTTGCTTTGAATTAAATCCTTATCACGAAAAGCTTCTCTTAAAAGTAGCCAATGACTATGTGAGCAAGAATAAATTAAAGAAAGAAGAAATCCCTGTGGCTGGACAGTTACTTGATCTTCAGTTCTTAAGCGAAGAAGCAAAAGAACTGATTTTGGAACTGTTGCTGAATTTCTACTATGAAGCACAGGATTATAATAAATTAGAAAGTCTCTTAAAACAGGTTCGCTGGGACAAGATTCAGGCGAAGAACCGTACTGCTATCATTGAGTATTTTATTACACAGAAGCTCTACGATGAGGCGATTAAGGGATTAGAAACTTATGGTTATGAGCAGGTAGACTCAAAACTTTTATTAGAAGTGGCAGTGTACTTTAAAAAGATGATTCATAGCCAGAAATCACAGTTCCTTTTAAATATCTGTGGAAAACTGACCAGAGAAGATATGGTCAATGTGGATATCCTTCAGTATATGCAAAAATTTGCAGACCCTGAAGCGGATTACGCATTAGCTCTCTGGCACAACGGCAGAGAAAAGGACTATTATTCCATCTCCTACACAGAAAAACTTTTAAAGACCTTTGCACAAAATGGTGGCAAGGAAGAAGAAATGTTAGATGTTTTTCTGTTCTATGCGGGGCTTGAACGAAAGGATTTATCCTTTGTTGAAAAGGTGATTGACCGCTTTGGAAGATGGTATTTTAACAACGGTAAGAACCTGCCGGAAGCATTTTTTAATTATCTGGCAGCGTTTTATAAAGACTTTGGTTGGACAAAATTAGCCGGAGTACTCGCTTTCCTTCATTATTATTCAAAAGCAGAAAGCTTAAGCGAAGAGATAAAAGCTTTAGTAGAAGATATGATTGAAGAACTGGTATTAGACAATGTAAGTCTCTCCTTCTTCTTAAAATACGAAGGGAAAGCAGAACTTCCAAAGGTACTCTATGCACTTACTTATGTAACGTATCGTGGCAGAAGTGGTGCAAATCCATCACTGCATATTCAGTTTAAACGTGGTGGAGACATCAAACGAGTACCAATGTATGAGATTTTAGACGGCATCTATATCAGCAGTCTGCGTTTATTTGCAGATGAACGTCCGGATTTATTCGTGACTTTAGAAGGAGATGACCGTAAGAATAGAAAATCACTGATTGTGGAGCGAGACCACATCAAATCAGTGGGAACAAAGTTCCATAAGATCAATGAAATTACTTCCATGGTCATGGACCCAGGCGTTTATGGACTGATGAAAAAGTATGACGAAACAGAATATATCATTGATTCTCTCATGGAACCTTGGTTTAAGTAGGTGATGCTATGTTTTATGGATTTGATTTTACAAACAATATCTGTTATATCGCAACATATGATGGCAAGAAGGTAGAAGAAAGCGACCTTGTTGTCTGCCCGCAGGGACTTGATGAACGCGTGGCCTTTTTAAAAGGGTATGTGGCAAATGATGACCGTGCGGCGGTGGCAATTGAAGAGGTGGATGAGTCCATTCAGGAATTTTCTGCAAAATTAGGACCAGCCTTTAAAGTTCTCTCAAAAGAAGAAGCCTTTGGCTATTATATTCTTGGCGAAGACAATACAATGTGGAAACGTCAAAACGGTGCATTTGAATTTCATAAGGACTATTTCCGTTTTTATGAGATGTCCCGCGAAGGAAGAATCTTAGCGGTATCGAGCAAACGTTGTGACATGAAAGAGGTTTCCCTGACAACAGATAAGGAAAAGGATAAATTCTTTACAAAGCAGTCTGCAGATGTCTTAAATGTAAGACAGATCAATAATGTTTTCTTAAATGGGGAAGAATTTAAGACAGATTGGATGAAATTAAGCTTAAATGCTTTATGTGCAGGCAGAAGAGTATTTGCCGGAAATCATTTGTTTGCTACAGGGGCGCTTAGAAGTCTGACTTCGAATCATAATCATCGTCTGGAATTAATGACAGAGGATTATCATCCATTTGTCTGGGGCATCAGAACCTATCATCATGGAAAAAAAGATGTATTTGCACCAATTATCCAGTCCGGAAACTTCTGGTTTTTAACGAAAGGCTATGTGGATGTATTTGTCGATGAATGCGAAGAGCTGATCATCGAAGGCAGAAATTCCTTGAATCAGGAAAAAATCACCTTAAAGCTTCCACTTGCATTTAAGAGTGCGAATCCAATGAGAACAACCAAGCTTCGCATCGAGATTGTCTGCACAGGCATTCATACCATTTTGATTCGTATATCAGATATGGGATTTGGAAAGACACGAGCAGGAGCTGGTAAGATTTTTGAAGAAGAATATAAGCTTCCATCCATAACAGGAAGGTGATCATATGGGACCAATTATTTTATGTGAAACAAAAGAAGCAAGTAACAGCTACACTTTTAGTGCCTTCCATCAGGAAATCTCCACTTATGAGGAGATGTGTTATTACATCAAAGAATATTTTATTTTCTTTGTGGAAGAAGGAATTCCAGATGATTTACTTCGTTTTGTCATCAATGATCTTGGAATTCGTGATATTGAAACTGACTGGAAGCTTCTAAATAATGATAAAGATCGATTGAAAAGACTGTTTTCCTGCAGGAACTATTTTCTTCCTCAGGAAGTTGCAAATCTTATGAAAAAGTATGATCGACATATGACATTAGATGCTGCAACGAGAAAATCACGTCTTGGAGATGAATATTTAAAACAAAAACGATATGAAACCGCATTAAAGTGCTATAAACAGACAAATGTATTTCAAAATGATGCAAGAGTGTGTTATAATATCGGGGTATGTTATGCTCATTTAGGAGATTTAGACCGAGCAGCGCACTACTTTATGCAATCGTATAAAATCGGGGGCAAAAAGAAAGCGCAATATGCATACTTTGGTATTTTGATGTTGCAGGGTGAGTTTACGGCTGTGAAGATTACTGCCGGTACAGACTACCCGGCCTTTAAGCAGGAGTGGGATGCCATGAAGGAAGCATTTGCAAAAATGAGTGGCAATGATTCTGCATATCAGAAAAAGAATCGAATTGAAGAAATGAAAGAACAATACCGCAGAGAGGTTGACGAATGGATTTAAAGCATGAACTTGTAGATCTGTGTAATCGAGAGATTGGCTACATCCAGGAAATCCGTGAGGATATGAATCAGCTGGTGGAGATGTCTGATAAGGAGCTGATTGTGCTGATTGAAAAAGCATATAAATTCCATCAGATACAGGAACAGCTTTGGGATGAGGTCTGCGAAGGTAATATAACAAGAAAAGATAAGATGATTCTTCTTGCAAAACGTCAGGAAATCCGCGATGATATGAAGGCAGTCCGCGATACAGAAAGAGAAATCAAGCAGGTGGAAAGCCAGATTGAGCGCAATAAGAGGGAAATTCGAAAGGTTTATGAGAGAGAAAACCGTGATATCGAAAAAGAAAAGAAAGCGATGTTTTCTTTTATGGGATTTGGTGTCGTCTCTTTTGTAATGATCATTCTTCACCTTTTATTACTTCGCTTCCATCGTTTAGAACCAGTCGTGCTTGCAATACTATTGATCGTTGTGCCGATTGCTCTATCCTTCTATTTTTATCGTCAGTATCGTCAGTTTGCAGACGGACGCTATGAAGATGATGAGATTGAACGTTTAGAAGAAGATATCTATCTGAATGAAGAAATATTAAAGAATGACAAAGAATATATCTCATACTTAGAAAAGAAGTTTGAGATTGTTTATGGAGCACTTGATGAAAAGAGCTGGGCATCCTTCCCGGCAGTTGAGAGAGCGATTACACGTTTGAAGAATCATCCAGAGTGGATGAAAACTCAGACCGATTACTATGCTATTATGGAGATTTTGCAGTTTAAGCAGAAAGACATCTATGCATATATCCCAGAGATCTTTCTGGATGAAAAGGCGGAGGCAGCATTTACCGATGCAGTCAACCTGAAGATGCGACAGTTAGATGAATATCTCGTTGAGACTGTAGAAACCGCAGAATAAAATATAAATTTTAATAGAAACAACAAGAAAAGAGGAGAAAATAAATAAAATGAGCAAAGAATTAGAAAAAAACTATAATCCGTCTGAAATTGAAGACAGATTATATCAGAAATGGATGGATAACAAATACTTCCATGCAGAAGTAGACAGAAGCAAAGAACCATTTACAATCGTAATTCCACCTCCAAATATCACAGGTAAATTACATATGGGACATGCGCTTGACAATACATTACAGGATATCTTAATTCGTTTTAAAAAGATGCAGGGCTTTAATACTTTATGGCAGCCAGGTACTGACCATGCAGCAATTGCAACCGAAGTTAAGGTAGTAGAAAACTTAAAATCTCAGGGCATCAACAAATCTGATTTATCCCGTGATGAATTCTTAAAATATGCATGGGACTGGAGAGAAGAATACGGCGGAACAATCGTATCCCAGCTTAAAAAATTAGGTTCTGCCTGTGACTGGGACAGAGAACGTTTTACTTTAGATGAAGGATGTTCCAAAGCAGTAGAAGAAGTATTCTGCAACTTATATGAAAAAGGATACATCTACAAAGGCTCCAAAATTATCAACTGGTGTCCAGTATGTCAGACAACAATCTCTGATGCAGAAGTAGAACATGAAGATCAGGCTGGTCATTTCTGGCATATCAACTATCCTGTAGTTGGAAGCGATGAAGTAGTTGAAATCGCAACTACACGTCCTGAAACATTATTAGGTGATACAGCAGTAGCTGTTCATCCATCCGATGAAAGATATCAGCACTTAATTGGCAAGATGCTTGAATTACCATTATGCGACCGTCAGATTCCTGTCGTTGCAGATGAATATGTAGATAAAGAATTTGGTACAGGCTGCGTAAAAATCACACCAGCTCATGACCCTAACGACTTTGAAGTTGGTAAACGTCATAACCTTCCTGAAATCTGTGTTATGAACGACGATGCAACCATCAACGAATTAGGCGGCAAATATGCAGGCTTAGAACGTTACGAAGCTCGTGTTCAGATCGTAAAAGATCTTGATGAACTTGGACTTTTAGTTGCAGTAAAAGATCATGTACATGCAGTAGGTACTCATGACAGATGTAAAGCAACTGTTGAACCTATGATCAAGGATCAGTGGTTCGTTGCTATGGAAGAACTTGCAAAACCAGCGATCAAAGCAATTGAAACAGGCGATTTAAAATTCGTTCCTGACAGATATTCCAAAACATACTTACACTGGTTAAATAATATTCGTGACTGGTGTATCTCCCGTCAGTTATGGTGGGGACACAGAATTCCAGCTTACTATTGTAAAGACTGTGGTGAAATTATCGTTCGTAGAGGTGGAGCTCCTGATGTTTGTCCAAAATGTGGCGGTACACACATCGTACAGGATGAAGACTGTTTAGATACATGGTTCTCCTCCGCATTATGGCCATTCTCCACACTTGGCTGGCCAGAAAAGACAGAAGAGATGGATTACTTCTACCCAACAAGCGTATTAGTAACTGGTTATGACATCATCTTCTTCTGGGTAGTTCGTATGGTATTCTCCGCTTATGAACAGACTGGAAAATCCCCATTTGACACAGTACTCATCCACGGTTTAGTTCGTGACTCCTTAGGACGTAAGATGAGTAAGTCTCTTGGAAATGGTATTGACCCACTTGAAATCATCGATCAGTATGGTGCAGATGCACTTAGATTTACATTAGTTACTGGTAATGCTCCTGGTAACGACATGCGTTTCTATATGGAACGAGTTGAAGCAAGCCGTAACTTCGCAAACAAAGTATGGAACGCATCCCGTTTCATGATGATGAACTTTGACAAAACTGATTTTGCCAATGTTACTTTAGATGATTTAACATCCGCTGATAAATGGATCATCTCCAAATTTAACTCTGTTGCAAAAGAAGTTACTGATAATATGGAAAAATTCGACCTTGGTATCGCTGTTCAGAAGATCAACGACTTTATCTGGGAAGAATTCTGTGACTGGTACATCGAAATGGTAAAACCTCGTCTCTACAATGATGCAGACGAAACAAAGGCAGCAGCTTTATGGACATTAAAGACTGTTTTAGCAGAATCCTTAAAGATGTTACATCCATTTATGCCATTCATCACAGAAGAAATTTACTGCAACTTAACAGGGGAAGAATCCATCATGTTAGCACAGTGGCCAACATTTAAAGAAGAATGGGATTTCTCTGAGGAAGAAAAAGCTGTAGAAACAATCAAAGAAGCTGTTCGTGGTATCCGTAACATCCGTGCAGAAATGAACGTTTCTCCTAAGAAGAAAGCAACTGTTTATGTTGTATCTGAAAATGAAGAAGTTCAGAAGACATTCAAAGATGGCGAAGTATTCTTCGCAACACTTGGCTATGCTTCTGAAGTAATTGTTCAGAATGATAAAACTGGTATCGCTGATGATGCTGTATCTACTGTAATTCCAGAAGCAGTAATTTATATGCCATTTGCTGAATTAGTAGATATCGCAAAGGAATTAGAACGTCTTGCAAAAGAACAGAAGAAGCTCCAGGGCGAAATCAAACGTTGTAACGGAATGCTTAATAATGAAAGATTCGTAAGCAAAGCACCAGCAGCAAAAGTAGAAGCAGAACGTGAAAAACTTGAAAAATACACTCAGATGTTAGCTCAGGTTGAAGAACGTCTTGCAGCATTAAGCAAATAACAGGAGATTTTCATGAATTATAAGGAAGCAGTAAAATTTTTTAAAGAGATTCCATATTTCTCATCTGATGCTTCCAATGATAATCTGAATAAAGTATTAAAATTATTAGGAAATCCAGAGCGTACATTAAAATTCTTTCACGTGGCAGGGACCAACGGAAAGGGATCCGTATGTGCGTTTCTGGATTCCATTTTACAAAAAGGCGGTTATAAGACCGCTCTTTTTACGTCTCCACATCTTGTGCGTATCAATGAACGTATGAAGGTAAATGGGATAGACATTTCTGATGAAGATTTTGCAGATTATCTTGGTAAAATTGAGGCCGTAGAGCATCCGGCTCTGAACTTTTTTGAATATTGTTTTGTTATGGCCATGTGCTATTTTGCAGATCAGAAGGTGGACTATGTCATTTTAGAGTGTGGACTTGGTGGTCTCCTTGATTCAACAAATGTGATTGATCCAGAGGTTTCCATTATTACTTCGGTAGGACTTGACCATACAAAAATTCTTGGAGATACTTTAGAATTGATTGCTGCCGAAAAGGCAGGCATTATAAAACCGAACAAGCCTGTTGTATATATGAAGCAACAGCCAGAGGTGAATGAAGTAATCGAAACATTTGCCTTAAGAAATAATTCAGAAATATATCGTCTTTCTGAAGAAGATATTAAGATTGAATTAATTACAAAAAAAGTCATTGCTTTTTCAATCGAAAGTGTATATTATAAATTTGAAGATTTGGCCATAGCAACAAAAACAACATATCAGTTGAAGAATGCTGATGTTGCAATTCATGCGGTCAAGGCAGTTTTGCCGGAGCTTTCAGACGAAATAATCAGAGATGGAATTAAGTCTATGAGATGGCCCGCACGCATGGAAGAAATCGAAGAACATATCATTTTAGACGGTGCACATAATCCTCATGCGATTGAAAGCTGGGTGAAGACAGTGCAGCAGTTTTATCCGGATTGTGAGAAGGATTTGCTTTTTGCAGTTGTTGCGGATAAGGATTATGAAGATATGATCAGGCAGATCTGTGAAGCCCTTTCCTTTGGGCATATTACTATAACTACTATACCTGGAAGCCGTAAGGCGAATCCATTTTTGATAAAAGAACAATTCGAGAGATACTCCCCGTGTGAGATTACAATTGAAGAGAATGCGGCATGTGCCTATGAGCTTGCGAAGGCGAAGAAAAAGGATTATCTTTTCCTGATTGGCTCACTTTATCTTGCCGGAATCATAAAGGGGTATCTGAAAGAGAAGGAGGACTCGTTTCATGATTAATATCGAACAGGAAATTAAAAAATACAATTCATTTGATAAAGAAGCAGTAAAGAAAATCATTTTTAAAGAAGCAGGAAGTGAAAGCGATGGCTTATTAAAGAATAAGTTTGCGCAGGTTGAAAAACGATATGGTCTTGCTCTTAATTACTGCAACACAGACAGCTTTGACCTTGCATTTATTCAGATTAAGAAGGTAGCAAGATTAGTACCAGAATATGTAGATGCTCAGATTTTATCTGCATTAATCTGTCTTCACGAAGGAAAAGCGGATCAGGCTATGGAAGCAGTTGAAACTGCATTAAAGTATGATGCGAACAATAAAGATGCACTTGCATTAAAAGAAGAATTAACCGTTGTTCCTGAAGTTACAGAAGAAGCTGAAGGCCAGGCAGGCGAAGCAAAAGATGGCGAAGCAGGAGAAAAAACTGAAAAACCAGCGAAGATGAAGATGCCAGCCATGAAGCTTGGTAAGAAAAAAGAAGAAAAGAAAGAAACAGAAAAACCACAGGTAGTAAAACCGGTTACTCCTGTTCAGGCACCAAAAAAAGTGGTTGCGAACGGAAGTGATTATGAAGAAGTAACAAGTAATAAGAAGAGCTTCATCTATCTTGGTATTGGTTTCTTAATCGGTATTATTGCGATGTTTATCTTAGTAGTGCCAACAGCCAGAAGTTCCGTAAAGAATCAGTATGCGAACGAGGCAGAAAGCTATGAAGATCAGTTAAAAGCAAAAGATATCGAAATCGAAAACTTAAAGGTTGAATTAAAGGATGCCCAGAAAGAAACAAAAGCAGCTAAGAAATTAGTAAAAACATATAAGGGCTCCAACAAGAACTTATCTCTTGCAGCAAAAGAATATATGAACAACAATAATACTTTATCTGCAGATGCTTTATTAGGCGTTGATAAGTCTACATTATCTAATAAAGAATCTAAAGATTTATATGACTTAATTAAGTCTAAGACATTTACAAAAGCTGCAGATCAGTTCTATCATAATGGTCTTAATAAGTGGTATCAGAAGAACTACAAAGAAGCGATTGAATGCTATAAAAAGGCTATTATTTGTGATGATTCCAAATCTGAATACAAATACTATTTAGGTTTAGCTTATGATGCAAGTGGCGAAAAAGATAAAGCTGTAAAACAGTACAACAAAGTAATCAATGCTGGCGGTAAACATGCAAAAGATGCAAAAGACCGTGTAACAAAGATTGAAGAAGCTAAGAAAGCTGCAGAAGCATCAACAGAAAAAGAAGCTACTACAGAAAAAGAAGACTAGAAATCTAAAGACAATCTAAAGACAGGAAACAGTTTTTGTTTCCTGTCTTTTCAAACATAAAGGAGTAACTATGGATTTTAAGAAGATGTCCGTAGCAGAGCTTCGCGCTTATGCAAAGGAAAATGGAATCAAAGGGGTTTCGTCCTTAAAAAAAGATGCTTTAGTAGCACTTTTTACGAAGATGGAAGCAGAAAAGCAGACACCGAAAAGAGAAGAAAAGCGCGAACAGGCGAAAGTTAAAGAAGAACCGAAAAAAGAAGAAGCTGCACAACTCAGTGAAGAAAAATCAGAAGATAAGTCTGATAAGAATGATAAAATTTCTGAACTCGACAGTGGATTAAAGGCGAATGGTATTTTAGAAGTTATGCCCGATGGGTTTGGATTTATCCGCTGTGAGAACTATTTGCCAGGAGAAAATGATGTCTATGTATCTCCGGCTCAGATTCGCAGATTTAATTTAAAGACCGGTGATATCTTAACCGGTAAGATGAGAAAGAAAAAAGAGAATGAAAAATTCTCAGCCCTTTTGTATATCGAAGGTGTAAATGGATATCATCCATATGAAGCACAGAAAAGAAAGAATTTTGCAGATCTTACACCAATCTTCCCAAATGAACGATTAAAATTAGAAACAAGCCAGACATCCATTCCAATGAGAATGGTAGATTTATTATCTCCAATTGGTAAAGGCCAGCGAGGTATGATTGTATCTCCACCTAAGACTGGAAAAACAACGCTTTTAAAACAGATGGCAAAGAGCATCAGCACAAATTATGCGGATATCAAGCTGATTGTATTATTGATCGATGAACGACCAGAGGAAGTAACCGATATTAAGGAAGCCATCGAAGGGCCAAATGTAGAAGTTATCTACTCCACATTTGATGAATTACCAGAACATCACAAGCGTGTATCTGAGATGGTATTAGAACGTGCAAGAAGATTAGTAGAGCATGGTGAAGATGTAGTCATCTTATTAGACAGTATCACAAGACTTGCAAGAGCATATAACTTAACCTGTGTTTCTTCCGGACGTACTTTAAGCGGTGGTTTAGACCCGGCGGCCCTTTATAAACCAAAGCAGTTCTTTGGTGCAGCAAGAAACATGCGTGAAGGCGGAAGCTTAACTGTGCTTGCAACTGCACTTGTTGAAACCGGAAGCCGCATGGACGATGTTGTCTTTGAAGAATTCAAGGGCACCGGTAATATGGAACTTGTATTAAACCGAAAACTCTCCGAAAAGAGAATCTTCCCAGCCGTTGATATTGCAAAATCAGGAACCAGAAGAGACGATCTTCTTCTGAATCCAGATGAGCAGGAAGTTGTATATGCACTCCACAAAGAGCTTTCCGGAGCCAAACCAGAAGAAGCATTAGAAGAGATGTTAAAGCTTTTCAAACAGACCAAAAACAACAAAGAATTTGTTGCATTTATGCAGAAAACATTGGTAAGAAAGTAAAGAAAACTGCTTGCATTCTCAATTTGACCGTGCTATAATTTAGTAGTTGTTATGACAAAACGAGAATTAATTGAATTTCGTTTCGCAAATACGTTGGCAAAATCCAACGAAATATGAGTTAAGAGGTGAAAAAAATGCGTGAAGGAATCCATCCAAAATATTATCAGGCAACTGTTACATGCAACTGTGGTAACACATTCGTAACAGGATCCACAAAACCAGAAATCCACGTAGAAATTTGCTCCAAATGCCATTCTTTCTATACAGGACAGGTTAAAGCAAACCAGGCTCGTGGACGTATTGAAAAATTCAATCGTAAATACGGTAATCTTTAATCAATACGAACGAAGAAGAACTAAGCAGATCATAGGAAACTATGGTCTGTTTTTTGTTTACGCAACGAGCCAGGGAATGAAGAAAAAGAGGTATCAGATCGTGCTTGCACGAAGATGATGCCTCTTTTTTCTGAATGCTGTTGGCGACTGCCAACAGTCCCAGGAATCCTAAAGGGATTTCTGGGGTCTGGCTCGTTGCGTAAACAAAACCTGACAAGCAGGACTTCATGCTTGCATGAAGTCCTATTTGTCAGTTGCAAGGACAACGAGCGTTAGCGAGGTGGCCAACGAGCCAGGAACAAGAAAATAAGGAAGAAATGACGCAATGTAAAAAATTGCGTCATTTCTTTTTCTCTTTATTTATGTTATAATATTTCCCGTTATTCAAAACTCATACAAATTATCATTTGAAAGGAATCCCATGAATATAGTAAATCATTTAATATATATCAAACATAAACTGCTGATTTTGCTTTCTGTACTAGCATTCACCCTCGTTCTTCTCACTGGCTGTGGTGAAGATGTGGGCAATGAATTAGAAGATCTCTTAAAATCAACGACAGATGAGAAGGTTCTTGCCATGTTTTTCGATGATTTTGATGGGAATGGCGAGAAGGAAGCATTTGCTGTGACGGGCGAGGCTTATGAGAAAGATGGAGTTGCCGGAGCAAGGGCGAAAATATGGTTTATAACTTTAGATGCGGCAACTGTCATCAGTGGAGATGAGCCAGTCATGCTGATTAAAAATGAAGATTTTGGAGAAATTTTTAAGATTTCAGAGAGAGAATCTGGTATTGTCTTTCAAAAAGACGATGGTGATAGCACCACAAATCTTAGTTGGCATGTGGAAGACGGCAAAGTAGTGGAGGGAGAAGGATGAAACGTACAACCGTAGGTGGTCAGGCGGTATTAGAAGGTGTTATGATGCGTAATGGCAGCAAATGCGCTGTTGCGGTTCGTAAGCCAAACAAGGAAATCGAGGTTCGTCCGACCGAAATACATTCAATAAAAGAAAAATATCCATTTTTGAAATTGCCAATTTTAAGAGGCATTGTGAGTTTCGTGGAATCTCTCGTTGTAGGAATGGAAACGTTGACCTTTTCTGCGTCATTTATTGAAGAGGAAGTAGAAGACGGGGACTTTATCGACCGTTTTTTAGAAAAGCATATGCAGGGAACAGGAGAAAAAGTGATTATGGGTATCACAATTGCAATTTCTGTTGTGGTTGCGATTTTAGGATTTATGATCCTGCCATATGCGTTAAGTGAAGTAATCAAGAAGTTCACAAATTCTCAGACTATCGCTTTAGTGGCAGAGGGGATCATCCGAATTGGTCTGTTCCTTGGTTACATGGTGTTAATTTCCCAGATGCAGGACATTCAGAGAGTATTCATGTATCATGGCGCAGAGCATAAAACCATCAACTGTTTAGAGCATGGAGATGATCTTACTGTAGAAAATGTGGCAAAGCATTCGAGACTTCACAAACGATGTGGAACGAGCTTTTTATTCCTTGTTGTTTTAATCAGTATCTTTGTATTTTTCTTTATCCGATTTGATTCTGTCTTATTAAAGGCAGGATGCAGATTATTGTTAGTTCCAGTGATTGCAGGTATTTCCTATGAATTTTTACAGCTTGCAGGAAAGAGCAATACAAAGCTTGCCGATAAGCTTAGCAGACCAGGTATGTGTCTTCAGTATCTGACAACCAGAGAACCAGATGCCGATATGATTGAAGTAGCAATTCGTTCTGTGGAAGAGGTTCTGGACTGGAAAACTTACGTGGAAGCTGTGCGAAAAGGTGAAATCGAGGATTAAGAATATGACATACAGAGATATATTGCAGGTTGCCACTGAAAAACTTACCGAAGCGGGTATCGATAACCCGGCTGGAGAAGCGTGGTATTTCTTCGAAGATGCATTTGCCATGAGCAGATTAGACTATATGATGGATCAGCTGATGGAAAACACAAAAGAAGAAGCAACCGAGAAGTTTCATAATTATATAGAAAAAAGAATTACGACAAGAATGCCGATGCAGTACATCCTAGGGACTCAGGATTTTATGGGGCTCACCTTTCAGGTAAATCCATCCGTATTAATCCCAAGAATGGACACAGAGGTATTAGTAGAAGAGATTATCAATACAGTTCCGGATGCGAAAACAATCCTTGATATGTGTACGGGATCTGGCTGTATTGCTATAAGTTTAGCCGAATTTTTGCATCCTGAGGTGTGTATTGGTGCAGATTTATCAAAAGATGCGTTAAATACTGCTATTTCCAATGGAAAAACTCTTGCACCTATGGTATCATTTATTGAAAGCGACCTTTTTTCCGAGATCAATGGTGAATTTGATTTAATCGTATCTAATCCACCTTACATTGCATCTGCAGAATGTGATGTTCTGATGCCAGAGGTAAAAGATCATGAGCCACGAATGGCACTTGATGGTCACGAAGACGGACTTTACTTTTATCGAAAGATTGTTGATCAGGCAAGGGAGCATTTGACCAAAGGCGGATGGCTGTTCTTTGAAATCGGCTATGACCAGGGTGAAAGTGTGCCGAAGCTGATGCGTGAAGCCGGATATACGGATATTACGGTTAAGAAGGATCTTGCGGGTCTTGACCGCGTAGTCTATGGTCGCTATGAATAGAATTTAAATAGAAAAAGATTAGTAATTAAGATAGAGGAGGATATACTATGTTTGACAAGCTTGAAGATTTAGTGGATCGTCTTGCGTCCGTAATGGAAGAGCTTCAGGATCCAGATGTTGTCAGCAATCAGAAGCGTTTCCGTGACTTAATGAAAGAACAGGCGGAACTGACTCCGATTGTAGAAAAGTATAATGAATATAAAGCAGCAAAGGAAAATATCGAAGAATCCTTGGAAATGTTAGAAGAAGAAACCGATGAAGAGATGAGAGAACTTGCAAAAGAAGAACTCGCAGAATCAAAAGCAGCGGTTGCTCAGTTAGAAGAAGATATCAAGATTTTATTAATTCCTAAGGACCCTAACGATGATAAGAATATCATCTTAGAACTTCGTGCAGGTGCAGGTGGAGATGAAGCAGCATTATTTGCCGCTGAGCTTGCTCGTATGTACCGTACATATGCAGAAAAACAGCGTTGGAGAGTAGAATGTATCTCTTTAACAGAAAGTGGTATCGGTGGTTATAAGGAAGCTTCCTTCATGATCACAGGTCAGGGCGCTTACTCTAAGTTTAAGTATGAATCTGGTACACACCGTGTACAGCGTATCCCTGCAACAGAATCCGGCGGACGTATTCATACATCAACTGCAACAGTAGCAATCATGCCGGAAGCAGAAGAAGTGGATGTTGAAATCGATATGAACGATTGCCGTTTTGATGTATTTAGAGCATCTGGTAACGGTGGACAGTGTGTCAATACAACCGACTCTGCTGTACGTCTTACTCATATTCCAACTGGTATCGTTGTATCCTGTCAGGATGAAAAATCTCAGTTAAAGAATAAGGCAAAAGCGATCAAGGTTTTACGTGCACGTTTATATGATTTAAAACAGCAGGAAGCACATGATGCGGAAGCAGAAGCTCGTCGTTCCCAGGTTGGTACTGGTGACCGTGCTGAAAAGATCCGTACATACAACTTCCCACAGGGCCGTGTAACAGACCACAGAATTAAGTTAACACTTCACAAATTAGATTCCATCTTAGGTGGAGATCTTGATGAAGTTATTGACGGCTTAACAACTGCAGACCAGGCAGCAAAGCTTGCTAAGATGCAGCAGGAAGACTAATTCAAATTTAATAAAAAATAAGAATAAAACACAAAAGGAGTTACCCGAATGGGCAACTCCTTTTTCCATTTGTGTTTGTTTACAGTGTAGAATCCATCAATGATTTTTCAAAGGCAAGTAACTGCTCTAAGGATTTGGATGCAACCAGGTTATGGCGGATGCTCATTCTAAGATTAGAGTAGTCCGCTTTAAATCCGAACTTTCTTGGTGCAAATAAATCATTCTTTTCGTAAGGCTTTCTTGTCATGGACATGTCGAAAATAATATCTAAGAAACGATTTTGATGAAAGGTCTTTCTCGTAAATTCTTTTCGATAGGCTGGTTTTAAGCCTAAAGTTGTCATCTTCATATAAAATGCCTGAAGGCGATTGTCGTCACTGTCAGCTAAAAACTGAAGGTCGCCTTCTAAAATGGAATTGGCCTGCTCTTTAGTGATCGGAATCAGCTCTTTGGTTACTACATTGTCATCCTTGGATTTCTGTTCAATATAAACATTCTGAAAATCCTCGTAAACAATGGAATAATCAATGGCGCAAATCTGATCACTCTTAAAAGTCACCTTACGAAAATTGGTTGTCATCATGCTTTTGGTTTTGTCATTGAGAACGATGAATTCCTGTTCTTTCTTTTTGTACTCGTCAATATTGGTCGTACGAAGAACTTCTGTATACATAATTTTGCTCATAGGCAAAACCTCCTTTTAAATTAAACGAACTGGTTTAATTCAGGATTATAATGATAATCGATAGCTGCTAACTTCTCTTCGACTTCTGCTTTATCAAGACCAACTTCTTCACAAAGAATATCTAAAGAAGCAAAGTAGTCTCTTAAATGGCAGTTTAATACGCTGAGAAGCATCACTGGATCGATTGGGTAATCTTCAGCTTGCATATAAATTCTCCCTTCTATACATAATCTATTTTATCATACTATCGTAAAAATGTCACAAGGTTCCTTTGAAAAAATGTTTTTCGAATATATGTTCGCATTTTCCTCTAGGCAAATGCTTCGTTTCGTGTTACTATTACTCTATGACGGAGGAATATCAATGGATTTATTTGATTATATGAGAGAACAGAATATGGAGAAGGAATCTCCACTTGCTCAGCGACTTCGCCCAACTACCTTAGAAGAAGTTGTTGGTCAGGAACATATCATTGGAAAAGACAAGCTTTTATATCGTGCCATTAAGGCAGATAAATTAAGCTCTATTATATTTTATGGTCCCCCTGGGACTGGGAAAACTACTCTTGCAAAAGTAATTGCAAACTCCACTCAGGCTGAATTTCTTCAGCTTAATGCTACAACATCCGGGAAGAAAGAGATGCAGCAGGCGGTGGAAGATGCGAAGAACAACCAGGGGATGTTTGGCAAAAAGACGATTTTATTTATCGACGAGATCCATCGTTTCAATAAGGCTCAGCAGGACTATCTTCTTCCATTTGTGGAAGACGGAACGGTAATCTTAATTGGTGCAACAACAGAAAATCCTTATTTTGAGGTGAATGGAGCTTTGATTTCCCGTTCGAATATCTTTGAACTGCATCCGATTTCTAATGAAGGCATCAAAACTTTGCTTTTACGTGCTGTTTACGATGAAGATAAGGGGATGGGAACCTATAATGCAGTAATTGATGACGATGCATTAGAGTTCTTAGCAGATATGGCAGAAGGAGATGCCAGAACTGCGCTGAATGCGATTGAGCTTGGTATCTTAACAACCGAACCTCTTGCGGATGGCAAGATTCATATCACACTTCCTGTTGCGGAACAATGTATTCAGAAAAGGGCCTTTCGTTATGATAAGCAGGGAGATAATCATTATGATACCATTTCTGCTTTTATTAAGAGTATGCGTGGATCAGATCCCGATGCAGCGGTTTATTATCTTGCGAAGATGATTGATGCTGGGGAAAGTGAAAAGTTTATTGCCCGAAGAATTATGATCTGTGCCTGTGAAGATGTCGGTAATGCAGATCCTCAGGCAATTCAGGTAGCAGTGGCATGCTCTCAGGCGGTAGAGCGAATTGGTATGCCGGAAGCAAGAATTATCCTTGCACAGGCCTGCATCTATGTAGCGACTGCACCCAAAAGCAACGCTTCCTATTTAGCAATAGACGAAGCGTTACATACGGTTCGTACGCAGAGAGTAAGTGGTGTGCCAAACCATCTTCGTGATGCTCACTATAAAGGAGCAGCGAAGCTTGGACATGGCATTGGTTATAAGTATGCTCACGATTATCCTAATCATTATGTGGATCAGCAATATCTCCCAGATTCTCTTGTGGGAACAACCTTTTATGATCCATCGGAAAATGGCTACGAGAAGAACATCAAACAGCATATGGAATGGTTGAAAAATCAGTAGAATTCTGATATCATATGTCTAATGGCGTATTTTACGCCTGTGTTTTAGAATATAATTAAGAATAAATAAAGGATGGTAAAGATTATGGCATTATTAAAAGACTGGCGTGATTTTGCATACGCATTTGACGACAACACACGTGAAGGACAGGAATTCTGGTTAAACTATTTTGCAGTAGAAAAAGCAATCTATGAAAAAGTATTAACAGATAAAGTAGTAGTGGAAGGCACAGTTGCAGAACTTGCTGAAAAATATGATACAGACTTAAAGCTTTTCGTTGGTTTCTTAGATGGTATCAATGATTCTTTAAATGAAGCAAATCCAATCGATGACATGACAGAAGATACTGTTGTAAAAATCGATATCAACTATGAACAGTTATACTACAACATGGTTGCATGCAAAGCTGAATGGTTATATACATTAGAACAGTGGAATGACATCTTAACACCAGAACGTCAGAAAGAACTTTACAAAGCTCAGAAAACTTCCACAACTGTTGTAAAAGATAAAAAAGTTGGCCGTAACGAACCATGTCCATGTGGTTCCGGTAAAAAGTACAAAAAGTGCTGTGGCCGTAAGTAATTAAAAATAAAAGAACGGACAGTGCTTAGATGGGCGCTGTCCTTTTACATTTTCATGATTTTAAGAAAAAGGAGCATGGATATGATCAGAGTAGCAACAATTGGAACAAACTATATTACAGACTGGTTTGCGACGGCTCTTTTAACAAGCCCACTTTATGAATATGCGGCTGTTTATTCGAGAAAGATGGAGACGGGAAAAGCATTTGCGGATAAATATGGGGTAAAAAAGGTTTATGACAATTTAGATGAATTAGCAGAAGCAGATGATATTGATGTGATTTATATTGCAAGCCCAACTGCGTATCATTATGCACATGCTATGATGATGATGAATAATGGGAAACATGTAATGGTTGAAAAACCAATAGCATCTAATTCAGAAGAACTTTCTCTTATGTTACAGGCCGCAAAAGATAACAATGTTATCATGATGGAGATGATGAGACCGGCTCATGCACCAGGTAATAAAACAATCATCGACAATCTTTCGAAACTCGGAGATATTCGTATTGCTACGTTACAGTATTGCCAGTATTCAGGCCGTTACGATAGCTATAAAAAGGGCATTATTGAGAATGCATTTAAGCCGGAACTATCGAATGGCTCTATTATGGATATCGGTGTTTATCCAATCCATACGCTTGCCCAGGTTTTTGGTATGCCAGAATCCATAAAAACAGATGTCTTCCATTTGTCAAATGGTTGTGACGGTGCAGGTGCCATTATGGCGCATTATCCGGACAAAATCTGTCAGGTGTTATATTCTAAAGTAACGGATCACAAAACTCCTAGTCAGATTCAGGGCGAAAAAGGATGTATGCTCATCGAGACGATTCCATTTCCAAAGAAGATTACGATTCTTTATCGTGATGGAAGTGTGGAAGATGTTCCTGTTTGGGAAGATGAACGTGAAGTATCCGGCAACAACATGATTTATGAAATTGAAGATTTTGCGAAGTTAATGGAAGAAGGCAAGGTGGATCATGATTACCTTAAGGCTTCGATTGTTGAGATGAAAATCATTGATGAAGCAAGAAAACAGGTTGGAATTATATTCCCTGCAGATAAAATTCGAGAGATGTTATAAATTGAAAATAAATTTAGGAGTAAGACGATGAAAAAACGTATTTTAGCATTATTATTAGGACTTATTTTAGCTGTTTCTTTAATGGCCTGTGGTTCGAAAGAAGAGGCAGAAGAGTCAACTCAGACAGAAGAAAAAGAAGAAACAACGCAGGCTACCGTAGAAGAAAAAGAGATGGAAAGCAATTATCCCAAATTAGAAATCAGTGAACCATCTAAGATTGATCAGATGGCAAAACCAGAAAAAGGGGAAACAATTGCAGTAATTGAAGTAGAAGGTTATGGAAAGCTTTGCTTAAAATTCTTTATGAAAGAAGCTCCGCTTGCAGTAGAAAACTTCTTAACCTTAGCTGAAAATGGATACTATGATGGCATTGTATTCCACAGAGTCATCGACGATTTTATGATTCAGGGTGGTGATCCAACTGCGACTGGTGCAGGTGGGGAAAGCATCTGGGGCGAACCATTTAAGAATGAATATACGGATGTTCTTCTTCCACTTCGTGGTACTATGGCTATGGCTAACTCAGGTCCTGATACAAATGGAAGTCAGTTCTTTATTATTCAGAACAAAAATGCAACACCAGATACTTATGGTTATCAGGAATATAGTGATGAACAGAGAAAAATGTTTGATGAATATGGCGGATATCCATTCTTAGGAGATGACTATACAATTTTTGGTCAGCTTTATGATGGATGGGATGTGCTTGATGCCATTGCAGAAACCGAAACAGATGAACGCGACAGACCAGTTGAAGATGTCGTAATTAAGAAGATTACAGTTACAACTGCAAAATAGATGTTAACAATTTCAATAGACACAAAGAAAAAACAACCGATATATGAGCAGATTTATATTTTTATTCGTCAGGAAATCCGCGCGGGTGCTCTCGTTCCAGGCAGCAGGCTGCCATCTTCAAGAAAACTGGCAGCACATCTGGATGTGAGCAGGAATACCGTTGATTTAGCTTACGGACAGCTTTTATCGGAAGGTTATATTGAATCCAAACCAAAGAGAGGGTACTTTGTATCCTCTCTTGATGAGCTTTTTGAGTTAAATCTTGAAGTAAGAGAAGAAGTGGCGGAGGAAATCGAAGAAGAAATTCGTTATCCGTATGATTTTTCGCCTTCTGGAGTTGATATGGGGATGTTTCCATACAATACATGGCGAAAACTAATGAAAGAGGTTTTGATGGATGATAATTCCGAGGTTTTCCAAAAAGGAGATCCTAAGGGAGATTTATCTCTTCGTAGTGCGGTCCGTGATTATCTCCACCAGTCTCGTGGTGTAAACTGTCACACCAGTCAGATTATCATCGGATCTGGGATGGAATATTTGCTTCTTTTACTGGCGATGATTCTTGGGAAAACTATGCCTGTGGGCATGGAGAATCCAACCTATCTTCAGTCCTATAAGGTGTTTGAAAAACTAGGTTATCCGGTAACCGCCATTTCCATGGATGAAGGTGGCATCGTGGTGGATGAGCTTGATAAGAGTGGTGCAGAGCTTGCTTATGTAACTCCGGCGCATCAATATCCAACCGGAATTATCATGCCTGTCAGACGAAGACATGCTTTGCTTAAATGGGCGAAAGAAATGGATGGACGCTATATCTTAGAGGATGATTACGACAGTGAATTCCGTTATCAGGGAAAACCGATTCCATCTCTTCAGGGGAGCGATCACCATGGAAAAGTAATCTATATGGGAACTTTTTCAAAAGCAATTGCTCCTGCGATTCGAGTAAGCTATATGGTTCTTCCAAAGAAACTACTTTCCATCTATGAAGAACAGCTTTCCTTCTTTTCCTGTACCGTATCAAGAATTGATCAGATGGTACTTGGGAATTTCTTAAAAGAAGGACATTTTGAGAGACATCTAAACCGAATGAGAGCCATTTACAAAGCGAAAGTGACAAGTTTGCTTGGTGAGTTGAAATTATTTGGAGATGATGTTATAATTTCGGGAGCTTCTGCGGGACTTCATGTACTTATTACATTGCCGAAGTTATCCCGTTTTGAGCTCTTTTTAGAGATGTTACTGAAACGAGGTGTGAGAATTTATCCGATTTCCGGGTATTATATTGAAGGAACACCTGATAAAGAGCATTTTATTCTTGGATTTGCACGACTGAGTGATGCGCAGATTCGTGAGGGGATTCAGATTATGAAAGAAGTCTATGATGAGATTTTGAATGAATCGAAGTAGACTTGTTTACAATAGATTATTAGGATAGAAAGGCGATTATTATGGCTGATAATTTTGACGTATATTGTTCCATTTGCCGCCGTACAGAAAAGCAGGCAGGTGCGAAGCTCATTAAGATGCCACAGAATATGTATATTTGTCCGGACTGCATGCAACGCAGCATGGATATGATGAATAATGGGTATTTTGATAACTTCGATATGAATAATTTCGATATGAATCAGATTAATGAGATGATGAAGGGCTTTGGCGGCGGACCTCGAAATCAGACAAAAGACAAAAAAGAGGAAAAAGCGAAGACTGATGCAAAGGAAGATAAGAAAGAAGAACCAGCATTAGATCTTAAGAATCTTCCGGCACCACATCAGATTAAGGCTCAGCTTGACCAGTATGTCATTGGTCAGGAATATGCAAAAAAAGTGATTTCCGTTGCTGTTTATAACCACTACAAACGAGTAGTGACCAATACAATGGATGAAATTGAAATCGACAAGTCTAACATGCTTATGATTGGACCTACTGGTTCCGGTAAAACATATCTTGTTAAGACATTAGCACGTTTACTTCATGTTCCGCTTGCGATTACCGATGCAACTTCTTTAACAGAAGCTGGCTATATCGGGGATGATGTAGAGAGTGTGTTATCTAAACTCTTACAGAATGCTGATAACGATGTAGAAAAAGCAGAACGTGGTATTATCTTTATCGATGAAATTGATAAGATTGCGAAGAAGGAAAACTCTCACAGCCGCGATGTAAGTGGGGAAGCAGTGCAGCAGGGCCTCCTTAAGCTTCTTGAAGGCGCAGATGTAGAAGTGCCTGTTGGTGCAACCAACAAGAATGCGATGGTCCCAATGACTACGATCAACACAAAGAATATCTTATTTATCTGCGGCGGAGCATTTCCTGCATTAGAAGATATTATTAAGAAAAGACTGACAAAGAAATCCTCTGTAGGTTTTGGCGCAGATTTAAAAGACCGATTTGACAAAGAAGAAAATATCTTAAGCAAGTTTACGGTAGAAGATCTTCGTGCTTACGGCATGATTCCGGAATTCTTAGGACGACTTCCTATCATGTATTCTTTATCCGGACTTACAAAGGCAGATCTTGTTAAGATCTTAAAAGAACCTAAGAATGCCATCTTAAAGCAGTATCAGAAGCTACTTGCTTTAGATGAGGTTAAGCTTGAATTTACCGATGAAGCCTTAGAAGCTATTGCAGAAAAAGCATTAGCGAAAAAGACTGGTGCCCGTGCACTTCGCGCAGTTATTGAAGAGTTCATGCTTGATATTATGTTTCAGGTTCCAAGAGATGACAGTATCGGAACTGTAATCATTACAAGAGAATATATTGATGGAACAGGAGCACCTCAGATTCTTATGAGAGGTGTTGAGGTTCCGAGATTGAATTAAATAAAAAAGTAAGGCGTGGTCAATGTTTTCGACCACGCCTTTATTCGTTTTATTTACTTTTCGCTGCGCTTGCTGCATTTCTTGCTGCTCTATAGCGCATTGTCTTATCTAAGATTTTCTTACGGATTCGGATGTTTTCTGGTGTGATTTCAAGAAGTTCGTCAGTGTCGATGAATTCTAATGCCTGCTCTAAACTTAACACTCTTGGAGGTGTTAAAGTTAAGGCTTCATCTGCACCAGATGCACGTGTATTTGTAAGGTGTTTTGTCTTACATACGTTGATCTCGATGTCATCCTGTTTGCCGTTCTGGCCAATGACCATACCTCCATATACCTTCTGACCAGGTCCGATAAATAAAGTACCACGTTCCTGGGCGATGAATAATCCGTAAGTGATGGATTCACCGGATTCAAATGCGATTAAGGAGCCCTGTTTACGGTAAGCAATATCGCCACAGTATGGGCCATAACCATCATATAAAGTATTTAATACGCCAGTACCTTTTGTATCTGTTAAGAAATCGCCACGGTAACCGATTAAACCACGGGATGGAATTAAGAATTCGAGTCTTGCCTGACCATTGCCATTCACACTCATGTTCTGTAAAATACCTTTTCTCTGGCTTAATTTATCAATAACGGTACCGGAAAATTCTTCGTCTACGTCAATGACTGCGATTTCCATTGGTTCTAATTTTTTGCCGCGTTCATCCTTCTTATATAATACTTCCGCTTTACTTACGGCAAATTCATAGCCTTCACGACGCATATTTTCAATTAATACGGATAAATGTAACTCACCACGACCGGATACCTTAAATGTATCGGTATCTTCGGTTTCTTCTACACGTAAGCTTACGTCTGTATTTAATTCACGGAAAAGTCTGTCTCGAAGCTGACGGGATGTCACATATTTGCCTTCAAGACCAGCGAGCGGAGAATCATTTACCATAAAGTTCATGGCGATGGTTGGCTCAGAAATCTTCTGGAATGGGATGGCAACCGGATTTTCAGGGGAACATAAAGTGTCGCCGATATGAATATCAGAAATACCGGAAATTGCTACGATTGACCCAATGCCGGCTTCGGTAACTTCGATTTTATTTAATCCATCAAATTCATATAATTTGGAGATTTTAACCTTCTGGCACTTGTCTTCTTCGTGAGCATTAACAATGACACATTCCTGGTTTACTTTGATGGAACCATTGTCCACTTTACCAACCCCGATTCGACCAACGTATTCATTGTAGTCGATTGTGGAAATTAACACCTGTGTGTCAGCTTCAGGATCCCCAGTTGGTGCTGGTACATGATCGATAATCGCCTGAAGAAGTGGCTGCATATCTTCCATATCATCATCCATGCTAAGACCAGAAATACCAGCCTTTGCAGATGCAAAGATAAATGGGCATTCTAACTGTTCATCATCTGCATCTAATTCTAAGAATAATTCTAATACTTCATCTTCAATGTCTTCTACTCGGGCTTCCGGACGGTCGATCTTGTTGACACAAACGATAACAGGTAAGTTTAACGCTAACGCTTTGCTTGTTACGAATTTTGTCTGTGGCATAGGTCCTTCAAATGCATCGACAACTAAGATAACGCCGTCTACCATCTTAAGAACTCGTTCTACCTCACCACCGAAGTCTGCATGCCCTGGTGTGTCTACGATATTGATTTTTACGCCATTGTAAGTGATGGCTGTATTCTTGGATAAAATAGTAATTCCACGTTCACGTTCGATGTCATTTGAGTCCATGACACGTTCTGCAACCTGCTGGTTTTCGCGGAAGATACCACTCTGTTTTAACATTTCATCAACTAATGTTGTCTTGCCGTGGTCAACGTGGGCAATGATGGCAACATTACGAATGTCTTCTCTGGATGTAATCATATTTACACTTCCTTTTTATATCATTTATATTAATTTTTCGAGTTATTCATACAAAATGTCATTCTAGCACACATATTTGCCGGTGACAAGTTTTCGTTTTGATACAAATATGCTATAATCAATCATGACTGTTTTACTAGGAATTGAAAAGATGTTTGGAGAAATGCATATGAAAGCTCAGGAACTGTTACACCAGTTAGATGAAAAGAAAATATTATCACTTGAAGAATTTACCTATCTTATTGATCATAGAGAAGAAATCAGAGAAGAAGCGGCTAAAATTTCCCGCGCTTATGCCGACCACTACTATGGCAAATGCATCTTCCCGCGAGGATTAGTAGAATTTAGCAATATCTGCAAAAATGACTGTTATTATTGTGGCATCCGCGGTGGGAATCAAAATTGTAAGCGTTTTCGTCTCTCAAAAGAAGAAATATTAGATGCCTGTCAGAGTGGCTACGCCCTCGGATATCGAAGCTTTGTGTTCCAAAGTGGCGAGGATGGTTATTTTGATATTGACCGCATGGAAGATATTGTACGCGCTTTTCGTCAAATGTTTCCGGAATGTGCGTTAACTTTATCAATTGGGGAGCTTGATTACGATCGTTACAAACGACTTTTTGATGCAGGAGCAGATCGTTATCTGCTTCGTCATGAAACAGCGGACGAAGAACATTACCGTAAGCTTCATCCGGAAAGTATGTCCCTTTCTTATCGCAAGCAGTGCCTTTATGATATGAAGGAAATCGGTTACCACGTGGGAACTGGTTTTATGGTTGGCTCACCTTATCAGACGAGTGAAACGTTGGCGAAAGATCTTACTTTTATTCATGAGCTTGATCCGCAAATGGTTGGAATTGGGCCATTTATCCCTCATCATGATACAAAATTCAAGGATTGTCCGACGGGAACAGTTGAGATGACAACCTTTTTACTTAGCCTGATTCGTATTATGAAACCGAATGTGCTGCTTCCGGCAACAACTGCTTTGGTTACGTTAGATCCGGAAGGTCGTGAAAAAGCGATTTTAGCAGGGGCGAATGTTATGATGCCGAACCTTTCTCCGGAACATGCGAAGAAAGAATATAATTTGTATGATAATAAGCAGCATTCAGGAAATGAAGCTGCACAAAATATCGGTAGATTAAAAGAGCGATTTGCAAAAATTGGATATGAACTTACTTTCTCTAGAGGAGATTACAAAGAAGCGTAGGAAAATGGATGTTTTATTAATCTGTTGTGCGATTTCGTTTTGTGGCGATGCTCTTATTGAACGTTTTTAATTCATAGTGTCATTGCTTTTTTGTGGCGATGCTCTTATTGAACGTTTTTAATTCATAGTGTGATTGCTTTTTTTGAGTGATGCCCTTATTTTGGGATTTCAATTTGAAGTGTAATAGCTATCAGCACTTGTTAATCAGAACTTGAATTTAGTGATAGTGGGAGTTTCTCAAGAAGCAATCAGACTTCAATTATTTTAATATTTAAGAGAAAACTATCACACTTTGAATCAAAAATTACTTTAAAGAGCATTCGGCAAAAATTCGTATCACACTTTGAATCAAAAATCGCCTTTAAGAGCATTGTAGAAAAAATGCTATCACACACTTAATTGTTTTTTTAAAATATGTGATAAATATCATATTCAAATGAATCTGAATCTAACTACATTCAAACTTTAAACCTATGACTTCTTGAACAACCCTTTGTGTATGCAAGTTTGGTGCTTTTCTCTAGGACACTCCTAAAAATTCTTTCGTATATTCAATAAACTTTAACGTCGCCGGTGATGCAGTATCAATTGCCGGGATGGCGATGCCAAGGGTACGGCTGACCGATGGAAGTAAAGGCATGGTAATCACATTCGCGGTAGAAGAATGCAAAACCAGCTCAGGAAGAATACTCGTTCCAAGTCCACAGGCAACCATGGAAATGATGGTGTTGTCGTCTTTGGCGGAGTATTGAATATCGGGATGGATTTTGTATTTTTCCAATGCACCGTGAATATCGGAGTCGATGCCAAGAGCAGAAATAATAAAGGTCTGATCATTAAATTGCTTGAGAGGATAAGAACTAAGCTCGGAAACATTTGGCAGATCAAGGCCTGGTGTCTCCATCTCCTGGTGAGGCAGGATTGCCATCAACCGGTCTTCCATCAAAGGAATCCAATCGATATCGGGGTAATTCACACCACTCATAAAGCCGAGGTCAACAGAACGCTCTTCTACCCAGTTTAAGATTTCTTCGCTACCACCTTCCATAAAGTGAATCTGGATATCTGGATAATCAATTTTAAATCGCTGAATAATTGGTGGCAGCCATTCTCTGGCAATCGAAGTGATCGTGCCTATGTTTAACGTTCCTCGTGCCAGATCGTGAAGGGAGTCAATCGTCTGCGATACACGTTCCTGACACTGTACAAGATCTGCGATACTTGGATAGAGTTCCCTTCCTGCTGCAGTTAAAAATGCTCCGTTTCGGCTGCGGTCAAACAGCTTCAAATTCATCTCTTTTTCTAATCTTTTAATCGTATGGCTGATCCCGGACTGGGTGTAGCCAAGTGTTTCTGCCGCGCGGGAAATGCTTTCCTGACGGGCAACTTCTAAAAATACAGTATATTTATTAATATCCATCTGGTAATCCCTTTCGAAAGTAAATTAATATAATCATTTTTTTAATACATGACACTATGCATGACAATTTGACATATATTATATCATGATTATGAATAATTGTCGCTTTTATTTATTATTTATCTTTAATAAAATAGGATTTGTGTTTGTTTATGATGCTTTAAAAATAAACAAATTCGGGGGAAACCCCAAAAAAAAACAGGATTTATATTATATTAGGAGGAAAAATATATGACATCAACAACAATCGCAATTTTAGTTGCATTTGCTGCATACTTAGTGATGATGATTGGTGTAGGTATCTGGTCTTCCCGCCAGACAACAGGCGCTGATGATTATTTCTTAGGTGGACGTGGATTATCCGGTCCAGTTGCAGCATTATCCGCACAGGCATCCGATATGAGTGGATGGTTACTGATGGGTCTTCCAGGATCTGTTTACGCTTTAGGTACAGGCCAGGCATGGATTGCCGTAGGTTTAGGTCTTGGTACAATCATTAACTGGTTATTCATCGCAAAACCACTTCGTGCTTACACAATCGTAGCAAATAACTCTATGACACTTCCGGAATTCTTAGGAAACAGATTCCATGATGAAAAGAAGATTTTACTTGGCGTATCTTCTGTAATCATCGTAATCTTCTTCCTTGTATATACTGCATCCGCACTTGCTTCCGGTGGTAAATTATTTAATTCTGTATTCGGTTTAAATTACCACTATGCTTTACTTGTAGGTGCACTCGTTATCTTAGTATATACATTCTTAGGTGGTTTCTTAGCTGTATGTACAACAGACTTTATCCAGGGTACATTAATGCTCATCGCTTTATTAGTAGTTCCTATCGTAGCATGGGGATACGTTAAGGGTGCATTTGGTCCAACACTTGCTCAGAGTGGTGTTGAAGCAGCTTCTTTCTTAAGCTTCATGCACAATGGTGATCACCCAATCACAGCTGTTGAAATAATCTCTAACTTAGGATGGGGTCTTGGATACTGTGGTATGCCACATATCTTAGTTCGTTTCATGGCTATTAAGAACGAAAAAGAATTAAAGAAATCTTCTGCAATCGCAATCGTATGGGTAGTATTATCCTTAGGTTTAGCAGTTGGTATCGGTTTAATCGGTCGTGCTTTCTTATTCCCAACAATTCTTGGTGAAACAGCTGGCGCTGCATCTGCAGAATCCGTATTCATCGAAATGATCAAGAAAGTATTTATCGATATGTTACCATTAGCATTCGTTGGCGGCATCTTCTTATGTGGTATCTTAGCAGCGATTATGTCTACAGCTGATTCTCAGTTACTTGTATGTTCTTCTGCAGTATCTTCTGATATCTACAAAGACATCATCAACCCAAATGCGGATGACAAGAAAGTATTAAATCTTGGCCGTATCACAACTGTTATTATCGCAGTAATCGCAATCTTTATTGCTTGGAATCCAGACAGCTCTGTAATGGCACTCGTATCTGATGCATGGGCTGGTCTTGGTGCAGCTTTTGGTCCTCTTGTTTGTATGTCCTTATTCTGGAAGAGAACAAACTTACCTGGAGCAATCGCTGGTTTAGTTTCCGGTGCAGCAGTTGTAATTCTTTGGGACTACATTCCACTTGCTGGCGGTCAGACATTATACGCAGCTACAGGATTATATTCCTTAGTACTTGGCTTCATCATCAGTTTAATCTGTATCGTAATTGTTTCTCTTGCAACAAAAGCACCAAGTCAGGCAATTATCGATGATTTCGAAGCTTACAAAAACTATAAAGAAGATTAATTATATTAAATTTATGATTTTTCATGGCTCCACGCTTTTGGCGTGGGGCCTTTTTTCGTATACTCGTACCGAGCAGCCCGTGAATCTACCCTAGACAAAATCCACATGCTCCCATATAATACTTCTTTAGTAAAAATGATTAAGGAGACTTAAAGATGGAAAAACGACAGGAAAATAAGATGGGCGTCATGCCTGTAAATAAATTGTTGATCACGATGTCAATTCCGATGATGATTTCTATGATGTTTATGGCTTTTTATAACATTGTGGATTCCATCTTCGTAGCGAGATTAAATGAGGATGCGCTGACTGCGGTATCCCTTGCTTTCCCAATCCAGAATCTGATGATTGCATTTGGTACAGGTACAGGTGTTGGTGTAAATGCATTGTTATCGCGTTCACTTGGTGCAAAAAAATATGATTATGCGAATAAGATTGCAAATACTGGAATTAAGCTTGCGGTTATTACTGCATTTGTGTTTGCTATGATTGGTATTTTCTTTGGCAAGATTTTTTATCATGTACAGACAACAGATCCTGTAATCACAAAATATGGAATTGCTTATGTAAGAATCGTTACGATCATGTCCTTTGGGATGTTTACACAGATGATGAATGAGAAGTTGCTGCAGTCGACTGGAAAGACATTTCCTTCTATGGTGACCCAGATGACGGGTACGATCATCAACCTGATTCTTGATCCAATCATGATCTTTGGTCTTTTTGGATTTCCTAGACTTGAGGTTGCAGGGGCAGCCTTAGCAACCGTAACCGGACAGATTGTGGCAGCGATTGCAGCAGTAGTAGTGAATTTAAAAGTAAATAAAGAAATTGAAATCAATTTAGTAAAACATAAGATGTCCTTAGACGTTGTAGGCCATATTTATAGTATTGGTATCCCATCGATTATCATGGCAGCAATCGGAAGCGTCATGAACTTTGGATTAAACCGAATCTTAATGAGCTTTACAAAGACAGCGATTGCGGTGTTTGGGGTATATTTTAAGCTTCAGAGTATTGTATTTATGCCTGTTTTTGGTCTTAACAACGGTATGGTTCCAATCATTGCTTATAACTATGGTGCGAAAAAGCCAGATCGTATCGTCAAAACAATCAAACTCAGCATTATGTATGCGGTAGGAATCATGTTTGTTGGATGCGTTATCTTCCAGACAAAACCGGATGTACTCTTATCCATGTTTAATGCATCTCCGGATATGATGACGATTGGTATTCAGGCACTTAGAACGATCAGTGTATGCTTTGTATTTGCCGGATATGGGATTGTATTATCTTCTACTTTCCAGGCTTTTGGTCATGGCGTGTTAAGTTTAATGGTATCTCTTGTTCGACAGCTGATCTTCTTATTACCGGCAGCATATGTATTTTCTAAAATCGGTGGCCTTGCTGCTGTATGGTTTGCGTTCCCATTCGCAGAAGTTGCATCAGTATCATTATGTACGGCATTTATCTTTCATATTTATAGAAAAGAAGTCAAACCATTGTATGAAAAGTGATTTTAAAACAATGTATAGTTGGAATTTTTTTCAACATGTGATACAATAAATCGATAATATTTATTCAGTTTTGTTCAAAAAAGTTGAGGAAATATATATGGAAGGATCAATTGAGGTTTTCTGCGGTCAAGGCAGAGGCAAGAGTGCAGCAGCAGTTGGACTATGTGTACGTGGTGCAAGTCGCGGAATGCAAGCCATCATCATTCGATTTTTAAAGGGCAAGGATTCAAAACAGCTGGATTATTTGAAGAGAATAGAGCCAGAAGTTCAGTTTTTTACATTTGAAAAACAGAATAAGTGTTACAGTGATCAGACAGAAGCAGAAAAAGAGGAAACAAAGAAGAATATTCAGATTTCCTTGAATTATGCGAAAAAAGTCATTGATTTATGTCAGTGTGACATTCTGGTATTAGATGAAATTCTAGAATTAGTTCCAGTTGGTCTTGTAACAGAGGAGACCTTGATTGAACTGATTCAGAGAAAAGATGATGATATGCAAGTGATTTTAACAGGAAAAGAATTACCAGACAGTATGAAACCATACGTCGATAATGTTTATTCCGTTGATATTGTAAAAGAGAGTATTTAAAGGAGGATATGTTCAATGGCAATTTTTGAAGGTGCTGGTGTGGCTTTAATTACACCATTCAATGCAGACGGTTCAGTAAATTATAGCGAATTAGAACGTGTCATTGATTTTCAGATTGAAGAAGGAACAGACAGTATCATTATTTGTGGTACAACAGGAGAGGCTTCTACGATGTCTCATGACGAACAGTTAGACGTTGTAAAAGCATGTGTAGATCACGTAGCAGGACGTGTACCTGTTATTGCAGGTGCTGGTTCTAATTGCACAAGGGAGGCTGAGTATTTAGCCCGTAAGTCTTCTGATATCGGTGTTGATGGCTTATTAGTAGTAACACCTTACTACAACAAAGCTACTCAGGGCGGTTTAGTAAAATACTACACAGAGATTGCAAAATGCAGTGACACACCAATTATCATGTACAATGTACCTGGTAGAACAGGATGTAACATTGCTCCTGCAACAGCTGCAAAATTAGTAAAAGAAGTAGATACAATCGTTGGTATCAAAGAAGCAAGCGGTAACATTTCACAGGTTGCTGATATCATGAACTTAACACAGGGTGATATCGATCTTTACTCCGGTAATGATGACCAGATCGTTCCAATCCTTTCTTTAGGTGGTAAAGGTGTTATCTCTGTATTAAGTAACGTAGTACCAAAAGATACTCATGAAATCGTTGCAAGCTACTTACGTGGCGATGTGAAAACATCCAGAGAATTACAGCTTAAATATATTGATTTATGTCACGCATTATTCTGTGAAGTTAACCCAATCCCTGTTAAGAGAGCAATGGCTGAGATGGGTTACTGCTGTGGCGCAGTTCGTGGACCATTAACAGAAATGGAAGAACCAAACGCTCAGAAGATGATTGCAATCATGAAAGAATTAAACATCTTATAATTTAGATCAAAGGAAGTAATTTTACATGACAAGAATTATTATGCATGGCTGTAACGGTGTTATGGGCCAGGTAATCAGCAAAATTATTGAAGAAACAGAAGGTGCTGTAATGGCAGCAGGTGTTGACCGTGTAGATGATGGTCACAACAGCTATCCAGTATTTACAGACTTAAAAGACTGTGATGTAGAAGCAGATGCTATGATCGATTTCTCTGCAGCTCCTGCAGTAAATGGAGTACTTGATTTCGCAGTTGAAAGACAGATTCCAGTTGTAGTATGTACAACAGGTTTATCTGACGAACAGTTAGCATATCTTGACGAAGCAAGCAAAAAAGTTGCAGTTCTTCGTTCTGCTAATATGTCTTTAGGCGTTAATATGTTATTAAAGCTTTTAAAGCAGGCAACAGAAATCCTTGCTCCAGCAGGCTTTGATATTGATATCGTTGAAAAACATCACAGAAGAAAATTAGATGCACCATCTGGTACAGCAATCGCTATGGCAGATGCCATCAACGAAGGTGTAAACAACGAATATGAATATGTTTACGACAGAAGCACACGTAGAGAACAGCGCCCTAAGAAAGAAATTGGCGTTTCTGCAGTACGTGGAGGCACAATCGTAGGTGAACATGAAGTCATCTTCGCAGGCCAGGATGAAGTTATCGAATTTAAGCATACAGCTTATTCCCGTGCAATCTTTGGTAAAGGTGCAGTAAGTGCAGCAATGTACTTAGCAGGCAAAGAAGCTGGTCTTTATGATATGAGCGATGTAATCGGATAGGATTTCGCGTTCATTTAAACAAATGTATTTTTTAACCCCGGAATGAATCCGGGGTTTTTTATTCCTATTTTTTATGTTACAATTCTCTGTAGTAGCAATTTAGCAGACTAAAGTGTATAAACTTTTACATAAATCATCAGGAGGATAAAATTATGTTATCTCAAAAAGTAATGCAAATGACCAAATCAAAATCCATCATCCGTGAAATTTTTGAATATGGTAT
>JAKSRP010000039.1 GCA_024403555.1 Lachnospiraceae bacterium | reverse complement strand
TTAACTTATTCTACAGAAACATGGGATAGTGTTGTAGATACAAATTTAAAATCTTAGCCGGACAAGGTCTGAAATTCTTAGACGGATCTTCTGCATTAATTCGACATTCGATTGCATATCCATGGATATGAATATCTTCCTGGGAATAGCTTAAATGCTTACCTTCTGCAATACGAATCATCTCTTTGATCAGGTCAACACCCGTAATCCATTCCGTTACTGGATGTTCCACCTGAATTCTTGTATTCATTTCCATAAAATAGAAGCTTCCATCTGCTTCTAATAAAAATTCAATCGTTCCCGCATTGGTATATCCTGCTGCTTTCGCTGCGCGCACTTCTGTTTCACCCATTTTTGCTCGCAACTTATTATCCAGAGCGGTAGATGGCGCTTCTTCAATCATTTTCTGATGATTTCTCTGAATGGAGCAGTCACGTTCGCCAAGATGAATCACATTTCCAAAAGAATCGGCTAAAATCTGAAACTCAATGTGCTTTGGATTGACCACATAATGTTCAATATACATGTGACCATCGCCAAATGCGGCCTCAGACTCTTTTCTAGCTGTTAAAAACAGAGAAATAAAATTCTCTTCCTTGTATACAACACGCATCCCTTTTCCACCACCACCTAAAACGGCTTTGATGATGACCGGAAATCCTACTTCTTTTGCAATTTCAAGGCCTCTTACTTCATCGATAACCATTTCTTCGCTTCCAGGAATTACAGGAACGCCTGCATTGATCATCGTTCTCCTTGCTTCTGCCTTGTTACCAAGTTTTGCAATCGTCGCAGAATCTGGTCCGATAAATGTGATGCCACAGCTTTCACATAACTTCGCAAAGGAAGCATTTTCTGACAAAAAGCCAAAGCCAGGATGAATCGCATCCGCTCCACTGCAAATGGTAGCGCTGATGATCTGTTCCATATTCAGATAACTTTCTTTCGCATTCGCAGGTCCAATGCATACACTTTCATCCGCAAGCATCACATGAAGAGAGTCTCGATCGGCTTCTGAATAAACCGCGACCGTCTCAATCCCCATTTCACGACAGGCACGAATAATTCGGATTGCAATTTCGCCTCGATTTGCGACTAATACTTTCTGAATCATTGTTCTCTCCTACCCTACTGCGAACATAAGCTCTGCTTTCACAACCACTTTGCCATCTACGGAAGCGATTGCTTCCCCAACACCGATAGAACCTCTATTTTTAATAATTATCGTTTCTAATTTCACTTTATCACCAGGGACAATTTTGCCTTTAAAACGACATTTATTGATTCCTGCAAAGTAAGCAAGCTTTCCTTTATTCTCTTCTAAAGAAAGGATTGCAACCGCACCTACCTGAGCAAGTGCTTCAATCGTAAGTACCCCAGGCATCACTGGTTCCTGAGGAAAATGTCCTTTAAAGAAATCTTCACGGAAGGTTACGCATTTGTAACCAACTGCCCACTGACCTGGTTCAAAGTCTTCTATATAATCTACTAAAAGAAATGGATGTCTGTGAGGAATGATTGCCTCAATTTCTTTTACACCTAATCTCATAATTGCTCCTTCCATCCATATATTTATTCTTTAATTTCAAATAATGGCTGTCCATATTCAACCATTTCACCATTTTCTACGAGTATTTTTGCAACCGTTCCTTCAAATTCGCATTCAATTTCGTTCATAAGCTTCATTGCTTCTACAATTGCAAGAGTTTCCCCTTTGCTCACGTGATCTCCAACAGAGACAAAAGGATCTGCTCCTTCTTCCGGTGCAACGTAAAATGTTCCTACCAGTGGGGATTTCACTACTTTTCCGATGATTGCCGGTTCATTCGTTTCTGCTTTTGCTACAGCCACGCCTTGTGTAGCATTTGCTACTGTCTGTGCCTGCACAATCGCCTGGGCACTCGTATCCGGACAGCTCATGGAGATTGCAACATCCCCTTCTTTGTATTCAAAACTTGAAAGTCCTGCATTTGAGACTTCTCGAACAAGCTCTAAAATCTGATTGTATTCCATTTTTATCCCTCATATTTCTTCAGTAAAAGAGATGCGTTATGTCCGCCAAAACCTAAAGAGTTGGAAATTGCAACATTTACATCCATTTCTACCGGTTTGCCAATACAGTAATCAAGGTTACATTCTTCATCTGGAGTAGTAGTACCAACGGTCTGGTGGATAAATCCTTCTTCGATGGATTTTGCACATACAATTGCTTCTACTGCACCAGCAGCTCCAAGGAGATGTCCGATCATGGATTTCGAGGAATTGATCTTTAATCCTTTCGCTGCTTCTCCAAAAGCAAGGTTGATTGCTCTTGTTTCAAATAAATCGTTATGGTGTGTACTTGTACCATGTGCGTTGATATACGTTACTTCTTCTGGTTTTACACCAGCTTCTGCCATAGCAAGTTCCATCGCTTTTGCTGCACCACTTCCATCTTCTGCTGGGGATGTGATATGAAATGCATCACAAGTTGCACCATAACCACATACTTCAGCGTAAATGTGGGCACCTCTTGCTTTTGCATGTTCTAATTCTTCTAAAACTAAGATTCCAGATCCTTCCCCCATAACAAATCCACTTCTTTCTTTGTCAAATGGTCTGGATGCCTTTAATGGATCGGTTTCTTTTGTTAATGCTGTCATATTCGAAAAGCCAGCAACTGAAAGTGGGGTGATTGCATGTTCACTGCCACCACAAATCATAACATCTGCCATGCCGTAGGCAATTTCTCTAAAAGAATCCCCGATACAGTGGCTTCCTGTAGCACATGCAGTTACCACGTTGGTGCATTTGCCCTTAGCTCCAAGATCAATTGCCACGTTACCAGCTGCCATATTTGCGATGAAGTTTGGAATCATCATTGGGCTTACTCGTTTTGGACCTTTCTCTAATAATTTTTTGTGTTCCGCTTCCATGGTAGGAAGACCACCGATTCCAGAACCGATGATAACACCTACGCGGAATGGATCTTCCTTTGCCATATCTAAGGATGCATCTGCTACGGCTTCTCTAGCTGCCGCAACTGCATACTGGGAAAATCCTTCCATTCGGCGTGCTGCTTTACGGTCGATTCTTGTTTTTGGATCAAAATCTTTTACTTGCGCTGCAACCTTTGCTGTATAATTTGTTGAATCAAATCTAGTGATTGGACCAATTCCAACCTTACCGGCTTTGATTCCATCCCAGAATTCCGGCACGGTATTTCCAAGCGGAGTGACTGCACCCATTCCGGTAATAACGACTCTTTTTTTCATAACTATTTCCTCCCTACATAACCATTCCGCCGTCAACGACTAACGTCTGGCCTGTAATATACGATGCGTCCTCCGATGCTAAAAATGCGACAGCATTTGCGATATCTTCTGGTTCCCCGATTCTTCCAAGAAGAATCTGCGCTTTCATTGCTGCTTTGATATCGTCGGATAAAACGTCTGTCATTTCTGTTTTAATAAATCCTGGAGCAACCGCATTGCAGGTTATATTTCTTGCGGAAAGCTCACGGGCAACGGACTTTGTAAGACCGATGATTCCTGCTTTTGAGGAGCAGTAATTTGCCTGTCCGGCATTTCCAGAAACACCACTGACTGAAGAAATATTGATAATTCTTCCTTTTCGCTGTTTCATCATGATTCTTGCACTATGACGGATACATGCAAATGTTCCCTTTAAGTTTGTATTGATGACATCGTCAAAATCTTTTTCTGACATACGTGCTACTAATCCGTCTCTCGTAATTCCTGCATTATTTACTAAAATGTCAAGGCTTCCGAAGGTTTTCTTAACCGCTTTGATGAGCTTTTCACATTCATCAAAATCAGCGATATTGCATCCAAACACTTCTGCGATGCCACCAAATTCTTCGATTTCTTTTTTTATATTCAATGCTTTTTCTTCATTTCCGTTAAAATGAATCGCAACCTGAGCACCATCTTTTGCAAGTTTGATTGCGATTGCACGGCCGATTCCGCCGGATGCACCGGTTACTAAAGCTGTTTTTTTCTGTTTCATTCATTAATCTCCTTTAATTCTTCACAGATTTTCTTCATATCTTCCATTGTTTCAATGCGATACATCTTTGCTTTTTTGTCAATTTTACGCATGAAACCGGATAAGGTTTTTCCTGGTCCGATTTCGATAAAGGTATCGATGCCATTAGCGATCATATTTCGCATACTCTGTTCCCACATAACGGAAGATGATACCTGTTTTTCTAATAATTCTGGAGTTTTTGTGATATCTTCCACAATTTCTGCAGTAACATTTGTCACATATGGAATCTGAAGTTTCATCCACTGTGTTTCATCAAGAGTTTCTCGAAGCTTGCTTGCTGCCTCCTTTAAATATGGGGAGTGGAATGGTCCACTTACGACAAGTGGAATGACTCTTTTTGCTCCTGCTGCTTTAATAGCAGGTGTTGCTTCTTCAATTGCTTTGTTATTTCCTGTAATTACAATCTGTCCTGGACAGTTATAATTTGCTACAAATACCTGTTCGTTGTCTTCTAATACAGATTTGATTGTCTCTGCATCAAGTCCTAATACTGCCGCCATACCACAAGATCCGTCCGGCACTGCACTGTGCATGAGTTCGCCTCTGGTTTTGATCATAGCCACTGCTTCCTTTACGCTGCAGCCACCTGCAGCGTAAATTGCAGCATATTCACCAAGGCTTAATCCAGCAGTCATGTCTGGCATAAGTCCATTTGCCATAATTTCTTTTGTCATGGCAATGCATGTAGTAAGCAGTGTAATCTGTGTATAGTCGTTACGGTTTAAGAGATCATCTTCTTCAACGCAAAGGGATGGAACCTCCATTCCTGTCACCTCTGTCTCCTCATCATATACGGCTTTAGCAATTTCACTCTCCTTGTAAAAATCATGTCCCATACCACATTTTTGTGCGCCCTGTCCAGGATAAAGGAATGCAATTTTACTCATACTGACAACCTCCTAATAACTGCTCTGCCTGATCATTGATGGATTCGATAATTTCCTTGCAGCTTTTTACGTCTTTTACAAGACCTGCAATCTGTCCTGCCATTACAGAACCGGTTTTGATATCTCCTTCTATAACGGCTTTTCTAAGACCACCGAGAGTTAACTTTTCTAACTCCTCTAAAGAAGCACCTTCTGCTTCTAATTTTAAATATTTAATGGTCTGCTGATTACGGATGGTTCTGACCGGATGACCTGTTGATCTACCGGTAACCTTTGTATCGATATCCTTAGCCTTTACTAATCTGGCTTTGTAGTTTTTGTGTACAATGGATTCTTTGGATGCAACAAATACCGTTCCCATCTGAACTGCTTTTGCTCCAAGCATAAATGCAGCTGCCATTCCACGGCCGTCTGCAATGCCACCGGCAGCGATTACCGGAACATCAACTGCATCGACAACCTGTGGAACCAGTGCCATCGTTGTTGTCTCACCGATATGTCCGCCGGATTCTGTTCCTTCTGCAATGACTGCATCAGCACCACACTTTTCCATGCGTCTTGCAAGACCTACACTTGCAACAACCGGAATAATCTTAACTCCTGCTTCTTTCCACATAGGCACGTATTTTTCTGGATTTCCTGCACCTGTTGTTACAACTTTTACACCTTCCTTCGCGATCACTTCGGCAATTTGATCTGCTTCTGGATTCATAAGCATTAAGTTTACACCAAATGGTTTGTCTGTACGTTCTTTCATTTTATGAATCTGATCTTCTACCCAGGATGCTGGAGCTCCACCGGCGCCGATAATTCCGAGACCGCCTGCTTCTGATACTGCAGAAGCTAATTCATAAGTTGCTACCCAGGCCATACCACCCTGAATGATTGGATATTTAATACCTAATAATTTTGTAATTGCTGTTTCCATTGTCCTAACCTTTTCTACGAATTATTTTCTTATGCACATTTGCTTTCTAAGTAAGCTACTAATTTACCAACGGTTGTGATGTCAGCTAAATCTTCTGATGGAATTTCAATTTCAAATTCATCTTCTAATGTCATAACCATTTCAAATAAGTCTAAAGAATCTACTTCTAAATCATCTTTAAAAGTTGCTTCCATTGTTACAACATCTTCTTCTACACCCATTTCTTCTACGATTAAATCTCTTACTTTTTCAAACATCTTTGTTTTCCTCCATAAATTAAAAATTTTTGATTGATATGTATTATTTTTTATATTTTTAAATTACCATTCCAGATACATGCCGCCCCAGGTAAGGCCTGCGCCAAAACCTGCAAAAATGAGTTTCATGCCCGGACGTAATTTATGAGCTTTATTTAGTTCATCTAATAAAACCGGTATACTTGCAGATGACATATTACCGTTGTACATCATGTCCATTGGAAATTTTTTGATATCCTGTTTTAACTTCTTTGATACCCCTTCTACAATTCGCTTATTGGCCTGATGAAGAATAAAAAGATCAATATCTTCTAAGGAAGCATCACATAGCGCACTAAGCTCTTTGATGACTGCTGGTACGTTACGAACTGCAAACTGGAATACTTCTTTTCCATCCATTGCAATTTTTTGTGGATATGGTGCTTTCTCCATTCCAAGACCGGAGCAGGCAGTAAGTACATGCCCTTTGCTTCCATCCGCATGTAAAATAACAGGGATTTTCAAGTTCTCCCCTTGATTGCAAGAAAATATTACTGCCCCTGCGCCATCCCCAAACAAAATACAGGTTCCTCTGTCTTTAAAATCCATCATGTTCGATAAGGATTCTACGCCAATGATCATAGCAGTCTTAATCATTCCGGCTTTCATCTGCGCTGCCACCTGCTGATATGCAGTGATAAATCCAGTACAGGCAACATTGATATCAAAGCAAACTGCATTTATTGCACCGATATAGGTCTGAACTTCACATGCCACACAGGGAACCATCTGCTCTGCAGAACAGGTACATACAATTAAAAGTTCAAGATCTTCTGCTTTTATTCCCGACTTTGATGCATCCGCGAGTGCTCGTTTAGCAGCAATACCTGCCATGAATGCAACCGTCTCAGTCTTTGCAATGTGTCTTTGTTCCACACCTGTTCGGCTTTTGATCCATTCATCAGAGGTTTCTACCATCGTAGTTAACATCTCATTCGTCAGCACATTGTCTGGAAGATAGGATCCTGTGCCTTTTATCTTTGCAAACATTTCTTTTCTCCTTTGATTTTAAATTGATTTGATTTTCAAATCTTTTGTGACTATATTATCACGAAAATTTTGATTGTCAAGCTTTTTTTATAAATTTATTTGAATTTAAAACATTTTTAAATGTACAAAAAAAGATACAAAATCATGTTTTTGATTTTGTATCTTTTTTTTTATCTATAAATTTTATATCGAGAGTTTATTTGATCAGTCTTCTTACACAATTTACACTTCTGTAATTCCAGGTAGAAATCTTAACACCTGTCTTTTCTCCAGATGCATGGATTACCTGGTTGTTGCCAATATAGATTCCTACATGGCCTACGCCATTCTTCTGATTATAACAGATTAAATCACCAGGTTTTCTATCAGCTGAAGAAACGGCAAATCCACTGCTTCTTTGAGATACAGAACTGTGTGGAAGATTGTAGCCAAAGTGTTTGTAAATTGCTTTTGTAAATCCGGAGCAGTCAGCACCTTTTGTAAGACTTTCGCCGCCCCATACGTATCGAAGTCCAAGATACTTTTTCGCATAAGCAGCTACGTCGCTACCCTTGCCATTGCTTTCATAAGCATCTTTTGCTACTTTGTTTTTGCTCAGATAAGAAGTGAACATATATCCTTCGCCTTCATCACAAATGACTTTTGTCCAGTCCCCTTTTGTTCCGTAGCACTTAATCGCATCGCCTGTATAATAAACTGCAATAATCTTGCTCTTAGAATCTGCCTTTGCACGTACATTCAAATCCGTACAATTTACATACATAGTATAAGCAGTAACTTTCTTTGCAGTTGTTGCAACACTAGCCACTGCATTGACAACTTTGTCGATCGTTTTTTCTTCCGGAGGAGTAGTACCTGGATTTTCTTTTACAAGATAGGAAGTGTATACATAAGCTTTCTGTCCATTATACTTAACGATTGTCCAGTTCCCTTCCTTGCCATAGCAGGTAATCTTATCGCCGTAAACATATTCCCCAATTGCTTCTTTCAAAACAGAAGGTCCTTTACGAATACTCAAGAAATCTGCTTTTACATAGCGTTTATAAGTTGTAGCTGTATTATTCGTTATAGTATCAGCTTTTTCAGCAGTCGCAGCTACTGTAGTCTTCTCTTCTGCTTTTGTTAAATATGCTAAAGCTACATATCCGGTTCCTCCGTCAAACTTAATCTTCATCCAGTCACCAGATGCTCCAAGACAAGTAACCTTTTCGCCTTTTGTTAAGCCTCCGATGGCTGCTGCAGAAGTCGATGCCCCGGATCTTACCTTCAAGCTGTTCGCTGTTACTTTTCGAATGTCAGCTGCAGAAACTCTTACCGTTCCAACAAGCATCATGACCATCAAAAACAAACAAATGGTCATTCCATAAATCAAATGTTTCCCATGCGTGTAAATACTACAATTCATGATCGTTCTTCCAAACCTCTCTCAACTCTTCAATAATACGATTCAATTCCTCTTCTGTTTTAATCGGACGATAACGTTCAAAAATACAAACGCCTTCAGATTCACCCGTCATATAAATCATCATCCCTTTTTTCCCGATATAGGTGCTTTCGTCACCTTCTGCTTTTCCCATCTCATAGGTATGATAATTCACATGCAAAGCATCTATGTATTCCTCGATTTCACTTGTTCGAATACGAAATGGTTGTTCCATAAAACCAAGATTTTGTTTGTACTCCGGGAATGCAACAAAATGTCCCTTCGTTGTAATCTGAAGTCTCATTCTTATCCTCCTAAAAACAGTCCCGTTTATTATTATACCATTGTTTCGTTGTTTTTGTACCTTTTTTATGGTACATTTTATATAGAATTTGTTAAAAATGTTTACGGAGGTACGAATTATGATCAGAAAAGCACAGGATTGCAAAATCGAATTAAGAGAACATATGCGTGATGGCGACGGAACTGTACAGATTACACATTTTTCCACAGCCGAAGAATTAAATGAAAAAGGCCGTCTTTTTGGTAAAATCACATTAAATCCAGGATGTGGCATTGGCTTCCATGTTCATGAAACAGACAGTGAATTATTCTACATCATCAAAGGTACTGCTGAATATGATGACAACGGAACAAAAGTTACTGTTTCTGCTGGTGATGTAACCGTATGTCCTGCCGGAACAGGTCACAGCATCACAAACAAAACAGATGAAGTTGTAGAATTAGTAGCCGTAATTGTATATGCATAATAAAATGTATGAAAAAAATCCCACACAATCATGTGTGGGATTTTTCTATATCCTGAAATTATTATTTTTTCATAAGCATCTCTACTGCTGTTCCTAAAATATTAGAGATGATTTCTTCGGTATCTGTGCCTTCTCCTTTTAATACCTTCATGGCTTCCTTCTTCTTTTCTGAAGTTGCCGCACGGTAAAGCTCAACTAACTTCTTTTCAGTCGCAGTTAATTTCATGGATGTTGTATTCGCACTTGAAGAGGATGATGTCGATGAGCTTGTTGTACCCTTTCCATACCCTGCTGCTTCAAGGAGAGACTTTTGTGTCACCCCGGTAAGCTTGGCAATCATCTTTAATTCTTCCTGCGTAAGCATCTTTTCGCCACGTTCTGCCTTACTAATATCAGGCGCAGTAAGACTCGGAATCTTGCTAGCTAACTCTGACTGTGTAAAACCAGCTTTTGTTCTTGCGTCCTTAATTAATGGACCAACTTTTTTTGCACTCATTGTAACCTCCCGATCATAAACTAGTTTACTAATTTATGAATTTTTCTTGCTCTTCTTAAATGAGTCAGGACAGTATTAATCTTTGTCATATTCTTCTTTTCTAATTCACTGCCTTCAAACTCTGCTTCTTCATTCCAGCTTTCTAAACGTTTGATATTTAAGGTATACCCTTTATTTCGAATCAGTCCACTAAGTTCAAGACCTCTTCTCGTTCCATCATGAGAAGGTACTTTGATAGAAGTTGTATTATAATTCATCTTAAAGCAGATATCTTCGTATCCAGGCACCTCTGTCAGAATG
>JAKSRP010000038.1 GCA_024403555.1 Lachnospiraceae bacterium | reverse complement strand
AGTCGCAGTAAAAGCTGCGACTTTTTTTGTTGCATAATACTTTAATGAATAAGAAAAAACAAAACCCCCAGAAACATAGTTTCTGAGGGTTGTAATTTCTTTGAATGGTTCTCTCGATTGAAAGATTATCGTTTGGAGAACTGTGGTGCACGACGAGCTTTGCGTAAACCGTATTTTTTACGTTCTTTCATACGTGGGTCACGAGTTAAGTAACCAGCTTTCTTTAATGTTGGACGGTAAGCTTCTGTATCTGCTTCACATAATGCACGAGCGATACCATGTCTGATAGCACCAGCCTGACCTGTGAATCCGCCACCTTTAACGTTTACGATTACGTCAAATTTATCTAATGTATCTGTAGCTGTTAATGGCTGACGTACGATAACTTTTAATGTTTCTAAACCAAAGAAATCGTCAATGCTTTTTTTGTTAACTGTGATATTACCTGTACCAGGTACTAAATATACTCTAGCGATAGATTTTTTTCTTCTACCAGTTCCGTAAAATTTATTTGTAGCCACTGTATTGTCCTCCTTCTATTAGCAGTTGATGTCTAATGTTTTTGGCTGCTGAGCCTGCTGTTTGTGTTCTGGACCAGCATAAACATGAAGTTTCTTGATCATTGCTCTTCCTAAAGGACCTTTTGGAAGCATACCTTTTACTGCAAGAGTAATAACATCTTCTGGTTTTTTAGCAAGTTTTTCTTTTAATGTCTGTTCTTTCATACCACCAACGTAGTCGGAGTGATGATAGTAGATTTTCTGGTCTAATTTTTTACCAGTAACTTTGATTTTTTCTGCGTTTACAACGATTACATAGTCACCTGTATCGATGTGTGGTGTATAGATAGGTTTGTTTTTACCTCTTAAGATCTTAGCAACTTCAGAAGCTAAACGACCTAATGTTTTTCCTTCAGCGTCAATAACATACCATTCTCTTGTGATGGTAGATGGGCTAGCCATAAAACTTTTCATGGTGTTCCTCCTTGAATAAATGTCGAAAATATTAAACTTCAGTTCGATGTTTCTATTCCGTCCAGGTATTCATCCATCCAATACCCTTTGAATAATAGGATTCTCATCCCGTGATCTATTGAAAATATCCGAACCGGGGCTGTGGCCGAATATAATCACGCATATGTTGTCACATTGAATTATTATAAAACACGAGTCCGAGTGTGTCAACTTCTTTTCTTAAAAATATTCGATTTCAATTAATCTAAGCCCTTTTGCAGGAGCGGTTGGCCCTGCTTTGCTACGATCCTTCGCCTCAATAATGACCTTTACATCCTCTGGTTTATAAAGCCCTGTTCCAACGTGCATGAGCGTTCCCGCTATAATACGCACCATATTATAGAGGAAACCATTCCCCTTAATACGTAACTTCACAAGATTTCCTTCACGGCAAATGTTAAGCTCATAGATTTCTCTTACGGTCGTTTTCTGCTGCCCTTTGCTCGCACAAAATGAAGCAAAATCATGTTCCCCAACAATATAAGAAGCTGCTTCCTGCATCTTTTCTATATCCATCGGACGCCCTACAAAATGACTGTATCGAGAAAATAATGGATTTTCAAATTCTGCATTATAGATCTGATATTCATATGTTTTTCTCGTATCACAGTATCTAGGATGAAAATCATCGGCTACCTGTTCTGATTTCTGAATCACGATATCTTTAGGAAGTCTCTGATTGAGTGCATAGCTGATCTTTTCACCTGGAATTCGTGTTTCCGAATCAAATACAGCCACATTCCCATACGCATGGACACCAGAATCGGTGCGACTCGCACCAATAATGTGGATATCTTCCTTTAATAATTCACTTAAATGTGTATTGAGCACCTCTTCCACGGTAATTCCATTTGGCTGAATCTGCCAGCCACAATAGTTTGTCCCGTCATAAGCAACAGTAAGCTTAAATCGCTTCATAAATTAATTCCTTTATAACAAAATGCGAAGTGCAACAATCACAGCCATATAAACAATTGTAGCTAAGAAAATGCTTCCATCGCGTTTTTCATATTTCAATGGTTTCATCTTTGTTCTGCCTTCTCCACCATTATAGCAACGGGATTCCATTGCCATTGCAAGGTCATTTGCACGGCGAACAGCAGATACGAAAAGTGGCACTAAGATTGGCACCATACTTTTCATCTTCTGAATCAGATTGCCTTCATCAAAGCTTGCACCTCTGGCCATCTGCGCCTTCATAATTTTATCTAATTCTTCTGTGAGAATTGGAATAAAACGAAGCGCAATTGACATCATCATCGCAATTTCATGCACTGGCACATGAAGCTTCTTAAGTGGTCCTAGCAGCTGTTCTAAGCCATCTGTCAGTCGATTTGGCGTTGTTGTAAGTGTCATTAAGGATGTGCCCATTACAAGATAAATGAGCCTTAATGCCATCAATCCAGCGGTTGTAAGGCCTTCGTATGTAATCGTAAAAATCTTAAAGTTGATCAGTATTCGTCCTGGAATAAAGATCATATTAACGATTACCGAGAACAGCAAAATCATAAAAATCGCCTTTAATCCACGCACCATATAGGAAATTGGAACTGTAGATAAATAAATAGCCAGTGCTAAGAATGCTGTAGCAAATGCGTATGCCACAACGGATTTTGCTAAAAAGAGAGACACAATATAGATGATGGTCACTAATATCTTTGTACGGGGATCAGCCTTATGCAAAATGGAATCCCCTTTATAATATTGTCCAAGTGTAATTTCTCTAATCATAGTGTTACCTTATCTGTCTTTTTTATAAGAAGCTAAAATCATCGCCTTCGCTTCTTCTAATGTAATGGCAGGACTACCTTCTGGCACAAAACCATTTACCATTAAGTCGGTGGTCAGATCCGCAGCAAATGGTACGGTAAGTCCTATGCTTTCTAACTCTTCTTTGTGTTTAAATACTTCCGCCGGTGTATTATCAAATTTCACTTTTCCTTCATCCATAACAATGAGTCGGTCGGCGTAATCTGCAATTTCTTCCATGGAATGGGTGACTAAAATGATCGTAATGCCCTTTTCCTGGTTGATCTTCTTTAACAGTTTTAATACTTTGTCGCGACCTTTTGGATCTAATCCCGCGGTTGGCTCATCTAAAATGAAATATTCTGGTTCCATAGCTAAAATACCGGCAACTGCGACTCTTCTTTTTTGTCCACCAGATAATTCAAATGGTGATTTTTCGCGGTAGGATTCATCTAGGCCTACCATCTCCATGCTTTCTTCGGCTCTTTTTTTGATTTCTTCTTCCTCTAAACCTAAATTCTTAGGTCCAAAGCAAATATCATCAAATACGGTTACTTCAAAAAGCTGATGTTCCGGATACTGAAAGCAAAGACCAACTTTTCCTCGAAGCTCTCGTAAAGAAAACTCTTTTTCATAAATATCCTGCCCATCATACAACACTCTTCCGGCAGTTGGTTTGATCAGTCCGTTAAAATGCTGAATCAAGGTGGATTTACCGGAACCAGTATGCCCGGCAATACCAACAAATTCGCCTTTTTTAATTTCTAAAGAAACGTCTGTGAGTGCATTTCTTCTGCTGGAATCTTTATATTTAAAACTTACATTGTCTAAGATAATTGACATAATTCTTTCACCAATTCTTCCTTTGTCATAATAATTTCTGGTAAAGGAAGGCCTTCCTTACGAAGTTCATAGGTCAGTTCCATTGCTGGCGGTACTTCAAGTCCATACCCTTTCATCTCGTCTACTCGTGCAAATACTTCTGTCGGTGTTCCACTCATAACTACTTTGCCATGATCCATTACGAATAAACGATCTGCTTCAACTACTTCTTCCATCTTATGGGTAATTAAGATGATCGTGATTCCTTTTTCCTGATTCAGGCGATGTACTGTTTTAATAACATCCTGTCGCCCTTTTGGATCAAGCATAGCCGTTGGTTCATCTAATATAATGCAGTCTGGTTCCATAGCGAGAATCCCCGCGATTGCTACTCTTTGCTTCTGTCCACCTGACAAATGATTCGGTGATGACATGCGGTAAGCAGTCATACCTACTTCTTCTAAGCAAGCCGCAACTCGTTCCCAGATTTCTTCAGTTGGTACGCCAATGTTTTCCGGTCCAAATGCGACATCTTCTTCTACGATATTGGCTACAATCTGGTTATCTGGATTCTGCAATACAATGCCCGCTGTCTGCCTGATTTTCCAGATATCTGCTTCACTCTGGGTATCCATACCCTTTACATATACGGTACCTTCTGCAGGCATTAAAAGCCCATTTATGTGCTTTGCAAGCGAAGATTTTCCGGACCCATTGTGGCCTAAAACCGCAATAAACTGCCCTTTCTCGACTTCTAAATCAACGCCAGCAATTGCTTCAATTGTCTCTATTTCTTTACCGTCATCATCTTTTCTCACATAACGATGAATGAGGTCCTGAATTTTAATTATTTTCATATTCTAACTCCTCATATTCCGAGCGATTGCTAGACATTAGTATAACATAATTTAGAGGAATAAAAAAGTGTGTGCCTCCTTCCGGAAGGTTTTTCATGGAAATGAAAAAAGGTCGTGGATTTCTCCACGACCATTTATGTTTTAATAAATCAGATTCAGACTAGATAAGTTCAAGAAGAACTTCCATAGCTGCGTCACCTTTACGCTGACCAATCTTAACGATTCTTGTGTAACCACCGTTACGTCCAGCATATTTTGTGCCGTATTCTTCGAAGATTTTGCCTGTTAAATCAACTTTAGCGCCATCAACTGTTACAGGGTAAAGAACTTTTAACATCTGACGACGAGCATGCAAACGAGAAGGCATATCTTTTTTGATTTCCTTTTCTACTGTTTCGTAAACTGTAACTTTTTTACCATCTACTACTTCTTTTACTCTCTTGCCAGCAGCGTCTTTTTTAGCTACTTTAGCCTGAACTGTAACTGTTTCGAAGTTGTCTTTTTCTTTTACGCCTAAAGCGATGATGTGTTCAGCGATTTTACGTACTTCTTTAGCTCTAGCTTCTGTTGTAACGATTTTGCCGTTAGCGATTAAAGCTGTTACCTGTCCACGTAATAAAGCCATTCTGTCCTGAGCTTTTCTGCCTAATTTTCTGTATTTTGCCATTGTAATTGACCTCCTAAATTGTTTTTTTCGCCATGCTTACTTCAACCTTCAGCTTAAGCGGGTCTTAATTTGATTCTTATTCTTCGCTGGAATTTAAGGATAAACCTAATTCCTTTAATTTTGCTAAAACTTCTTCTAATGATTTACGTCCTAAGTTACGAACTTTCATCATGTCTTCTGGAGTTTTATTTGTTAATTCTTCAACTGTGTTGATACCAGCTCTCTTTAAGCAGTTATAGGAACGAACAGATAATTCTAATTCATCAATGTTCATTTCTAATACTTTTTCTTTTTCATCGTCTTCTTTTTCGATCATTACTTCTGCAGATTTTGCATTTTCAGAAAGATCAACGAAGAGATTTAAGTGTTCGCAAAGTACTTTTGCTGCTAAGCTAACTGCTTCGTCTGGAGATAATGTACCGTTAGAGAATACTTCTAATGTTAATTTGTCATAGTCTGTAATCTGACCAACACGTGTATTTTCAACAGATAAGTTAACACGTTCTACTGGTGTATAGATTGCATCTACAGCGATTTCATCGATGGAAGCATCTTCTCTCTTAGATTTATCAGCACCAACATATCCACGACCATTTGTAATAGTCAGTTCCATGTCTAAACGGCTGTCAGCACCACCACTTAATGTAGCGATTACTAAATCTGGGTTTAAAATTTCGATATCACTATCAACATTAATGTCCCCTGCTGTTACCACACCTTCGCCAGAAAATTCGATAAATGCTGTTTTTGGTTCATTAGAGGAGCTATTGTTCTTGATTGCAAGTTCTTTAATGTTCATGATGATTTCAGTAACATCTTCCTTAACTCCAGGAATAGAACTGAATTCATGTAAAACACCTTTGATCTTTACAGCACTTACAGCAGTTCCTGGTAAAGAAGATAACATAATTCTTCTTAAGGAATTACCTAAAGTTGTACCATAACCTCTTTCTAATGGTTCTACAGCGAAACATCCATATTTGTTGTCTTCAGAAATTTCAACAATCTCAATTCTTGGTTTTTCAAATTCTAACATTGAGCCCTCCTTGCGGGTGTTAAGTGTTTGAGGGTGCATACGCAAAATGCCAGGATTTCCCCTGGTATTTTCGCATTATATATTTAATGCATGAATGGAGAAGCTTATACAAAGCCTCTCCGAATACATACACTTTAATATTTAAATTATTATTTAGAATATAATTCGACGATAAGTGTTTCGTTTACAGGTACGTCGATTTCATCTCTTGTAGGTAATTCTTTTACGATACCTTTAAGATTTTCCTGATCAGCTTCTAACCAAGCTGGAACCATACGTCCACCTGTTACTTCAATAATATCTTTATATCTCTGAGAACCTTTTTTGTTTTCAGCGATTTCGATTACATCACCTGGTTTAACCTGGTAAGATGGAATATTAACGATTTTGCCGTTAACTGTGATATGTTTGTGGTCAACGATCTGTCTAGCTTCTTTACGTGTTCTACCGTAACCTAAACGGAATACAACGTTGTCTAATCTTAATTCTAATAATGTCATTAAGTTAGGACCTGTTAAACCACGCATTCTTTCAGCTCTTGCATAGTAGTTTCTGAAAGGTTTTTCTAATACACCGTAGATGAATTTAGCTTTCTGTTTTTCACGAAGCTGTAAACCATATTCGGATAATTTTCTTCCTCTACGAGCCTGTCTATTAGATTTTTTATCAATTCCTAAATATACTGGGTCTAATGCTAAAGATCTACATCTTTTTAAGACTGGAGTTCTATCTACTGCCATTTTATGTCAAACCTCCTAATTAAACTCGACGACGTTTTGGTGGACGACAGCCGTTATGTGGAACTGGAGTAACATCTGTGATAGATAATACATCTAAGCCAGTTGCCTGAAGAGCACGGATTGCTGCTTCACGACCTGAACCTGGTCCTTTTACAAATACGTCTACTGTTTTTAAACCATGAACTAATGCTGCTTTTGTTGCAGTTTCAGCTGCCATCTGAGCTGCATATGGTGTGGATTTTCTAGAACCTCTGAATCCTAAACCACCTGCGCTTGCCCAAGAAAGAGCATTACCAGCTGCATCAGTTAATGTTACGATTGTATTGTTAAAAGATGACTGGATATGTGCCTGTCCGTGCTGGACATTCTTTTTAACACGTTTTTTAGTCACTTTTTTTGTAACTTTCTTTGCCATTAACCTAATCCTCCTATAGGTATCAAAAATTAAAACAACTATCTATAATTATTTTTTCTTGTTAGCTACTGTACGTTTTGGACCCTTACGAGTTCTAGCATTTGTCTTAGTTTTCTGTCCACGAACTGGAAGTCCAACTCTATGACGTTTACCTCTGTAACATCCAATTTCTTTTAATCGCTTGATATTCATAGCGATTTCTCTACGTAAATCACCTTCTACTACCTGTGTATCGTTGATAACAGTCTGAATGTTTTTAACTTCTTCATCTGTTAAATCACGAACACGTGTATCTGGGTTAACATTTGCTTCTGCAAGAATACGTTTAGAGCTTGTAAGACCGATTCCATATACATATGTAAGTCCAATCTCAATACGTTTATCTCTTGGTAAATCAACACCTGAAATACGTGCCATGTTTTTTCCTCCAAAAATAAAATAATGATTAATTACAATTTAGCATTAAAGCAACGATCTACATATCCGCGTACGGTGAAATGTCATATGTACCTCATTCTTTAATAGTGGTTTGTTAAATTCATTTTATATAATATCAGCACGAACAACACCTCCTGGTGCGTCACGCTGCAGCCGCCTATTTAAATAAATTAAACATGAATAAAAATTGACACAACAAAAGCAAGGATCTGCCATTGTTTAAGATAATAACAATATTCTTATCCCTGTCTCTGTTTGTGTTTTGGGTTTTCGCAAATAATTCTGATTGAGCCTTTGCGTTTGATTACTTTACATTTTTCACAAATTGGTTTAACTGATGCTCTTACCTTCATTACACTAATCTCCTTTCCCAAAAACGTTCGGATACAATTATATCATGTAAATTTCAATAATACAAGTGATTTTCTAAAATATTTTCTAATTATTTTGCTCTCCAGATGATACGTCCTTTTGTTAAATCATATGGGGATAATGCAAGTGTTACTTTATCGCCTGGGATAATTTTGATGTAGTTCTTTCTTAATTTACCACTGATATGTGCAAGAACAATGTGTCCGCCTTCGATTTCTACTTTAAACATTGTATTTGGAAGTTTTTCAATTACAACGCCTTCAATTTCAATAGCTTCAGATTTTGCCATTCCAATCCTCCTAAAATCTTTACAAATGAAATGCCCAAAGACATCTGGCTACTTCAGATGTCTTTCAAGAGCATTCTTAATATCTTCATTACTTATTTTACAGTCATCTTTTAATTTTAATTCAAGTTCTTCATCAATGCAACACTGTATTTGAATATGCATCTTTTTCTTTTTCTTTGGTGCTTCTAATTTCTTCGTTACACCATTTACAAGATAAACATACATTTCATCCGCATAGGCAACGATATAACATTTCCCTTTATCGTGACCGGCTTTTGATGTTGCAAAATATCCTTTTTTGTAATCCATCTTCTCCTCCTCGTTTTATCTCAGAGACAAGATTTCATAGCCTTCTTCTGTGATCAGAATTGTATTTTCATAGTGAGCTGATAAGCTTTCATCAGCAGTAACTACCGTCCATTCATCATCACACCAGCACACATCATAATGACCTGCATTTACCATCGGTTCAATTGCTAAAGTCATTCCTGCTCGAAGCTTCATTCCTTTACGCTTTTGTGCAAAGTTTGGAACTTCCGGTGCTTCATGAAGATTTGTTCCTATTCCATGTCCTACGAGATCTCGAACAACTGAAAATCCATTTGCTTCAACATATTTCTGAATTGCTCTCGAAATTTCAAAGAGATGATTTCCAGCTTTTGCATATTTAATGCCTTCATAGAAGCTCTGTCTTGTCACATCAATAAGACGCCTAGCTTCTTTTGAGATTTCTCCAACTGCATGAGTTCTTGCAGCATCTGAATGATAGCCTTTGTAAATTACTCCTGCATCTAAGCTGACAATATCTCCTTCTCTGATAATGCGTCTTTTGTTTGGAATTCCATGAACAACTTCATCATTAACAGATACGCAGATAGAAGCGGGATAACCCTGATAATTCAAAAAGGAAGGAATACATCCATAGCTTCGAATGATTTCTTCACCCAAATGGTCAATATCATAGGTAGACATTCCAGGCTTGATTGCTTTCCCAAGCTCTTCATGGGTAATTGCAAGAATTCTTCCAGCCTCTCTCATTAATTCAATTTCTCGACTAGACTTGATTGTTACTGCCATTTTATTACCTATCCTAAAACTTTAATAATATTTTCAAATACTACGTTGATATCTAATGTACCATCAAATTCTACTAAGGAACCAGCCTTTGTATAATGGTCAATTAATGGCTGTGTCTGTTCATGATAAACATCAAGACGTTTCTGAACTGTTTCAGGTTTGTCATCATCACGTAAGATTAATGCTTCACCACATTTATCACATTTGCCTTCTTCTTTTGTTGGATTGTAAACAATGTGATAAGTAGCACCACAGCCTACGCAAGCACGTCTTCCGCCCATACGTTCAACGATGTTGCTGTCTGGTACTTCGATATCGATTGCATAATCAATTTTGTCTTCGCCTAAAGCTGCATCTAAAGCTTCAGCCTGAGGAATTGTACGTGGGAAACCGTCTAAGATGTAACCCTTTGTGCAGTCATCCTGCTGTACACGATCAACTACGAGATCAACTACTAATTCATCTGGTACTAAAAGACCCTGATCCATATAGCTTTTTGCTTTTTTACCAAGTTCAGTACCATTTTTAATGTTTGCTCTGAAAATGTCACCTGTAGAAATATGTGGAATATCATATTTTTCAGAGATCATTTTTGCCTGAGTTCCTTTTCCTGCTCCTGGAGCGCCCAACATAATTATTTTCATATTAATTCCTCCTACCCAAAAACTACAAAACTACAAAAAGCTGTAGGGTTATCCTACAGCTTAGTGTTTTGCATTAACTGTTTAAAACTTCTGATTACTTACGTACAAGGATCTGAGATTCAATTTGCTTTTTCGTTTCAAGGATA
>JAKSRP010000037.1 GCA_024403555.1 Lachnospiraceae bacterium | reverse complement strand
GAAACATTTGCCAGATACTGCTTCAGGACATTTTCACGGCTCATGGCGTTGACCAGCGACACCTCCATGGCAGAAAGTCCGATGTTAGCAGGCATGAGATCCACATTTTCCTCATGGTGAAGGATCCCTTCCGTCGGGTAAATGCTCCTTTCATCGGTGATCTTCTCGAGCTGATCGGCCAGGGTGACCTTCATTTCGTCCGGCATTGGCCAGCCAAGACTTACCGTAAGACTCGCCTGCGGATCCACATCCACAAGAAGGACGCGTTTGCCGGCCCTGGCAAGACCAATCCCTAAATTTTCGGTTGTTGTCGTCTTCCCGGTCCCACCCTTCTGGTTGACAACAGCAATCACAGTTGTGTCAGACATATCGTTACCTCCGTTTTTTACAAATCCGACATCATTGTTCGGGTTAAAGTTGTTTGTTAGAATTGTCATGTGATTATTTCTCATCGCCTCACCTCCATAGATGTTCTAGCAAAATCCGATTCCTTCACGAGAACGGACAAGTGCAGCGTAATAGGCATCCATGGTATCCGGTGCATTGTAAAGAGCAGTCAGCAGATAACTACGGATGTTTCTAATTTCCGTTCTGCTCCTGTCAAAGCAATCCATAACATACTCGATGTGAAACATATTCAGTTTCTTCAAACGGCCTTTCACGATTTCGGCTGGCTTTTCCACTCCGCCAATACGAATGGTCTGTTTTGTGGTCGTACAGGCATCGACTAAAATCTCAAGGATTGCATCAAGCAGATTTGCTGTCGATTCATCAGAATTCTGCATTTTCATTTCCTCGATGCAAAGAGTCTTTGTGAAGTAGTCACGAGTAATCTTTACGATACTTTTATCCATCCCATCGTATCGATCGGCACTGGTACTGTCACAGATAGATGGGATAGGATAGGTATCACTCTCTTTTGTCTCATTCATATCAGTTTTACTACATCGTGGTTTTGCCGACTCTAGACTCGTGGTTTTCACGATTCTTGAATCGTTATTTTCACGTTTCATGCTTGTTTCCTGTTTTTCAGACTCGTGATTTTCCCGATTCTCATCCGGACCATTTTCTTCTGTAACAAAGTTTTTAACATAGATTAGAGCAGCCTTGCCTTGTCCGTGCCTCTTTCTCTCTATCTGTTTTTTATTTTCTAGTTCTTTCATCATCTTGGTGGCTTTGTTATCGCCACTTCCCATCATTTCCTGAATCTGTTCTGTTGTGAAAATGATATACACTCGGTTGTATTCATCGAACCAGCGATTCTTGACGGACAGCCCCATACGGTCTAACATCAGACCGTAGAGAAGCTTTGCATCCGTTGACAAATGTTTTAATCTTGGATTTGTAAATAGAATCTTAGGTATTCGATAGAATGTGAACTGATCAGCTTCCTCTCCGTAATAATAATCAAATTTCATATCCTTCCTCCATCTACGTAAAAAAGCACCTGGTTACTTGTTTTCTTTGAAACAAATATCCAGATGCTTTCTCCTCTAAACAATCTAATTTCTTGTGTCAATTTTTCTGACACAAACTCGGATACACATTTTACACATAAGCAAATGCTACGATATGACGGTAATTGCCATGATATGACAGTCCAAAAGTTTTTCGTAAAAATAAAAAACCCTTGGAAACATCACATTTCCAAGGGTTTATAGGCTTTTTTAGGAATTAACAGCTTTATTCCAGATTATTTCATCTGTGCTGCAACTTCTGCTGCGAAGTCTTCCTGTTTCTTTTCGATACCTTCGCCACATTCGTAACGAACGAATCCTGTGATAGCAACTTTAGCGCCAGCAGCTTTAGCTACTTCAGCAACATATTTGTTAACTGGCTGTTTGCCATCTTCAGCTTTAACATAGATCTGATCCATTAAGCAGATTTCTTTAAGCTGTTTGTTGATACGACCTTTGATCATACCAATTTTAACTTTTTCAGGTTTAGAAGCTTCTTTAGGATCATTTTCAATCTGAGCTTTTAATACTGCTTCTTCGTTAGCGATGTATTCAGCGGAAACTTCGCTTCTGTCACAGTATTTAGGGTTAAGAGCTGCTACCTGCATAGCTACGTTCTTAGCCATTTCTTTGATGTCGTCGTTAACTACGTCTGTAGCAACTTTAACTAATACACCAATTTTACCGCCCATGTGGATGTAAGAAGCAATGTAATCAGCTTCTGCCTGAGCGAAACGACGGATTTTAAGGTTTTCACCGATGATAGCGATTTTACCAGCTAATGCTTCAGCAACTGTTTTGCCTTCTTCTGCTGCAGATGCTTCTGCTAAAAATGCGTCGATGTCAGCTGCTTCTGTAGTAAGAGCCTGTTCTGCAACTTCTGTTACGTAAGCCTGGAATGTTTCATTCTTAGCTACGAAGTCTGTTTCAGAGTTAACTTCTACCATAGCTGCTTTTGTTCCGTCTTCAGAAACAACAGTTTTAACGATACCTTCTGCTGCGATACGGGAAGCTTTTTTAGCTGCTTTAGCTAAACCATTTTCTCTTAAGTATTCTACAGCTGCATCCATGTCGCCGTCTGTGTTTGTAAGAGCTTTCTTACAGTCCATCATACCAGCGCCTGTCATTTCACGTAATTCTTTTACCTGTTTTGCACTAATTTTAGCCATTCTTTTATCCTCCAAGTGTAATTAAATGTATCTGTACTGATTATTCAGCGTCTTCAACTTCTTCAGCTGCTTCGTCTGTACCCTGGTTAGCTTCGATAACTGCGTCTGCCATCTTAGAAACGATAAGTTTTACTGCACGGATAGCATCATCGTTACCTGGGATAACGTAATCTAATTCTTCTGGGTCACAGTTTGTATCACAGATACCTACAAGAGGAATACCTAATACGTGTGCTTCGTGAATTGCTAATCTTTCTTTTCTTGGATCTACAACGAAAATCATGTCTGGTGTATCTTTCATTTCTTTGATACCACCTAAGTTAGCTTCTAATTTAGCCTGAAGTTTCTTTAACTGGATAACTTCTTTTTTAGGTAATACTTCGAAAGTTCCATCAGCTTCCATTTTTTCGATTTTCTTTAACTGAGCAATTCTGCTTTCAATAGTTTTGAAGTTTGTAAGCATACCGCCTAACCAACGGTTGTTTACATAGTACATTCCACAACGTTCAGCTTCAGCTTTGATTGTATCCTGAGCCTGTTTTTTAGTACCAACGAATAAGATTTTTCCACCTTCTGCTACGCAGTCTTTGATTGCGTTGTAAGCATCGTCAACCATTCCTACAGATTTCTGTAAGTCGATGATGTAGATACCGTTTCTTTCTGTGAAGATGTATGGAGCCATTTTAGGGTTCCAACGTCTTGTCTGGTGTCCGAAATGTACGCCTGCTTCTAATAACTGTTTCATGCTAATTACTGACATATTCTTGTCCTCCATTTTGTTAAGTCTTCCCCCGCTTGAATTCTTCTACCACCATGATCACCTGTCCACCGCAAATCGCTTATTCTTTATGCATCTAGTATTAATTATACCTAGTTTAATTTTGCTAATTTTTATCGTTTAGCAAATGCATCTGCGTGTGTTTGACGACAGCTAATTCCGGCACCGGCGAAGCTGCTTGAGCGGAGTGTTTATTTTTTGCCTTGCAAATTATATCATATGATTTATGACAATGCAAGGTAAAATAAAAGATATATTTATATTATTTGGGCGACTTTTTTCGTGGTTGTCTAGCTCCTGTTGTACGCCTTCATAAAGGCGTACAACGAAAAAAGAGCTCCGCGACCTGCGCGAAGCTCATATTCATCTTATTTATTCTTTAATTTTTTAAGCTCATCAAATACGACATCATTTAACACTTTGATGTAAGTTCCTTTCATACCAGAGGAACGGGATTCAATGACGCCGGCACTTTCAAATTTTCTTAAAGCATTTACAATTACGGATCTTGTGATTCCCACGCGGTCTGCGATTTTGCTTGCTACTAAGATGCCTTCTGTGCCTTCTAATTCTTCAAAAATATGTGTAATCGCTTCTAACTCGGAGAAGGATAATGTGCTGATTGCAGATTTTACGATGGCAACCTTACGGGATTCTTCCGCATTCTCTTCATTCACGGATCTCATCATCTCAAGACCAACTACGGTTGTACCATATTCGCCTAAGATAATGTCGTCGATTTCAAATTCTCTGTCGTTGCGATAGATAAATAAGGTTCCAAGGCGTTCTCCTGCGATATCAATTGGAGATACGAGTGCTTTGCTTCCCTTTGATTCAGCAGATTCAAAACCAAGTGTTGCTAAGTTTACATTCTCTTTTGTAGATAAGATTCCATTGAGTCGTTCATTGAGCATGCTATCGATCATCTGTCCAACTTTGTTATATAAAAGTTCTTCGATGACTGGTACGTCTTTGCATGCGTAAAATCCTAACACTTTCCCTTTTCTACTGATGACTAAAGCATTGGATTCTAAAACTTCCGTTAAAATCTGACAAATATCTGTAAATACTACTTTTTCTGAGTTGTTATTATGCAACAACTGATTAATCTTTCTAGTTTTATCTAAAAGCTGTACACTCATTTCTGTCCCCCATTACACAAATAAATGAATTTTCTATAAAAGAACCGATACAAATGCAATTTTATCATAATTTATCTGATAATTCAATTAATCCTCAGATTTTTTTGATTTATTGCATACATATCCACAATTTGGATCGGAACAAGCTAATTTCTTGCCCTTCTCAACCATATATTTACCACATTCTGGACATGGTTCGATGTATGGTTTCTGCCAGGACATGAATTCACATTCCGGATTATTCTCGCATCCATAATACTTACGACCTTTTTTGGTCTTTTTAAGCACCACTTCTTTGCCACATTCCGGACATGCAACCCCGATCTTTTCAAGATGTGGTTTTGTATTTTTACAATCCGGGAAGCCTGGACATGCAAGGAATTTGCCATATGGGCCATATTTGATGACCATATTTCTTCCGCACTGATCGCAGATGACATCAGAAATTTCGTCTCTGATTTCAACTTTTTCAAGATGTTCTTCTGCTTCTACAACTGCTTCATGGAAATCCGGATAGAAGTTTTCTAATACGATCTTCCAATCAATGTCACCATCTTCAACGATATCGAGTAACATCTCTAAGTTAACGGTAAAACTGATATCAACGATTGCTGGGAAGGACTGCTTCATCATCTGGTTAACCGCTTCTCCAAGCTCTGTCACATAGAGGTTCTTCTTTTCTTTGATGACATATCGTCTCGCAATGATGGTTGCGATAGTTGGCGCATAAGTACTTGGTCGACCGATACCGAGCTCTTCTAAGGTTCTTACAAGCATCGCTTCGGTATAATGTGCAGGTGGCTGTGTAAAATGCTGCGCTTCGTCGTAATCCACAAAGTCTAACTTGCTGTCTTTATCGATGGATTTGAGTAATGTATTGTTCTCTGTCTTTTCTTTGTCTAAATCGTAAACGGCTAAGAATCCGTCAAATACTTTTTTAGACGCGGACGCACCGAAGCGGTAACCATTTGCCTCAATCTTAACAGAGGTTGTTTCATATTTTGCTGGGTTCATGCGGCTGGCAAGGAAACGGTTCCAGATAAGCTGGTACAGTCTGAACTGATCTCTTGTAAGCTGTTCCTTGATTTTCACCGGTGTAAGGCTCATATCAGTCGGGCGGATCGCTTCGTGAGCATCCTGAATACGGCGGTTTCCATCATTTGCTGTAATGGATGTGTTCACATATTCGCTTCCGTAAGTGTTCGCAATGTGATTTTTCGCATTCTTATCTGCTTCTTCGGAGATACGAACAGAGTCGGTACGTAAGTATGTGATCAAACCAATGGATCCTCGTCCTTTGATTTCTACGCCTTCGTATAACTGCTGAGCGATACGCATGGTTTTCTGTGTCGCAAAATTGAGTTTTGCGGACGCATCCTGCTGCATCGTGGATGTTGTAAACGGAAGTGGCTGTTTCTTGCTTCTTTCGCCTTTTTTGACATCCTTGATTGTATAGGTCGCGCCTTCTAAATCTTTTAAAATCTGATCTAACTGCTGACGGGAGCTGATCTCGATTTTGCCATCCTTATTTCCACTGAATTTAGCAGCTAATGGCTTTTTGCTTCCATCCACTTTTAAGTTGGCATTTAGTGTCCAGTATTCTTTCGGGATAAATGCGTTGATTTCGTCTTCCCTGTCGCAAATGATTCGTAATGCAACGGACTGTACTCGTCCTGCGCTTAGTCCTCGTTTGATCTTAGCCCAGAGGATTGGTGAAATCTGATACCCTACGATACGGTCTAACACTCGTCTTGCCTGCTGTGCATCAACTAAGTTCATGTCGATGTCTCTTGCCTGCTTGATGGATGCTTTAACAGCATTCTTCGTGATTTCGTTAAATGTGATTCTGGCGCACTTTTTATTTTCTAACTTGAGGGCATGATATAAGTGCCAGGAAATAGCTTCTCCTTCACGGTCCGGGTCAGTTGCGAGGTAAACTTTGTCTGCCTTCTTCACTTCTTTACGAAGTGCTGCAAGAACTTCTCCTTTTCCACGGATTGTAATATATTTTGGCTCAAAATCATTCTCAATGTCGATTCCTAATGTACTTTTTGGTAAATCGCGTACGTGTCCATTCGACGCGATAACTTCATAGTTTTTTCCCAAAAACTTCTTAATAGTCTTCGCCTTTGCAGGTGATTCAACTATTACCAGATACTTTGGCATGCTTAATGCACTCCTTTCTATTAAACATGCAAAATAATACAACAAGTTTTTGGAATAATCAAGTAGAAAATTATCGAATTCGTAAAATTTTTCACATACTTTGCGTCATTTTTATGAAATTTTACCTTGTTTTTATAGAAAAATGCCGTCTGTCCTGCGTCATGGCAATCCCTAAAATCTCTAAATTCGTAAGCGTTGTCAGCACTTGCGTCACACTCATATGGCTTTTTGCGACTAAATAGTCAATGTCGTGGGGTTCATTTGATAAAAACTTTAATAAATAAGATTCAGGGCTGTCAGGGGGGAGAGCGGGACCTAGCTCGCTTGCGCTTCGCACCTGGCTTAGCGCGAGACTTAACTGCTCGCCCGCCCCAATTTCGTCAAAGATTTGACGTGGCTCATACACTAGCTTCGCACCGTTATTGATAAGATCCATACATCCAAAATTCAGGCTGTCGTAGTATCTTCCCGGAAGACAAAAGACATCTTTTCCCTGTTCCGTTGCCTGATCAGCGGTAATCATCGTACCACTTTTCTTTCTTGCTTCAATGATGAATACGCCGTCAGATAGCCCGCTGATAATTCGGTTTCGGTTCGGAAAGTTATATCGTAAAGGCTGTGTTCCCGGAAGATATTCGGAGATCACGCCTCCTTGTTCTGCCATCTGGTCATAGATGTATCGGTTTGTTCTCGGATACACGACATCGATTCCGCTTCCTAACACCGCGAAGGTGCTTCCATATGGGCATTGCAATGCGCCTTTGTGGCTGCAGGAGTCGATTCCTCGCGCAAGTCCTGATATAATCTGCACACCCATCTCTGCTAATTCCCTGGAAAAATACTTCGCAGCCTCGATTCCATATGGGGTCGCATCTCTTGCCCCCACCATAGCGATGGATGGAAGATCATCCTCCGGCAGCCGCCCTTTCACATATAGCCCGAATGGGCGATCCGGAATAGCCTGCAATCTCATCGGATAATCTTCATCTGTATCGAAAATGACTCTGATGTTCTGCTCTTTTCCATTGCGATCTAGCCATTCGAGATCTCGTTTCGTCAGTTCGAGATTCTGACTTGCGATGAATTCATCCATGTTTTTCGCCCTAATATACTGCGCGGCTTCTTTTTCACTCATGTGGAATATCTGCTCCGGCGTAAATCCCAAATCATCGATCAGGTGATTCTTCGTCATCTTCCCTATTCCTGCACGAAAGGCAAACCAGTGCTGATAGATACGAGTGTTGTCATGAGCCGGGCGGGGTGGTGCGACGCTCGCACTAAGTGCTACTTTGCTCGCGCCAGCGTTAGCGTTCGCATACGCGCCGCCCGGCTGGCGATCGCCAAATGTGTAATCAAAGTTACTCTCCATTCTACTCACCCTCCTTGCCCAAATGCGCTTGTATCATAAAGTTGTGCGGCTTCTGAGATGTGCTTGATTTGGACTTCTTCTTGTCCATCCAGATCTGCAATCGTTTTTGCCACTCGCAGCATGTTATGATATTCGCGCATAGAAAATTCTCTTAGATGCATCAAACGAATCGAAAATCTCTTTGTTTCGGCATTCATTTTGCACGCATTTTCAATTTCAGAAGACGAAATTCGCCCGTTTGCAGCGCTTTTTCCCGTGTTTCTTCTATTTATAATACGTTTATAAATCTGCTCAGATTTTTCAACTGGCTCATCAAAATCCTGCTCGCACACTTTTCCGACATTGATAATCATATCAAATCGTTCAATCAGGGGTTTTGTGATTTTGCCGACATATCTTTTGCGGTCGATCTCCGTGCAATGGCATTTGTTCATGTCAGGATAATTCCCACACGGGCATGGATTTGCCGTTGCAACGATCATGGCGTCTGCTGGAAATTCAAATGTTCCGTTTGTGCGGCTGATGGCGATATGGTGATTTTGCATGGGTTCGCGCAGGCCTTCTAAACAGTTTCTTCGAAATTCTGGCATCTCGTCGATCAATAATACTCCCTTATGTGCGAGCGTGATTTCTCCTGCTTTTAACTGGTTGCCACCTCCTAAAAAGGCAGAATAGGAGATGGTGTGATGTGGTGCGCGTAATGGTGGATACCCGTGGTTTTTTCTGGGTTCACCTCGGGCGCTATAAATACTTGCCACTTCTTGATTCTCTTTTTCGGTAAGTGGTGGAATGATGCTCATAAGACTATGTGCAAGCAGAGTTTTCCCGCAGCCGGCTGGTCCAATAAACAAAATATTGTGTCTTCCTGCAGCAGCAATTTCTAGGGCTCGCTTGGCCAGACTTTGCCCTTTAATATCGGCAAAATCCGGATAATCGGGTCGTTCTCCAGGGGTATAAGTCTGATGTTCGAGTTTTTCAAGTGTTTCAATGCCTCGCAGGTAATCCACCATTTGAGACAAAGTTTCGACCGGGTAAATATCCATTCCGGTAATGGAACCTACTTCGGAAACATTCTCCACAGGGATATAGCAGGTGGTGATTCCTTGATTTTTCGCTTCTAAAAGCATGGGAAGCAGGCCTTTGGCAGCGCGCAGACTGCCCTCAAGGCCTAGTTCTCCCGCTAAAAAAGCATTCTCTAATTGTTTGGTTGGAAAAAACTGAAAACTCCCCAACACAGCAATTGCAATTGGAAAGTCAAATGATGCGCCTGCTTTCTTAAGATCTGCAGGACTTAGGCTGACGGTGATTCTTTTCGGCGGCAGGGTAAAGCCAACGGTGCGCAGTGCTGCAATGACTCGCTCCTTCGCTTCCCGAACCTCATGCGAAAGATAACCGACCATAGAAAAATACGGCATTCCATTACTGGCATCGACTTCGACGTTCACAACTGCGCCTTTCATGCCGTCAATAGTTCCGCTTTTTACAGAATAATACATAAATGCTCCTTCCCTCTCCAAGGAAGTTATGTCGGTATTATAACATAGATGGTTGTATTTTACAATAGTGTTTTGGTGTTACATTTTGTAGAAAGCAAGTTGGAAGTGCAGGCGGATGGGGCCTGGCAAAAAATGCAGAAGTTAAGACGGGTGGACGGCTTGCTTTCTACTTGTGGTACCACAGAGAAAGAATATCCATTTCATAATACTGTTTTGATGGCTTGGTTGTACCATGTTTCTAGGTATCGAAATTCGTAATGCTTTTTTATAACAAGTCGGTCCCACAGATTAACACTTTGTTATTTGTAATGCTTATTTTTACGAAAAATTGATTATGAATCTGAGTTTTAAATATTGTGGCACAGCCTGGTGTGCCACACAAAAGCAAGTTGGATTCTGTAATCAATTCTATGGTGCCACAGAATAAGAAATTTCTAATTGTAATGCATTTTGCTTAAAATCTTGTCCCATAATAAGAAACTTCTTACTTTGTAATACATTTTTCAGCAACAAATGTATTACAAAATAAGATTCAAACTTATCATAATACTTTTTAAAAAAATTTAGGTACTACAGAAAAAGAAACTCAAAATTGTAATACATTTTGTGCATTACAATTTTGAGTTTCTTCCAGCATGGGACAAATCAAAATAAACATAATGATATTTTCCAGAGCAACAACTACAGCACTAGAACAATAAATGTCATTTGTAAAAAAGTGTCTTCGACACTCTCAACTCCCCTGCCCCTCATTCTTTGAGGGGTG
>JAKSRP010000036.1 GCA_024403555.1 Lachnospiraceae bacterium | reverse complement strand
CACGGTAGACAGATGGTTTCATATAGTAGGAATCATCAATGGATACGGAGGCATCTTTTTTGTCAATTGCCTGATATAAAACCTGCAGGAATTCATCTTTCTTAATATGATTTCCTTCCACTTCTTTTACGATCTTGTACTTGCCCTCGCCTGCATACTTCGGATATGCACAAACCGGCTTGGTCACATTCTTCTTATCCACCGCGGCAAATGCACCGATCACGGAGTCAAGTCCTTTCTCATCGTAGGAGCTGGTTTCAAGAACGACCGGCTCGCTCTTGCTAAGCCATGCTCCCGGCCAGGCAAATGCATTCTGACTCGCTTTGTGTTCTTTGATCACATCGTTATTTAAATAAGTAAGTTTAATGTCCTTACCCACAACCTCATCACTTAAGTCTTCCCTCTCAGAGATTGTCAAATGATACCCTGCAATATTTTCTTCCATCGCTTTTTCTACCTGGGCCACGGTTTTTCCGGAAACATCCATTCCGTTAATCGTAGTATTCTTAAAAAAATGACTACTATAATAATAGGCACCGCCTAAATAGGCCGCCAGCACGACTGCGGCAATCCCGCCGCCAATCTTGATTTTTTTTGATTTTTCCATATTTACCACCCCTAAACTCTCTATAAAAAATTTTGTTATTCATTTAAAAAACCAGGACAAAGCCCGCCCATAAACGGAGCATTTGCCTGCATAACATATTCTATAATTTAGCAAATCAGGTTGCAAGATGCAATCGTAAAATGTTTATGCACAAAATACAATACAATCGCTATAATGCTTTACTTTTCACAGAAATGATGATATATTTTAATCATGTTAATACTTTAACGATTTCACACAAACAACCCAAAATTGCGTTTGGCAGGCGCAATCAAAAAGCGAAAAAAGAATGTAGGAATTATTTATTTCGTGAGTATTTTATGAAAATTTAGGAGGTAATGACTTATGAGTTATGCAAGCGAATATCAGAAAAAACTGACTACTGCGCAGGAAGCTGTAAAAGTTGTTAAGTCTGGTGATCATGTTGATTATGGATGGTGCGTGAATACTCCAATCAAACTTGACCAGGCACTCGCAGCAAGAATGAATGAATTAGAAGATTTATACTTCCGTGGCGGAATCATCATGTGGCCTTTAGCAATCACTCAGATTGAAGACCCAGCTGCACATTTTACATGGAACTCCTGGCATATGTCCGGCTTAGAAAGAAAATGGATCGCACAGGGATTCTCTTTCTACAACCCAATCCGTTATTCTGAATTACCAAGCTACTATCGTAACACAATTGATAAAACAGACGTTGCTATGTTCCAGGTAACACCTATGGATGAACATGGTTACTTCAACTTTGGTCCTAACGCTTCTCACCTTGCAGCAATGCTTGAAAGATGTGAAACAGTCATCGTAGAAGTTAACGAAAACCTTCCTCGTTGTCTTGGTGGTTTTGAAGAAGGCGTACACATTTCCAAAGTAGATATGATCGTTGAAGGCGACAACCCACCTGTAGCTGAAATGGGTGCTGGTGCTCCTCCAACAGATGTTGATAGAGCAGTTGCTAAATTAATCGTTGAAGAAATCCCTAATGGTGCTTGTTTACAGCTCGGTATCGGTGGTATGCCTAACACAGTAGGTTCCATGATCGCTGAATCCGACTTAAAAGACTTAGGTGTTCATACAGAAATGTACGTAGATGCATTTGTTGACATTGCAAAAGCTGGCAAGATCACTGGTGCTAAGAAAAACTTAGACAAAGGTCGTCAGGTATACGCATTTGCAGCTGGTACAAAGAAATTATATGACTACTTAAACAACAACCCAGAATGTATGTCTGCTCCAGTTAACTACACAAACGACTTCAGAACAGTTGCTCAGCTTGACAACTTCATCTCTATCAACAACGCAGTTGATATCGATTTATTTGGTCAGGTTAACGCTGAATCTGCTGGTCTTAAACACATCTCTGGTGCTGGCGGACAGTTAGACTTCGTACTTGGTGCTTACGCTTCTAAAGGCGGTAAGTCCTTCATTTGCTTATCTTCTACATTTAAAACAAAGAGCGGCGAAATGAAATCTCGTATCTTACCAACTCTTAATCAGGGTTCTATCGTTACAGATACACGTGCGAACGTACACTACATCGTAACAGAATATGGTAAAGTTAACCTTAAAGGTGCTTCTACATGGGAAAGAGCTGAAAAATTAATCAGCATCGCTCACCCAGACTTCAGAGAACAGCTCATCAAAGACGCTGAAAAAGCTAACATCTGGAGAAGATCTAATAAGTAATTAGGTTTGTGATTTATGTACCCGGCAGACAATGTCTGCCGGGTTTTTTTGTTTTTTCAGTACTTTGCTACTTTTGCGCCCGGCCGGCTGCCGGGTGCTCTTATAAGCTTGTAATAATCGAAATGAGTATATATTTTGAGTGCGCATACCTCTTTTTGCACTTTCGCGTCTAGATGAGTAGTACTATTTTGACTGTGTACCTCTTTCGACAAATCGACTTGCTAAATGAGGTACCTTTTCGCCTTAAATCAACGTTCACTTCAGTGATAATGAGTCAAAAAGCAAGTTGATAACGAAATTTGATAAGTTTTCTATACTCTTTTTAGTTTATAAAGCGTGAAAGAGGTACCAGAGCGGAAACTATATACTCATATAGAAAAATTCCAACAAAAAGAGGGGCTTCTGACTTTCACAATACCGCATTTCAACATAATTTTTCACAAAAGAGGTGGCAGCCCGACCGCAACTCAGTCAAAAGAGGTGGCAGCCCGACCGCGGCTCGGTCAAATGAGGTGGCAGCCCGACCGCGGCTCGGTCAAATGAGGTGGCAGCCGACCGCGGCTCGGTCAAATGAGGTGGCAGCACGACCGCGGCTCGGTCAACAGCGGCCGCGCGACGGCCAAACAGCCCGGCTCCAATATTTATACAGAGAAATTGTATAAATATTTTGAATTCTATTCAAAAAATTTACAAAAAATGATATAATATATCCATTGGTACTTTAGTGCGTTAAAGTGCGAACGACACCACGCGTAAGCACTGGCGGCGCCACGCGAAAGCTGCGCCGAAACAGTATTAGCGCCACGCGAAAGCACCGCCGACCAAGTATCGCCAGCTCAACAAAGTACCACCAGAGCGTAAGATTTTAAAAAGAATAATTAGAAGGAGCAAACACATGAAAATTTTAGGTATTTCTTTCGGAACAAAGAATGGAAACAATGATGCAGCTTGTAAAGAAGCTTTAATGGGCGCAAAAGAAGCAGGCGCTGAAATCGAATTTATCCAGATGCAGGATCTTCATATTGAACATTGTACAGGATGTACTGCTTGTGTTATGAGTCTTATGTCCGGCCGCGGCGGCATTTGCACAATCAAAGATGATTTTGAATGGTTAAGAGACAAGATGATGGATGCAGACGGAATCGTATTCTCCACACCAATCTTCGAAGATGGTACATGCGGTCTCTTCCACACCGTAACAGACAGACTTGGACCAAGATTTGATAAAGCAATGAATATTATTGCAACACAGATGGTTGCAGAACACGGCGGAAAAGCTCCAGACCCACGAGTTGTGAAAGATAAAGTTGTATCCTTCATCTCCATCGGCGGTTCCGACTGGTTCGAACGCGTTCAGAGCGAATGCTTCACCATGTCCATGATGGCTGCTTGGAAAGTGATTGACAATAAAGCATTTCAGTGGAGCAAATGCTTCTGCATGGAAGATGACAAATTAGCAGTTGTACGTGAAGTTGGTAAAAATATTGCAGAAGCTGCTGCCGATATTGAAAATGCTACCTACAAGAGTGAACCAGGTATCTGCCCTCACTGCCATAGCCGTAACTTCTACATTGGAGAAACTGCTGATCAGGCAATTTGCTGCCAGTGCGGTCTTGAAGGCACAATCGCAGTTGTTGACGGCAAAGTAACATTTACCTTCCCGAAAGAAGCTGCTGCACTTGCACACAACACATTATCCGGAAAATTCAAACATGCAGGCGATATTCAGGAAAATGAAGGCAAATTAATGGCACTTAAGAAAACACCTGAATACAAAGAACGTATGCAGATGTACAAAGAGTTTATTACAGGAAGCAAACCAGAATAATATAAGGAGAACAACAATGGGTTTCGATTTTCGTATTATGAGAAGTCTGATCTTCGTTGACTGCGTGCGCGAAGAATACAGACATAAAATTCAGCACTGGCTTTATGCTACTCACATTCAGGACAGTATCGCAAAGTTTGGTCCTTACGTAACAAAATATGCATTTTATAACGCACTTCCAACTCCACCAGAAGGCAAACGTTTTGGAACACGTACGATGCAGATGACAGAACATTACTGGATGCTTAATGAACTTACACCAGAGATGAAGAACGTTGCATTATCCGAATGGATGCCACCAGAAGTTATGAGATGGCAGGGAATTATCCCAGATGTTGACCCGGATGAAATGGGCAACTTAAATGCAGACGATGCAAGAGCAACACATGGCGGCGGAACAGCTCCATTTGTATTTGTACATATTCCAATCAACTGGGAAGAAGATTTCAAGGGCGCTGGACGTACTTACCATGACGGACCAAACTACAGATGGCAGTTTGTTATTGAATGGCCAGATGAAGAAGCCGGTGAAAAATGGTTCCACGAAGTAATGGCACCAGCAATCGCAGCGAAACCAGAAGTAACTCGTATGGTTTCTAGCCGTGTATATCAGGACGTTCTTGGAAGCCCATACCACAGAGTTGTGGAAGTATGGTTTGACGGTCCGGAAGAATGGTACAAAGTAGCAGTCGAAGGCACAAAAGATATGGAAAAACCTGACTGGGCACAGCAGGATCAGTTCCCATTCTTAAAACCAAACTTTAATATTGTTAGTATGTTCGTGACAGACCTTCCAAACGTAGACTGCCTTGCAAACTTCCGCGGATTCTTACCTATGAGATAGTTATACTTTAGAATTCATGTTATAATAGAACTATGCATGAATTCTATAATTAAATCCAAATACATAGCTAAGTGAGAGGAGAATATTTATGTCTTTACCATTTTATGCAAGAGGCGAAAATAATAAAGGCTACATCAAAAACATGGAAGTAGTCGGTTTTTCCGATCTGAACGGTGTAAATGCTTTTCAGATGGCGCTTCATAAAACCGAGGGCGGCAAATATTACTTATATTGCGGTTCCTTTAAAGGACCTGGCTGGAATATCCTTGACGTAACAGATCCTAAAAATCCAGAAATTGTAAACTGGATGGAAGCTTGTGATCCAGTAGAATTCCCAGCAACCAACACACCAAAAATTCAGGTAGCTGACGGACTTATGATTGCAGCATGTGGCGGCGGCGTTCCATTTCTTCATGGCGGAAAGCCGGGAGATAAGAATGTCAGCGGACTTTACATCTTTGATATCAAAGAAGATCCGGTTCATCCGAAATTACTTTCCATCTGGCACACCGGTGTAGAAAATGGTTTTGGAGTGCACAGATTCTGTTATAACGGTGGAAGATACGTCCACCTTTCTGCAGACTGCCCTGGCTATACCGGAAACATTTACCGCATCCTTGATATCATTGACCCGGCAAATCCTGTCGAAGTGGGTCGTTGGTGGGTGCCAAAACAGTTTACGGACGGCATGAAAGAAGGCGAATATCCGGTTGACGGACCTCAACATTGGGAATACATGGACTGGCCACAGCTTCACGGACCTCCATATGTTGTTGGAGATAAGGCTTATCTTTCTTATTTCTGTGAAGGCTTGATCATCCTCGATATTTCCGATATCACCAGACCGAAAAAGATTGGACAGCTTCAGTTTAAGGGACCGATTTCCGGCAAATATGCTGGCGCGAGAACGCATACTTGTATGCCGCTTCCTGGCAGAGATTTCTTAGTTGCGACAAATGAAGGGGAACGATTCCCATTCTACAACAAAGAAATACTTTCCAAAGGACCTGGAAAAGGGGCACAGCCATTTAACAACTTACATATGGTTGACATTTCTGATCCGACCGATCCGACACTTGTGGCAGAATTCCCATATCCGGAAGTACCAGCGGATTTCCCATATCCAAACTTCAATACAGCTGGACTTGACGGCGCTCAGGGACCATTTGGCCCACACAATATTCATGAACCAATGTCCAATAAGCCTTGGATTGAACAGAGAAATGACCGCGTATACTGCTGTTATTTCCATGCGGGCATGCGTGTGTATGATGTATCCGATCCTTACTATATTAAGGAGCTTGCTTACTTCATTCCACCAAACCCAGAAAAGCTTCTGTTCGATATCCCGGTTCCTGGACCAATGATCGCAACCACAGAAGATTGTGTTGTTGATGATCGTGGCTACATTTATATGGATACCTGGATGGACGGATTGTATATTTTAAAAATGAAAGAAGATTAATATGATGTTAAAAGAGTTTCGCTAATTTGCGGAACTCTTTTTTATGCTTCGCATTCTGCCGGGCGTGAGGTTCGCACAGCACTCTTGCCTGGTACTTCTTCTGCTGTGAGCAGATAATTTACGATTCTGGAGGAAATCACGATGACGATAATTCCGTAAATGGTCTTGACCGGTGGCTGACCGATTGCCTGCATAAGAATGACGCTGCAGTCAAAGATATTCATGACAGTTGCAACAGAAATTTTACATTTTTTATTAAGAATCACCGCGATTACATCAAATCCGCCCTGGGAAGCTCCAGAACGAAGAATCAGTCCGGCGCCATTTCCTAAAAGAAGTGCAGCAATTAGGATGCCAAGAATAGGGTTGCCATTTAACGAGGTGATGGAAAAAGAAGACATCATTTCTAATAAAACAGGGAATAAAATGCTTAAAAAAATGGTTTTTGCGACGAACGCTTTTCCAATGAAAAGAAGCCCAACTGCGAGGAGAGATAAGTTGATGGACAGTACGATTGCGGAAAGCCCAACACCAGATAGCTGGCTGATGATTTTGGAAAAGCCAGTCACTCCTCCGGCTGCAAATCCCTGTGGAATAATGATTAAGTCAAATGCTGCTGCAGTGAGTATCGTTCCCGCAAGCATCTCTAAAATTGAAAGCATAGAATTTGTTTTCATAGCACGTCTTCTCCTTTAATATAAGCTTCTTAAATGATATAATGAAGATAAACGAGCTACAACCACGATTATTCAATGATAGTATAAGTATTTCTTATAATAGGAGATAGGTATGCATTTAAATCAACTTAGATATTTTGTTTCTGTTGCAGCCACAAGAAGCTTTACCAAAGCCGCGGAGATACATTTTATGACCCAGACGGCGGTGACGCAGCAGATCAAAGCATTAGAAGCAAGACTTGGATTTGAATTATTTGACCGAAGCAAACGGCCGATTGAATTGACGCCAGCGGGAAAAGTATTCTACAAAGAAGCGAAAACAATCCTGATGCGAGTGGACATGGCGGTAGAAAAAGCCCGGGAAGCAATGATCGGAACAACGGGAACGCTTCGAATTGGATTTGAGAAGGGATATGAGCGAAGCAATCTCTCGGATGCGCTTCGAAAATTTCATAAAATGTATCCGTCGATTTTATTTACGTGTCTTCGAAAGGACACAGACAGTTTAGCGAAGTTTCTTCTTAATGATGAGTTAGATGTGATTTTCGGCTGGGATAGTATGAATCTTAGGGAGAATGAGCGAATTGGATATAAGCTAGAATATCGTTCGGGGCTTTGTGTGGCGCTGTATGATCATCATCCGTATGCGTCGATGCCGTCACTAACCCGGGCGGATCTTAGGGATGAGACAATTCTTTATATGTCGCCTGCTTCGGAAGGGAATTCCTTTGGAGATGCTCATTTTTTGAATCTTTATAAAAAGGCGGGTTATAAACCGAATATCTTGCTAAAAAGCAGTGATGTGGAAAGCATCCTGATGATGGTGGCTTCAGAGGTTGGAATTTCGATTCTGCCAACTTACAGTGTGGAGAAGCTTGCAAATGCGGACAATCTGGTATTTGTGCCACTTGAAGGAGAGGACGAGTACGAGGATATCCATATGTTCTGGGATAAGCATAGTGAAAATGCAGCCCTGGCTTGTTTTTTGGAATTCATGGGAGTGTAGGGGCGGCGGGGCCTTGGCCCGGCCGCGGAGTGGACCGGGCGCGGAGTGGACCGGGCGCGGCGGGGCCCTGGACCGGCCGTGGAGTGGACCGGGCGCGGAGTGGAAATTGAAAAAGGCCCGCCCGCGCTAACCATTAGCGGGGGTGGGCGTGCCTTAACATTTACATAAATTCAAATACGGTCTGTTCGTGTCTGTGCTCGCCGGACTTAAGGATCACTTTTGGTTCGTCCTCAATCTGAATGGAATTTGACATATACTGAGTTTCGATTGCGATTCCGTCGCGGTCTTCGTATGGTTTTCCATGGTGTCCATTTACTCCTCCAGATAAGAAATTGGAGGTATAGATCTGGATTGCCGGATAAGATGTGAAGATATTGACGCAGCGTCCGGATTCCGGATCCATTAAAACTGCCTGTGGGGATGCACCTTCTAAACTCTGCCCCACTTTGATGGAGCGGTTTAGCATAAACGCCTGGTCATATCCGGAAGCATTTTTGATTTGTTCATGGTCTGCATCGATTCGTTCGCCAATCACATGGAAGTCGTTAAAGTCAAATGGTGTGCCAGCGACTTTCATTTTCGGTCCATAAGCGAGACCCGTCTCATCTACTAGAGTCATTTCATCTGCATCAATTAATAATTCGTGTCCATAAATCTTATTTTTAAATGCACTAGTTTCTGGCTGGTTTCCGCTTAAGTTAAAATACATATGGTTGGTCAGATTTACAATCGTGTCCTGATCAGATTCGTACTCAAAATCGATAAAGAGTCGGTTATCTTCTAAATGATACGTGATGGTCGTATCTAGATTTCCAGGATACCCTTCTTCTCCATCCGCAGAGCGATAAGTAAAAATCAGCTTTTCGCCAGCACTGCAATCGCCGGGTGTGGAGTGGTCTTTTGACTTAGCACAGTCTTCTGACACAGTGAGATCGCCATGAATAATCTCATAATCAAACACTTTTTCATCAAAACCATGTTCACCGCCGTGAAGGTGATGTGGTCCGGAATTTGTCGCAAGCTGATAGGATTTGCCGTTTAATTCAAATTTGCCATCGCCGATTCGGTTGGCCACACGTCCGCAAATCGCGCACAGACATGCTCCATCCTCTCTGCAGTCATGCACTTCTTCATAACCAAGCACCACGGTTTCCCAGATTCCCAATGAGTCTTTATAAAGCAGCGATAAAATGTGTCCGCCAAGGTTGGACACTGTCATATCGATGGACGCGGTTGTCATTCTGATTAAATCCACGCCGTCTTCATATCTTTTTATTACATCAATCATTTCTTGAAAATTCCTCCGAAATATTGTCTATCATTCGAAATAGCATTTGGACATCGCGTCTTTATTATACCGTCATTTGACTGGAAAATACAAGAAATCTATGCTAAAATACATATCTGAAAATAGGCAAGATTTATATAAGGAGCGTGATTTTTCATGCAGAGAATTGAACAGGATGAAGTAATCATCCGCAAAGCGATTGTACATATTTTAGACTGCGAAAGCGGTTTTATGAAGACTTCTAACTCACTATTAAAGCTCGGCCCGGACTTAAATGACTTCCTGCGCGGGCACATTTTCCGACTGATCGATAGTGATGATATGAAGAGATGCAAGTTTTATGAGGAGGCATCTGCGGTTTACTCACTTTTACAGCAATTTAATGAAAAAGATGAGGATGATTTTATTGAAGCGAGCAAGGTGTTAGCAGAGCAGCTTTTTGATATCATGTGCGAGAGCATTGAAATTCCGCCAGCTGACTTAGTCATTGTGAGTTTTCAGGTGGAAAGCCAGACGCATTTGGCACTTTTAAAGATGAATTATAAGGACAGCTACATTCATCGTCAGGTGGATGATGAGAAAAATGATATTATTCGCCAGCGTACGATTCCGTCTATGGGTTCTCGTCTTACCGAAGCGGTGATCATTAATTTAGAAACGATGGAGGTTCGTCTCATCGAGAAGAAATATGATATTCGTGATGAAAAGGTGAATTACCTTTCTGAGATGTTTCTGACTTGCCACACGGACATTGCGCCAAAGCGTAAATTTCAGATTTTAAATCGTGTCATCAACGATATTAATAATAAGTATGAAGGCGCGGATGTGGAGAAAAAGCTTGAGACAAAGAGTCGTCTGCAGAAAGAATTTGTCGAAAATCAGGAATTTAATGTGGCGGAAATCGGCGAAAAGGTTTTTGGAAATGACGGTGATAAGCGTGCCGCTTTTGATGAAAAGATGGAACGTTACGATATGCAGTATGACAATTTTGCTGTCACAAAAGAAAGCACGGTAAAGCGTCTTGAAAAACAGGTTATTGTCACAGATTCTGGTATCGAAATCACAATTCCGATGGAAGAATACCAGACAAGAGATAATGTGATCATCACAAAAGAAGACAATGGAACAACTACGATCACGATTCGAAATATTGAAGGCGTGACTGTGAAATAAAATTAATCCCCCGGCAGTGGCTGCCGGGGGATTTTTGTGTTGTTCGATGGTCTGAGTCGTGCCTAAGTCGCTCCGAGTCGTGCTGAGTCGCTCCGAGTCGCTCCGAGTCGCTCTTATAACCTTATAATAATTAAAATGAGTATCTATTTTGGATGCACATACCTCTTTTTTACACTTCCACGGCTAGATGAGTAGTACTTTTTTGACTGAGTACCTCTTTCGACAAATCGACTTGCTAAATGAGGTATCTTTTCGCCTTAAATCAACGTTTATTCCAGCGATAATGAGTCAAAAAGCAAGTTGATAACGAAA
>JAKSRP010000035.1 GCA_024403555.1 Lachnospiraceae bacterium | reverse complement strand
ACTTCTTAAACGGGTGCGCAGCACCCCAGAAGCTCTGACTTCTATAAGTCGGGGTCAGTTCACCTATCAGCCATCATTAATATATTAATAAAGTCGCTTTACTTTTCCTCTACTTGAACAAATTTCAACATAGTCTAATGACATGGCGCGCAAACCAAAAAAAGAGGCAAAATGAAATTCATTAAGCCTCTTTCAATCTTATATTACTGTTTATCAAAGTATCTCTTTCCACTAGATGGTTTGAAATATGTTCTGATGTATCCATTCGTTGAAACAATTACAAATTCATTGCTATCTTCTAAATAATACACATCGTCTCCATCTTCTTTTTCAAGCTTATGTAAAGCATCTTTGGAATTGATGACACGATTTGCGCCTGCTACATATTCATCGATGGTATCATAATCAAATTCATCTCCATGTTTATCCCAATGCTGTTTTAAAAGCTGATCATTCTTAAATTCATATTCAATTGCTGCCTGAGATTCATCCGAAATATCTTCTCCCGCTACATCCTCATCGGAAGTTTCCTGCTGATTATTGTTATCAACAGTTTGCTCAATCTTAGTGTCATTATCTGAAATAAACGGAAGGTCAATATCTGCTACATTCACTCCAACGGAAGATAATAAAACAACTGCTGCCAGAGCAATGAGAGATTTCATCTTCCCTGAAAATTTATTATTATTCATTACTGTTTTCTCCTGATCATAATCTTATAGAGATATCATAGCACAAAATAAAGCCAAATCAAATGTATTTCGAAATGATTAGGCAAGTAAATATTTATAAATCGCTTCAACGCAGCCACCATGATCATTATCTGCTACATAAACATCCACAAAAGGTGCGATACTCGGTTTGGAATTCCCCATACCGATTGCAAGACCGGCTGCCTTCAAGCCTTCAATATCATTATCCGCATCTCCGACCATAATTGTTTCTTCTATAGAAATACCCAAATGTTCACAAAGCTTTCTAAGTCCTTTCCCCTTGCTAACCCCTTTTGCAGTTAATTCTAAAGAACCCAGTTCTGCATTGACCATTTCAACAGGGATCCCTGCATCCACCATTCTTTTTCTGGTACGTTCACGAAATTCCGGACTGCGATGATAAAGATTCATCTTTTCCATATCGATTGGATTATTCATAAACCAGGTTTTCACGTCATCTACCATGTAACACACGCGACGAAACATTTGCTTATAAACGCCCATACCGTAGTCTTCCATGTGTTCCCAGTGGGACTTCGAGACAATGGATTCTTCATTCAAGAATTGAATCATAATATCTTCTTTTGCTGCGATATCAAAAACCTGCTTGATCACTTCTGCTTTCATTGGATGAGAATAAACAGCTTTCTTCTTTTTTGTGTCATACACTAAAGCCCCGCTGATACAGCAATAATAATCCACATCTTGAAGTTCCTTTTCATATTCCGTAAGCTCCGATGGTCCACGGCCTGTGGATAAGATAATAGTTTTTCCTGCTAACTTTGCTTCGTGTATCGCTTTTATCGTCTCCGGATCAATCTCTTTTCTACTATTTAATAATGTGCCATCCATATCAAAGGCAATCAACTGATAACCACTCATATTGTCACATTTCCTTTCTTTATAAAAATATGTGAATCATTATACCATACATTGCGAGATTTTCTGCATGAATAATAAGAAAATGAACGAATTGAAAATGCTAGAAAAAAGATCCGAAACATGCTATGATGATATTGTGACACAATAAAGACACTTTAAAGACACACTAACGACACATTTATGACAATTTGTAACAAACAAGACCTAAGGAGGGTACAAAACTAATGAAAAAATGTAAGAAACTATTTGCATTCTTACTGGCCTTCATTCTGATGTTTCCTGCCAATGTATTTGCTTCCGTTAACGGAACGATCACATCTCCAACGAAAGCAAATGTTGACAAAGTCATCAGCTATGCCAACCAGTTAAGAAATGCCAACAATCCATCTTCTTCTACCGGTGGATTCAACTGGGACACTGAAGGTAAATCCTACAGCTGGACTTACTACAACGGATTCATGATGGATGCACTGTTAGACCTTGGTGGAAGTACTAACACAAACTTCGCTAACAATTTTTACAATGCAAATATCAATTCCGATGGTACCATCGCAAACATTCAGAGCGGCAAAACAAAATCTGGATACTTAGATTCCTGCGAACCTATGAGAGCCGTATTTGACCTGCTTGAAACTTCCAATGCATCCAAATACAAGAGTGCCATCCAGAAATATTACAACTATTTAGAACAGCAGATCAGCTATTCCAACTGTGGTGGCAACTTTGCTCACAAACAGGACAACACAACGACCGTGTCTTCTTCCTGGCAGAATTATCCAATCGGTCTGGACGGACTTTATATGGCACAGCCATTCTTAATGGAATGTGCAAAAGCCATTGATGCGGGCAAATTAACTTTAAAATCCAGAAATGGCTCCACCGTTTCTTCTTCTACCATTTATAATGCAGTATTTAACCGTTTTAACTGGATCTACAACAATATGAGAAACTCCAGTACCGGACTTTTAGATCATGGTTACTCCGTATCTTCCGGAAGAACTAACGGTATTACCTGGTCCCGAGGAGAAGGCTGGTACGTTATGGCTTTAGTTGATGTCATCTCCATGATGCCAAATGGTTCCTCTAAAACATCATTGATCAACCAGTTACCTACATTATTTGATGGATTATTAAGATATCAGGATCAGTCAACCGGTCTGTGGTACAACGTAACTGCTTATAACACATCCTTAAGTGGTAACAAATTAGAAACTTCCGGTTCTGCCATGTTTGCTTATGCCATGGTAAAAGCATATCAGAACGGATGGGTAACCGATTCCAAATACTATGATGCCGGCGTAAAAGCATTTAACGGCATTGCAACAACTAAGATGACTGGTTCTAACGGCAACTATTCTGTCATCGATACTTATAAATCTTCTGGTGTAACAACAAATGCTTCTGGATATACAACTTCTACCTACACAACAAATGAAGCAAAGGGTGTTGGTGCTGTGATCATGCTTGCTGGTTTATTAAACAAGGCTTCCATCAACGATGGCACAACGAATTCTGGAAACAATAATAATGAATCCGGAAGCACATCCGGAACTGTTACCGAAACAAAAGAAGTGTGGAAATTAGCCAACTCTGTTCAGGCTGGTAAAAAATATTTGATTGCTTCCGGTAACAATGGTTCCGTAAAAATAATGGGACACAAAGACTGGACTGTTCTTAGAGCAGACGCATCCGTTGCTGACGGCATCTTAACCTCTAATTTTAACGGTGGCTCTAATGCAAACGGTGAAGATTACTTTGCATGGACATTTGACAGCAAAACATCCGGCAAAATCCACAACGACAAAACATCCAACGGCCGCTACATCGAGTTATGGGGCACATCTAGTGGTAATAACATTGTTGGGGATTACGGTCCAAATATCAATGTAACAACTGTAGGCAATGGTGCTTACCGATTAAGCTATGGCAGCAACTATCTTGGAACGAATTTAACTGCTCCTCCGGTAGGAAGTCCACAGAATGTATATTTATATGAAAAAACTACAATTACTGTAACTGTTCCTGCTCCAGATAATTCTGATAACAACACTACTGAACCGGAACAGCCTACACAGCCGGATCCAGAACCAGAGCCTGAACCTGATCCAGAACCAGAAACTGAAATCATCACGGTGACAGAAGAAGTATGGCAGCTTGCTAATTCCATCCAGGCAGGCAAATCCTACATCATTGCTTCTGGCAATAACGGGTCCGTATCCGTCATTGGTAATAACAACGGCACTGCTACTAAAATCAATGCAACTGCAGGAAGCGGAAGACTGACTTTACCAAATGGTACCGTAGAAAGCAAGTTCTTATGGAACTTCGCTTCTGCTACAAGCGGAAAGATCAGCAACAATGGATTATATATCAAGATTTCAAGCACTGCACAGTTCAACACAACTGGCGAAACACTTGCAATCTCTAATTTAGGCAATGGTAAATACCAGATTTCCAAGAAAACATCCAATGGAAAGCTCTACTATCTGAATGCTACAAAGACAAGCGGTGCAACTAACACTGCAACTGATGTTTACCTCTATGAAAAAGTGACCATCACCACTCAGGTAGAAGTTCCTAAAAGATAATATCTAATAAATATCTATAGTTCAAAAAAGGCTATCACATCGCTGTGATAGCCTTTTCTTTTTGCTTTTTATTTACTAAAATTTTATTTACTAAAATTTTATTTACTGAATTGCCTTAAATGCTTCTTCTAAATCCTGGATGATATCATCGATATGTTCGGTACCAATGGATAAACGGATTGTGTTTGGTTTGATATCCTGTTCAAGAAGTTCTTCTTCGCTGCACTGGCTGTGAGTGGTTGTAGCCGGATGAATAACTAAGGATTTTACGTCAGCTACATTTGCAAGAAGGGAGAAGATTTCTAAGTTATCAATAAATGCGTGAGCTTCTTCCTGTCCACCTTTAATATTGAAGGTAAAGATGCTTGCACCGCCATTAGGGAAGTACTTATTGTAAAGCTCGTGGTCTGGGTGATCTGGGAGGGATGGGTGATTCACCTTTTCAACGAGTGGATGATTGCTTAAGTATTCCACTACTTTCTTTGTATTTTCAATGTGACGGTCTAAACGAAGAGATAAGGTTTCTGTACCCTGTAATAAGATAAATGCGTTGAATGGAGAAATACATGCACCAGTATCTCTAAGTAAAATCGCACGGATGTAAGTAGCAAATGCTGCCGGACCTGCTGCTTCTGTGAATTTTACACCATGGTAAGATGGATTTGGTTCAGAAATCCATGGATATTTGCCGGAAGCTGCCCAGTCAAATTTACCGCCATCAACAATGACACCACCGAGGGAAGTGCCATGACCACCAATGAATTTTGTTGCAGAATGTACAACGATATCTGCACCATGTTCTAATGGACGAATGAGATATGGTGTTCCAAATGTATTGTCAACAACAACTGGAAGTCCATGTTTATGTGCGATTTCTGCAATTTCATCGATATTTGGAATATCAGAGTTTGGATTTCCTAATGTTTCTAAGTAGATTACTTTTGTATTTTCTTTGATCGCACCTTCTACTTCTTCAAGGTCGTGAGCATTTACAAATGTAGCTTCAATTCCATATAAAGGAAGTGTATGTGCAAGAAGATTCGAGGATCCGCCGTAAATTGTTTTCTGTGCTACTACGTGTTCGCCTGCTTTAGCAAGTGCCTGGATAGTATAAGTGATTGCTGCTGCACCAGATGCTACTGCAAGACCTGCAACACCACCTTCTAAAGCTGCAATTCGATCTTCAAATACTCCCTGAGTGGAGTTTGTTAAACGCCCGTAAATGTTACCAGCATCTGCAAGACCAAAACGGTCTGCAGCATGCTTTGAATTTCTGAATACGTAAGATGTGGTCTGATAAATCGGTACCGCTCTTGCATCAGAAGCTGGATCTGGATTTTCCTGTCCTACATGAAGCTGCAAGGTTTCAAATTTTAACTGTCTGTCTTTTCTTTCGATTTTACTCATATTGTTCACACTTTCTTCTATATCTATAGCGCTTTATTGCTTCCAAACAAGGTTGAATTGGATTTTCTTATTCCTGGAATAATGGTGTTGAGTAGTAACGGTCTCCGTTGTCTGGTAATAAAGCTACGATTGTCTTTCCTTTATTTTCTGGACGTTTTGCAAGTTTGATTGCTGCATTAAGTGCAGCTCCGGAAGAAATTCCAACCAAAACGCCTTCTTCTCTTGCGATTAATTTGCCGGTTGCAAATGCATCTTCATTGTCGATGGTAATGATTTCATCATAAACCTTTGTATTTAATACATCTGGTACAAATCCTGCACCGATACCCTGAATCTTATGTGGTCCACCCTGGCCTGTGGAAAGGACTGGGGATCCGGATGGTTCAACTGCTACGATTTTTACATCTGCGTTCTGTTCTTTTAAGTATTCGCCTGTACCTGTTAAAGTACCGCCAGTACCAACACCTGCTACAAAGATATCAACTTCACCTTCTGTGTCATTCCAGATTTCCGGGCCTGTTGTTGTTTTATGAATTGCTGGGTTTGCTGGATTTACAAACTGTCCAGGAATGAAGCTTCCATCAATTTCTGCTGCTAATTCTTCTGCTTTAGCGATTGCGCCTTTCATACCCTTGCTTCCATCTGTTAAGACGATTTCTGCGCCATATGCTTTTAAGATATTTCTTCTTTCTACAGACATTGTTTCCGGCATTGTAAGAATGATTCTGTATCCTTTTGCTGCTGCGATTGCTGCAAGTCCGATTCCTGTGTTACCGGAAGTTGGTTCAATGATCACAGAACCTTCTTTTAAGATACCTTTGCTTTCAGCATCATCGATCATTGCTTTTGCGATACGATCTTTTACGCTTCCTGCTGGATTGAAATATTCTAATTTTACAAGCACTCTTGCTTCTAAACCTAATTTCTTTTCAATGTTTGTTACTTCTACAAGTGGTGTGTTGCCGATTAATCCTAATGTTCCTTTGTAAATTGCCATGCTATTTATCCTCCTGATTTCCCATTTCTATATACCCTACCTAGTTGGTATGTTTTCCTCTTTGTATTGTCTATTATACCATTCATTCCCTATTGTGCAAGTAGGATTTAACTATCTCTGGATATAGGGACAGACTATAGCAAATAGGTTCACATTAAAAAACCCCGAAAAGATCATCTTTTCGAGGTTTTCTTTCTATATAAATATAATTGTACCATTAAAATTTATGCTGGCCGCCGCCACCACTGCTGTGGGAACTGCCGCCACCACCGGAGCTTCGGCTTGAGCTGCCAGAGCTTGAGCTTCCGTAACTTCTGCCACTGGAGCTGCCGGAGCCGCCACCAGAGCTTCCTGCATTATATTTTTTCTTACGACTCAGCTTCGTCTTTGTCACCTTGCCAATCTTCACATGATAAGCCAGATAATCAAGCATCTCTGCATCGGATGGCGCATATCTGGTGGAAGCAAAGATCACATAGACAAACATGAGTAAAATGGAAAGAATCAAGGCCACCAGTGCATTGGTGATGTACTTCATCGGCTGAGCAATGCGATAACCATTTAACACCGCATAAATCTGTGTGAATCCTTCTTTGGCACAGATATAATAATCCCCTTCGCTGGCATATTGGTAAATGTTATCGGTGATGGTATCCCCATAATTTTCATCCACCATCCGGTAAATATCTCCATCACTCTGAATGCGGATGACGCGGTTTTCCATATCGATGAGCAAGATCACACCATTGACTTCCCCAGATCCCCAATGATTCTGATAATACTGATGACAGAAATTTTCCTGGGTATCGTCATTTTCATTGGTGGAAACAAAGGCCACATGGCCATAGGAGGCAATCGGCTCCATAATTTTTCTTAACTCTGCTTCCTCTTCCTCGCTTAAAAGATCTGCCCCATCATCAACAATGACGTCATAGATCACAGACAGATTTGCCGACGTCTGTTCCGCCCTGACGGGAACATTTGCCAAGGAGAGCAGACAGGAAATAACGAGAAGGAGCGTGCAGATCACATAACGTCTCTTATGCATGTTTTTCCCCTCCTCTCTGAACAAACTGTGGAAGTGGACGGGTGTAGATGATATTCATGGCCTTAATTATATCGGATAAGGAATAAAGAATGACCAGAAGATCTGCTATAACTGCACTGTAAAAGATCACATCGGAAACCGGATCCCAAAGTAAAATGGCAATGGAGATCATGGCCACCAGCAAAAGCAGCAAAAATGTTCGGTTGCGATGGATGACCTGATCCCGATTCTTATGATAGATATAAATCCCGAAGAGCGGAATGACCACAGCCAGACCAGAACATACAAAAGAAATAGCAACCAAAGCCATGGCAATTCCTACCGCTGCGAGGGATCCGACGATAAATAAAATAATAAGCGCCGGAATCAATAACAGGAGGAAACACCCAAGATAACCAATGGCCTTTAATATGGTACGATAGGTAAATGGTTTTTTCTCCTTCGGTTCCTCTTCTGTCTTTTTCTTTGATGACTCTTTTAATGCCCGTTCAAACTGGGTTTTCTCATAATCCAGCTTATCATCAATGAAAATCAGGGCAAGGAGATAAATGGCAGAGGTCACAGCCGTCATTATGTTGGCCAGATACAATGATGTAGAGGCTCTCATGCTGACAAACAGATTGAGCAGCAGAAAAATCGGAATGGCAAGGAGCAACGCTGCACCCCAGATTTTCTTAATGTCCATTGGCATATCGCTGACCACCTTGCCGGATTCCCCGTTGATGGCTGCGTAGGCCACACGTTTTCCCTTGCGAAGGGATAGAAACCAGACCGGCACGAGAGTATGATCCGGTTCTTCTAACTGGCTGCTAAAGATTTCACTCAATCGCTTTTTGTCTTTGCTGCGGATGGCTATGTCGGAAACATTTGCCTTGGTGAGAAATTCCTGATAGGTCTTCTGATCGGCCATCTCCACCGCTTCTTTCTCATATTTTGACGAATCCACGTCCTGAATATCGGAATAAAATCCCGCCAGAAAGGCTGGGGCAAATGGTTTTCGCTCCTTGTAGGAATATGGCTCCAGCTCCTCACTCATGCGGTCGGCAAATGCTACCGAAGCGTCGTGGGGAATCCCCTGATAATGTGCATCCACCTTGGCCTCTAAGTGATAGGAAACTTCATAATCTCCATCGTCCTCGGTCATACGAAACTCCGCCACACCTTCCTGCTTCACGTTATAGTTCCAGTAAGGCATGTAGATGCCTCGAATTTTCTCAATTTCTGCATTCTTCAGATCTTTCGAAACAAAAAATGCACGCCCCAGGGATTTCCTCAGAGCTTCCTTGCTTTCTTCCTTGGTCTTCTGAAATGGAATGATATATTTTGGTTTCTTCATCCTGGAAAGACGACTTTCAAGAATGGTCGGCGCACCACAATAGGAACAGAATTCTGCTGCTGAGGTTTCCACACTGCCAAGCTCCCCGCCACACTGTGGACAGGTAAAAATCGTCACATCATAATCTTCCTGTTCTTCTGCATTTCCCTGATCTGTGATTTTGTATGGATCATAGGAGCTGTCGCAGAAGGGACAAAGCATCTTTTGGGAAGCCACATCAAATCGAAGAGCACCTCCACAGGCTTCACATGCAAACATAGGCTGTCTCCTTTCTATCCATTGACTCCAGTTAAGTCATTGATGACCGCACCTGCGATGATCAGGCCCACCGCACTTGGAACAAATGCATTGCTCCCCGGCGCCATTCTTCCGGCAGTTCCCTTACTTTCTGCTTCACCGTTCGTTGGTGGAATCGGTTTTAATGGAAGCTCTTTGCTGTATACGACCTTCAGCTTTTTCACGCCACGCTTTTTAAGCTCTCTTCGCATGACCTTCGCAAGAGGGCAGACAGAGGTTTTATAAATATCTGCGATTTCAAAAAGCTCGGGATGCAGCTTATTGCCGGCACCCATGGAGCTGATGATCGGAACATTTGCCTCTTTCGCCTGCATAACTAATCCAGTTTTTCCAGATACGGTATCGATTGCATCCACCACATAGTCATACTTTGTAAAATCAAACTGGTCCTTCGTCTCTGGAAGATAAAACATCTTGTGTTTGTGAACTATACAGTCCGGATTAATTTCGTGGATTCGTGCTTCCATCACATCCACTTTATCCATTCCGATCGTTTTGTGAGTCGCGATGATCTGGCGGTTTAAATTGGAAAATGCCACCTGATCGTTGTCGATGATGTTGATCTCACCCACACCGCTTCGAACGAGGGCTTCCACTACATATCCTCCAACGCCTCCAACACCAAATACTGCAATTCTGGCATTGTAGATACGATTCATCTTATCTTTTCCTAATAGCAGTTCTGTTCTTGAAAACTGATTTGCCATATTACTCTCCTTCTATTTCGCAATAATCTTCTTATAATATTCTACAAATGCTTCCATCGCTGCGGACTTCCACTTATTCTTGTGCATGAGCATCTGTGTCCATACACTGATTTGACAATCTTCAACTGGTAAATATACTAATCTGCCATCTCCAATATAACGCTTTGTAATAAAATCTGGCAAGAAAGAAATCTCATTGCTTTCTTTAATCATTGTACAGATCAGATTCGGATCTCCAACCTCAAGTACCGGATGAATCTCTAGAGATTCTGATGCCAGACGCGCATTTAACAGCTTTTGATAGCTCATATTTTGTTCCGTTAAGAAGAACTTTTGATCCACAATCTCTTTTAATTTCAGGCTTTTTGCTTTTGCCAGTGGATGTTTTGGAGATGCCACAAAGTGTACCTGTTCTAATGATTCCCCACAGATTAAAAATTCTGAATCGTATATGTGGGAATCTAGCGTAAATACAATATCTACTTCATTCTTACGTAATGCGTCAAACATGCGGCCCGTACCACTTTGAGAAATCTTTAAATTGATGCCTGGATATTTTTCGTGAAAAGCAAGATAATCGTCTTTAAAATATCTGGCACAGATGGATTCTGATACTGCAAGCTTAATATCTCCCATGATTTCTTCTGTAGAGTGAAGCGCTTCACCCATCTCCTGATATAATTCTAACATCTGTTTTGTGTACCTGAGAACCGTCTCCCCGTCAGCGGTCGGTGTCACATTATGTCTGATACGATCAAAAAGTGTCACATCCAGCTCCTTCTCTAACAGCTTAATCTGGGAAGACACTGTAGACTGGGAATATCCCAGTTTTTCACCAGCTGCCGAAAATCCATTATATTCACATACCGCCAGAAAGGTTTTGAATACATTGATATCCATTTCCTACTCCTTTTAACTATCGAAGTTTTCGTTTATATACAACGATATTATCAATTTTACAAATGCTATTGTATCAATTATAATACAATTAATCAAGGAAATACTTGTTGAACGGAATAAATAAACATTTAGGAGGGTATATATTATGAACGCAGACTTAACAACAAAATTAGAAAATTACATTCAGGAACTTGACTCTATCGTAAAACGCATGGATGCAGCTGGTTTTCCATTTGACGATGCAACTATGGTTTACGAAGAAGTATCCGCACATTTAAAAGACCTTTTAGGAAAATAATCCTTATACTTATATCTTATCTAACCTTATCAAAAAAGTCGCAGTAAAAGCTGCGACTTTTTTTGTTGCATAATACTTTAATGAATAAGAA
>JAKSRP010000034.1 GCA_024403555.1 Lachnospiraceae bacterium | reverse complement strand
AGTTCTCAGGATGTTTCTGAGCATCTAAAAGAGTTTCTCTGTTTAATACGTTTACATTAAGATGATGTCCGCCTTTTGTAGCGTAACCATCTAACAAACCAACAAGGTTAGCAACCTGTGTATTATTTGCCATTTTATTATCCTCCTAAATACTATTTAGGTTTAAAGATGAAAAGTTATTCTTTATCATCTAAACCTTCATGCAGAGTAGGTACACTGCATGCGAATGGGACCTTGGAACAATCAGTGCAGCCCATAGTCTCGACACTTTTTGATCCTTCAATCTGTTCGTCAACATCTACATTCACGTGGCCAACACCGTTAGCCATACCGGAATCGAGCATCTTAACAAGATCGTCAATCATCTGTTTCTCATCCATGTAATCTACTCCTTCAATATGCCGGGCCCAGGATGACCTGAGCCGACGGCTTAAAGTTTAAATTAGTTGTTTAAATCAACGTTGATATCACCAGCGAAAACTGTATCTTCTTTACCAAGAGCGCCAGGGATGATAGAGAATGTATTAGAAATACCATCCTGTGCGTACTGGAATGGAAGTTTGGATACAGAAGCTAATGAAGATACTGCACCATGAGAGTCACGGCCATGCATTGGGTTAGCACCAGGAGCGAATGGCTGACCTTTCTTACGTCCGTCAGGTGTATTACCAGTAGCTTTACCATAAGTAACGTTAGAAGTAATTGTTAATACTGACATTGTAGGGAAGGAATCTCTGTATGTGTGATGTCTTCTGATCATTGTCATGAATGTCTTAACAAGATCTCTTGCGATAACGTCAACACGGTCATCATCGTTACCGTATTTAGGGAAATCACCAGTTGTCTCGAAGTCAACGATGATACCTTCTTCATCACGGATAGCTTTAACCTGTGCATATTTGATAGCAGATAAGGAGTCAGCTACTACAGAAAGTCCAGCGATACCTGTTGCGAAGTAACGATATACATCTCTGTCATGTAAAGCAAGCTGAGCTCTTTCATAACAATATTTGTCATGCATGTAATGGATGATGTTAAGTACGTTAACGTATACATCAGCAAGCCATTCCATCATGTCTGAGAATTTGTCCATTACATCATCGAAGTCAAGGATATCGCCTTCAACTTTACGATATTTAGGACCAACCTGTTTGTGAGATACTTCATCAACACCACCGTTTAATGCGTATAACAAACATTTAGCAAGGTTTGCACGAGCTCCGAAGAACTGCATCTGTTTACCGATAACCATTGAAGATACACAACAAGCGATACCGTAGTCATCACCGTGAGTTACTCTCATAAGGTCATCGTTCTCGTACTGGATAGAAGAAGTCTGGATAGACATCTTAGCACAGTATTTCTTCCAAGCTTCTGGAAGTCTTGTAGACCAAAGAACTGTCATGTTAGGTTCTGGAGCAGCACCTAAGTTCTCTAATGTATGAAGGAAACGGAAGCTCATCTTTGTAACCATTGGACGTCCGTCGATACCCATACCACCGATAGACTCTGTTACCCATACTGGGTCACCAGCGAAGATCTGGTTGTATTCAGGTGTACGAGCAAATTTGATAAGACGAAGTTTCATTACGAAGTGATCTACGAATTCCTGGATCTGTTCTTCTGTAAATTTACCTTCTTTTAAGTCTCTCTGAGCATAGATGTCAAGGAATGTAGATGTACGTCCAAGGGACATAGCAGCACCATTCTGCTCTTTAACTGCTGAGAGGTAACCGAAGTAAGTAGCCTGGATAGCTTCCTGAACGTTTGAAGCAGGTTTAGAAATATCGCAGCCATAAGAAGCAGCCATTTCTTTCATCTGTTTTAAAGCGATCATCTGCTCAGAAATTTCTTCACGAAGACGGATAACATCATCTGTCATTACACGTCCTGTAGAGTTTTTCTGTTCGATCTTATCTTCGATAAGTCTGTCGATACCGTATAAAGCGATACGTCTGTAGTCACCGATGATACGTCCACGTCCGTAAGCATCAGGAAGACCTGTGATAACGTGAGAAGAACGGCAAGCTCTCATCTCGTCATTGTAAGCATCGAAACAACCAGCGTTGTGAGTTTTTCTGTGAACTGAGAAGAACTCAGATACTTCAGGGTCTACTTCGTAACCGTTATCGGAACAAGCTTTCTCTGCCATACGGATACCACCATAAGGCTGAAGAGAACGTTTGAAAGGCTTATCTGTCTGGAAACCTACAATTGTTTCCTTATCTTTGTTAAGATAGCCAGGGCCATGAGAAACGATAGTGGAGATAACTTTTGTATCCATATCAAGTACACCACCTGCTTCACGTTCCTGTTTCTGTAAATCAAGAACCTGTGCCCATAAATCTTTTGTGTTCTGTGTAGGTCCTGCTAAGAAAGACTCGTCACCACAATATGGCTCATAGTTTTTCTGGATGAAATCACGAACATTAATTTCGTAACTCCATTTGCCGCCTACAAAATCTTTCCATTCTGGTTTCATTTTGAAAGCCTCCTATGTTTTATAAAATTTTTTTGATTAATATATTGCTGTATAATTCCCCAAAAAGCAGGAAAAAATACAGTAAAAATATGCTAATCCACTATCCAACATTATAGGTTAAAATGCATCTTATCGTCAAGTGAGAACGATGTACTTTTTTCTATACAAAATGCCTGTTTCAAGGGATTTTTTGGTAAAATTGCACGGAAGTAAATGAGTCAATTTATGGGAGTTTCATAATTGCTTTATAATTACTTTAGAGTCGCTTTGCAGAAAGGTACTTGCCACTTAACTATGCCGGTATTATACTACCTATGGATAAGGCAGAAAGAAAGGAGTTTTACTATGGCAAATATTAATAAAGACATGACAATCGGTGAAATTTTGAGAACATGTCCGGAGGTTGCACCTGTTTTGATGCAGGCTGGAATGCATTGCCTTGGATGTCCTTCCGCTCAGGGAGAATCCCTTGCAGAAGCAGCGATGGTGCATGGTATCAATATCGATGAACTTATGACAGCTATTGAAGCTATTTAATTGAAGTTGTCTAACTGAAGTTATCTATCTAATAGAAAGAACAAAGCGATGCACGATGTGCATCGCTTTTGCATTCATGAATTTATACCATCTGTGCTATTTTTTGGATGGCTTCTTCTGCAATTAGCACCTCGAAATGTTCTTCCAGATTTGTTACAGTGATGTTGGCATTTTTTACTGCAGTACCGTATTCTGACAGAGCTAAGAATACCTTTTGGAATGCGGGAAGAGAAAGGGAACCTCTTTTTACAAGCAAAAGGTATGTGCCATCACCGGGATTCTTGTAAAGACTGCTGCTTTCCCGGAAATTACCATTTAATACAGCCGCCAGTCCAACCAGTGAATCTAAAGAGGTAAAGGAAAATAAAAGACTGGAAACTCCATCCTTCTTTATATCTTTCTCCGAAACTTCTTTTGAAATATCTTTGACGGTATCCTGCGACGTTTCGCTTGGCATATTCTGGTTGATCTTCTTCTTTCTGGATGGTTTGTCTTTTTTATTTTCTACATTTTCGGTTTTGCGTGCAAATGCTTCAGACATAGCAGGAAAAGCATTTAAATCGATATCTTCAAACTCCTCATCAGAGTCCTGAGTGGTGTTGACAGAGGGCGCAAATTTGGCAAATCTGGTATCCAACTCTTCGGGGTCTTCTACCTTAGTAATTGTGAGTACGATACATTCGGCATTAAGAGGAACCGCTTCTATCATAAGAGGAATATCATCTGCCTCAAAACCGAATTCGTATGCGGCCTGGCGCATCATGTCCTGAAAAAGGGATTTGGCCTTTTCGGAACCATAAGCAAGTTCGCTGATTTTGATTTCACGATCCTGTAAATCGTCTTTTGTCAAAGTGCAGCGAATTTGATTTTCACTTAACTTTTCTATCTTCATATATATAACCTCAATCTGTTCATGCAAGTAAAATGCTTTTTGTATTGAAAGTATTTTATTATCTGGCGAAAACATAGTCAAGTAATGGAAAATTTTTACATAGTCGAGTCATGTAAATTTTTCTTGATAATTAAAAATACTTTGCTATAATGAAACACAAGATGCCTCCGGCAATCCGCAAGAGAAGGAGGATAGGCGTCTTAAATTTCAAAAATATATTCTTAAGGATCTATAATCAGAATTATAATCCTACTTATTCCCCATAATTTATTATAGGGATGTCTGACAGACTTTTATGTGTCTGGTCATACAGTTTTTTTTCCATTAATTCACAATCAATAATTCAAAAAGCACTTATTAGCACTCAGTTTATGTTTTTGCACGCCGGAGCATCTTTGCTCAATCTATTTATTGCGTATATCTGGCAAATTTTATATCACGAAACCTTTGGAAATGCGCATGAAAAGATGAGTACATGACAAAAGATAAAATTTGTTTTTCTTTTGTACGGACTTAAAAAGTCTTCTATCTAAATGAAGAGAGAAACTGCGCCTGTTTTGATTGACCAAGGAGGCCCCCTATGCACAAACAGTGCGCAGAAACTCTCGGAAACATTCGTGGACTGAATGAAAAAGATTTGGTATAATGATACAAATTGGAGGACTGTGCATATGAAAAGAATAATCCCAACTTTATTTGCAATTGTTTTAATTATTTTGATTGCGGTATTTGGACTGGGTTGGAAATATATAGAGAAGTATACCTATTCAAATGAAAAGGCTGATTTGACAGAGTATTTTGACTTGCAGGCAGAGGATGATATAGCAATTATTTTGCAGAATGAACGCATGGAAGAGAAAGCAAAGTTGATTGACGGAGTCTGCTATCTGGATTTGGATTTGGTACACAAATATTTTAACACAAGATTCTATGAAGATGAATCTGAAGCACTTGTGTTGTATACAACAGCTGACACGATTACCAGAACGGAAATCGGGGATCATTCCTATTGGGTTGGAGATCAGGAGATACAGCGAGGTTATGCACCTGCTCTTTATCAGGATAATCAATTATATTTGGCCATTGACTTTGTAAAAGAATATACCAATTTTTCCTATGAATTGTTTTTGGATCCAAACAGAATGCAGGTTTATACAGAGTGGGCACCGAGAACTACGGCTACATTGAAGAAAAAGACAGCCATCCGTTACCAAGGAGGGGTTAAGAGCCCAATTCTTACAGAAGCTGACAAAGAAGACAAGCTTTATGTCCTGGAAGAGATGGAGAACTGGACCAAGGTTAAAACAAAAGACGGTTTTATTGGATATGTAGAGAATAAGAGAATTGTCGCTACATCAGAAGAAGATCCGATTCCGGTAACAGACTATGTGGAAACGGAATATAAGAGTATTCATAAGGATTACAAGATTAATTTGGCATGGCATGCAGTTGCCGGTGTGGGCGGAAATGATACCTTTGATTCATTGGTTGCAGGCACAAAAGGACTTACAACCATTTCTCCTACATGGTTTTATTTGAAAGATAATGAAGGAAATATCGAAAGCTTTGCTTCTGAAAATTATGTCAGCAAAGCCCACGAAAAAGGATTAGAAGTATGGGCACTTGTGGAGAATATGACTGGAGAGGATGTTTCTTCCTTCGAGGTTTTGTCATCCACAAGCAAAAGAACGCATTTGATCAATCAGTTGATGGAACAGGCAAGAACTTACCAATTAGACGGAATCAATGTGGATTTTGAAAGCCTCAGTGTAGATACGGGAGAACATTTTGTCGAATTTTTAAGGGAGCTTTCCATCGAATGCAGAAAAGATGGAGTGGTTCTTTCAGTCGATAACTATGTTCCTATCGGAAATACAAATCATTACAACAGAAAAGAACAGGGAATCGTGGCGGATTATGTGATTATCATGGGCTATGATGAACATTACAGAGGATCAGAGGAGGCTGGTTCTGTGGCTTCCATTGGGTTTGTGGAAAGCGGAATTAAGAAAACTTTGGAAGAAGTACCTGCTGAAAAAGTTATCAATGCCGTTCCTTTTTACACTAGAATCTGGGATACTACCGGTTCTACTGTAGACAGTCAGGCGGTTGGTATGGATATGGCTGAAGAATATATTCACAATCATAATATCACAACTGTGTGGGATGAAGATGCTTGCCAGAATTACGGTGAATATGAAAGTAATGGGACAAAACACCAGGTATGGCTGGAAGATGCCGAATCTATTAAGGTTAAGCTGAGTGTGATGGAAGCGAATCATCTTGCAGGTGTGGCATCCTGGAAACTGGGATATGAAAAGTCGGAGATATGGGATGTGATTGAAGATTATCTACAGAAATAGATTTGTGATTATTTGTGAAAAGCGCGCATATAATAGGGTGATAAGTTAGTATGAGAGATTCCTATGACGAAGCGTGTACTCACAAAATGGATTTTATATTTAATCTGCCTTGTTCTCTTATATTTTGCAGGAAATCAGACCGCCAAGTGGGTGGAAACTTTGTCTCAAGGTAAACAGAAAAAGGGAACCCCAAAAGCAGTGGTACTAATCGATCCTGGGCACGGTGGAGTGGATCCCGGAAAAGTGGGAGAAGGGGATATCTGCGAAAAGAATATTAACCTTGAGATCGCAGAAAAATTGAAAGTTCTTCTAGAACAAAATGATATCTGCGTATATATGACCAGAGAAGTTGACAAAGGCTTGTATGATGAAAGTGCAGATAGCAAGAAAAACCAGGATTTGAAACGGCGTGTTGCTATGATGGAGGATATCAAACCGGATGTGGTGGTGAGCATTCATCAAAATAGTTTTCCGGATGCATCTGTAAGAGGCGCGCAGACTTTTTATTACGATGGAAGCAAAGCGGGGAAAGAATTGGCAGAAGCAATTCAGGAAACACTTTCTCAGTTACCTGACTCTGTAAAACGTGTTGCAAAAGGGAACGCGGAATATTATCTTCTGAAAAAAGCTTCCTGTCCTATAACTATTGTGGAATGTGGATTTATCACCAATAGGGAAGAACTAAGGAACTTGTGTGATGCATGTTATCAGGAACAAATTGCCTGGAAAATATATATGGGAATAGAAAGATATCTCGCAAAGAGGTAGTTGTAACAATGGATACAATCATTCGAGAGATTAGTGATACAATAGAAGATGCGGAAACCTTTCTCACTGCAGGTGAGATCATTAAGAACGGTGGGCTTGTAGCTTTCCCTACCGAAACGGTTTACGGTCTTGGAGGCGATGCCCTAAATCCGGCTTCTTCACAAAAAATTTATGCAGCAAAGGGAAGACCTTCCGACAATCCGTTGATTGTGCATATTGCATGCATGGAGGACCTGCCTGCTATTGTAAAAGAAATACCTGATACGGCTAGAAAATTGGCGGATGCTTTTTGGCCGGGACCTCTGACCATGATATTTGAGAAAAGCGATTTGGTGCCGAAGGAAACCACTGGTGGTTTGGAAACGGTAGCAGTAAGAATGCCTTCCGATCCTGCGGCTCTTGCATTTATCAAGGAGGCTGGCGGATATGTGGCAGCGCCCAGTGCTAACTTGTCAGGAAAACCCAGCCCTACAAGCGCCAAGTATGTAGAACAGGATATGCTTGGCAGAATTGATATGATTCTGGATGGCGGTGACGTGGAGATCGGTTTGGAGTCAACCATTGTCGATTTGACAAGCGAAAATCCCATGATTTTGCGTCCGGGTTATGTGACAAAGGAAATGTTAGAGGCAGAGCTTGGTCTGATTGACTTGGACAAGACTATGATGAATAAGGATACCGGCGCTGCACCGAAAGCACCGGGGATGAAATATCGCCATTATGCACCCAAAGGCGATCTTAGCATTGTCGAAGGTGAGGATGAAAAGGTGGTTTCTTATATCAATGTGCAAACTGCTTTGTTAGAAGCAGAGGGTGCGAAAGTAGGTATTATTGCGACTGACGAGAATCAAGAGAAATATTGCGCAAAAATCATCATGAGTGCAGGTAGCAAGACTCGTGAGGAAATGATTGCTCACGAATTGTACAGAATACTGCGCGAGTTTGACGATTTGGATGTGACATATATCTACGCAGAGTCTTTTGATACAAGCGGAATGGGACAAGCTATTATGAATCGTCTATTAAAAGCAGCGGGGCATAAAGTTGTACATGTGTAGAACAGTGTAAATGTGATTGTAGGTGGCATTTCTATTTTTGTGATTGTGCTGTGACCATACCTAGATAAATGGAGACAGTATCGATATATTTTCAAAAAGAAGTAGACATATAGGAGGAAAAGAAAATGATAGCAATTGGAAGCGATCATGGCGGATTTGAGTTAAAAGAGCAGGTGGTAAAACATTTGCAAGAGAAAGGCTACGAAGTGAAAGACTGCGGATGCTTTGATAAAAGTTCTGTGGATTATCCTGTATATGGAAAAGCAGTTGCGCAGGCAGTTGTTGACGGAGAGTGTGAAAAAGGTATCGTTATTTGCACAACGGGAATTGGTATTTCTATCACAGCAAACAAATTTAAAGGAATCAGATGTGCGCTTTGCGCAGACTCTGTAAGCGCTAAGTTGACAAGACTTCATAACGATGCAAATGTGCTTGCAATGGGGGCTGGTATTGTAGGACCAAATCTTGCCTTGAATATTGTTGATACTTTTTTGGAAACAGAGTTTTCCGGCGAAGAAAGACATCAGAGAAGAATTGACCAGATAGAAGGTTAAAATAACTAAGATAAAAATGTTTCAATAAAAAGAGATATCCACAGGCAAATGCTTGCAGATATCTCTTTTTATTATTATGTTATTTGACCATATGATCAATTTGATCTGTGAAGGTATGAAAGTCACCGGCATAGATGACGGAAAGCAAATGATTCAACTTAAGAAGAGAATCAGTAAGCAATTCATTGGTGATTTTCAATTCGTTTAAAGCCTGCACAAGCTCGTCTAAATCTACCACTTTCACAAAACCATCGGGATAGATGATTACGTCTGCCAGAAGATCCACTGAAGTAATGGTGTTACGAATCTCATCCTTTTCATATGTGACAATGTCACAATACCAATACAAGAGAGTATCATCTTCCTTTAAAAACTTGCTTACCTTAATGCCCTCTTTGAGAAGATACATTGAGAAGCCGTGGTGCAGATCTTTTTTGGGATGCAAGGCCTTCCAGGAGGTGATAATACAGTCTTCATCTACATGTAAGATAACATCATCCTTTAACAGAATACATTCATCGGGAATCAGTCGTCTGCGGTAAAGCGTTGGATTTTCCATAATCGGTACCTCCCTATTTTCTCTTCGGTTGTATTAAACAGTACGCTCCAAGTGTGTAAAAGTCAATCGAAAAGAGCAAAAAAATTGGGGAAAATCCATAAAGAAAAAAGGTATAAGGAAAAGAAGAAAGCATTGCGGAAAAAAAGCATGTTTTTGCTAGACAACTCACCCCAAAATAGATATAATTTTTTATATTGCGGGATACTGTTCTGTAAGGCTTGGAAAGGCACGAAATTTAGAATGAAATATCAAAGAAATGTGCATCATGCTGCTGTAATGATCACACAGTTTGGTCTGAATATGCTGGTACCGATTTTTATCTGTTCTTTTGTTGGAATATGGCTTGATAAAAGGCTTGGAACCAATTGGATCATGGTGGTACTGTTCTTTGTGGGTGCGCTTGCCGGCGGACGTAATGTATTCCTTTTTGCGAAGCGTATTTACTCCATGGACGGGGATAAAAGAAATCGTGACGAAGCGGTAAACGAACTGCCCACCATAGAAGATATAGATGATTCTGACGGAGACTTTTAGAAATGATGCGGAGGAAGCCTGATAAAACAGTGGTTCAGATGTGGATAGGAGAGGTACTCTTCCTGCTTCTGTGCGAGGCGATTGGTGTGCTTTTGGTACAAGACAAGATAGGGTATACGGTGGGACTTGTGCTGGGTGTCATATTAGCCATGGTTTCCACATATCATATTTGGTATGTGCTTGACCAGGCACTGGATTATGATGAAAAAACTGCGGAGAAGATGATAGGGACCAAGTACTTGATTCGATACCTGGCGATCATCATTCTGATTCTTTTATTATATTTTACAGGAATTGGTAGTCCGTTTGCAGCTTTTCTCGGATATATGAGTTTGAAAGCAGGGGCTTATATACAGCCTTTGATTGATAAAGTGAATAAGAAAGAAAAATAAAGAAGGGGGTGAATTAATGGGACGAGGTATTCTACTGTCCGGAGCTGCTGATATCGACTTTATGGTACATGGCGTATTCTCTTATGAGTTGTTCGGACAGACCCTGTGGATTACAACGACACATGTATGCCTGTTAATCGTTATGCTGGTAATCATGGGCTTTTGTATTGCTGCGGGAAGATGTATGAAAAAAGCATCAGAGGTACCCGGTGTATTCCAGAATATTGTGGAATTGATCGTTGAAATGTTAGACGGCATGTCAGGAAGCGTTATGGGTAAATATTCCGTAAAATTCCGAAATTACATTGGAACGATTTTTATCTTCATATTCTTAAGTAACATTTCCGGTTTGTTTGGCCTTAGACCACCTACAGCCGATTATGGTGTTACTTTTGCTTTGGGTATTATTACTTTCGTACTGATTCATTACAATCAATTTAAATATCAAAAGGTACGAGGTGTTATTCAGGGATTATGTGATCCATGGCCTATTTGGGCGCCAATCAATATCATTGGTGAGTTGGCTGTGCCGATTTCTTTATCCTTGCGTTTGTTTGCAAACGTGTTGTCCGGTGTTGTTATGATGGCACTCATTTATGGATTGCTATCCAAAATCGCAATTATCTGGCCGGCTGCACTGCATGTTTATTTTGACCTGTTTTCAGGTGCCATACAGACATATGTATTCTGTATGTTAACGATGACATATATTACAAATGCTTGTACAACCGAATAAGCGTGAAAAGACGCGTATTCAAACACAAATGAACAAGTCGAAGGATTTGTTCTAAACAACTGAATCAGACAGATTCATAAAACTAGGAGGAAACAAAAATGGAATTCAACACAAACTTTATCTTAGGATGTTCAGCAATTGGTGCCGGCCTTGCAGTTATCGCCGGTATCGGACCTGGTATTGGTCAGGGTATTGCAGCAGGTCATGCAGCTGCAGCTGTTGGTAGAAACCCAGGCGCAAAATCTGATGTAACATCTACAATGCTTTTAGGACAGGCTGTTGCCGAGACAACAGGTTTGTACGGCTTGCTGATCGCAATGCTGCTTTTATTCGTAAAACCTTTAATGCCTTAATTCATAGAGAAGAAGAGAAAGGAGTTATAATCCATGACAAGATTATTTGATCTGGATTTTCAGCTTCTGGCAGATGCTTGTCTGATGATGATTGCTGTATTTGCC
>JAKSRP010000033.1 GCA_024403555.1 Lachnospiraceae bacterium | reverse complement strand
AGTCAGATACTTATTACTAACCTTTACATAAAGGTAGCATGCATTGTTACCGACATTTTCAACAACGACTTCCTGACCACCTAATAAGTAAGTGCCATCCGTTACATTCACGATGTCACTTCCATCATATTTTAAACATTGGTCACGATAATCTTCTTTCGAGATATATCCATATTTTCTTTTCCCTTTTTGCGTATAAGTCACTTCATAATAAGCGCCGCTTGTGTCAAGCACCTTCATCCCTTTATGTCTAGGAACAACGCCTGAAGAGGAAGAACCATATTCATCGGTATAACGTGTTAAGCTTTCTCTTGTAAATGCCCAAAGTTCCCCCTTGGATCCATACATTTTTGTTTCTTTTGCAGCCACCGGTGTCGTAAAAAGCATCACAAAAGCTAACAAAACTGCTATTAATTTCTTATTCATCTTCTCACTCCGTAAAACAACATTTGTCCACAGTATCATTCCTATTTTACTATAAAAAAAGAGCTTTTTCAATCTCTCTTTGAAAAAGCTCTTTAGCTGTTATTTTTTATGTTTTCCGAAGAATCCTTTTTTCTCTGTGGATACTTCTCCCATTGCTTCCTGGAACTTACGAAGTGCATCTTTTTGCTCTCCAGTTAAGGATTCCGGTACCTGTACAACGAGAGTAACAAAGTGGTCACCACGTACATTCTTATTACGTACATGTGGAACTCCTTTTCCGCGTAAACGAACTCTTGTATCTGTCTGAGTTCCCGGACGGATGGTATGTTCATAAGGTCCATCCACGGTCTGGATTGTGATTGTTGCACCAAGTGCTGCCTGCGCGAAGCTGATTGGTTCTGTGGAGAATAAATCTCTGTCTCTTCTCTGGAATTTCGGATGACGGCCAACAGTAACCGTAACAAGTAAGTCACCACGTGGGCCACCATTAACCCCTGGTTCTCCCTTGCCACGGATACGGATGCTCTGTCCGTCGTTGATACCAGCAGGGATTGTAACTTCGATTTTCTTACGTTTTGTTTCGTAGCCTGTGCCACCACAAGTAGTACATTTCTGACGGATAATCTTACCTTTACCCTGACAGTCCGGACAGGCTGCCACATTCTGAACGGTTCCAAACATAGACTGCTGTGTATACACAACCTGACCACGTCCACCACATTTTGAACAGGTTTCCGGGCTTGTGCCTGGTTTTGCACCACTGCCACCACATGTGGAACATTCTTCTTTGATATTTACTTCAATTTCTTTTGTACAGCCAAATACTGCTTCTTCAAAGGTGATACGAACACTTACTCGTACACTTGCACCCTGCATTGGCCCATTCTGACGTGCAGATCTTGCTCCGCCACCGAACATGCCTCCAAAAATGTCTCCGAAAATGTCTCCCATATCTCCGCCGCCAAAGTCAAAGCCGCCGAAGCCGCCACCATAACCGCCTCCGGCAGTCTGGTCAAAAGCAGCATGACCAAACTGATCATAACGGGAACGCTTTTCAGAATCACTTAATACTTCATAAGCTTCTGTTGCTTCCTTAAATTTTGCTTCTGCTTCTGCATCCCCAGGGTTCATATCCGGATGGTATTTTTTTGCAACCTTACGATATGCACGCTTGATTTCGGCATCGGTTGCGCCCTTTGCTACCCCAAGGACTTCATAATAATCTCTTTTATCTGCCATTTCTATTCATCCTCACAATGTAATATATCCTGCCGGGCAAAAACCCGGCAGGATCTTTATCAATGTTTGTAATATCGGTTACGGTTGATTAAACTTCTTTGTAATCTCCATCTACAACATCATCATTGTAAGCACCGCCCATATCTGGACCTGCACCCTGAGCACCTGCTGCCTGCTGTGCCTGTTCATACATCTTAGCGAATAAGTTCTGAGCGGAGTTCATTAATTTTTCTCTTCCTGCTTTGATCTGTTCAACCTGATCATCTGTCATGTTGTTGATATCTGTGGAAGCGATTAAGTCTTTTAATTCCTGAAGGTCAGCTTCTACATTTGCTTTGTCTGCTGGATCAACATTAGCACCAGCTTCTTCTAAAGCTTTTTCTGTCTGGAATACCATAGCATCTGCATCGTTACGAGCATCTACTGCTTCTTTACGTTTTTTATCTGCTGCTTCGAATTCTGCTGCTTCTTTTACAGCTTTTTCGATATCATCATCAGACATGTTAGAACCAGCTGTGATTGTGATGTGCTGTTCTGCGCCAGTACCTAAGTCTTTTGCGGAAACATTTACAATACCATTTGCATCGATGTCAAATGTTACTTCGATCTGTGGAACACCACGTCTTGCAGGTGCGATACCATCTAAACGGAAACGTCCTAAAGATTTGTTATCTCTTGCGAACTGTCTTTCACCCTGAACTACGTTGATGTCTACTGCAGACTGATTATCTTCTGCTGTAGAGAAGATCTGGCTCTTCTTAGTAGGAATTGTTGTATTTCTTTCGATTAATCTTGTAGCGATACCACCCATAGTTTCGATGGATAAGGATAATGGTGTTACATCAAGTAATAAGATGTCGCCTGCACCAGCATCGCCTGCTAATTTACCACCCTGGATGGAAGCACCGATTGCTACACATTCATCTGGGTTGATACCTTTGAAAGGTTCTTTGCCTGTTAACTGTTTTACTTTATCCTGTACAGCTGGGATACGTGTAGAACCACCAACTAAGATTACTTTGGATAATTCTGCTGCGTTAAGACCTGCATCTCTTAATGCTGTCTGAACTGGAGTAGCTGTTCTTTCTACTAAAGCTCTTGTTAATTCATCAAATTTAGCTCTTGTAAGGTTCATGTCAAAGTGTTTTGGACCTTCTACTGTAGCTGTGATGAATGGTAAGTTGATGTTTGTTGTTGTTGCAGAAGAAAGTTCTTTCTTAGCTTTTTCAGCTGCTTCTTTTAATCTCTGCATTGCCATCTTATCGGAAGATAAGTCTACACCTTCAGCCTTTTTGAATTCATCTAACATGTACTGTGTAAGTACGTTATCAAAGTCATCTCCACCTAATTTGTTGTCACCAGCTGTAGATAATACTTCGATGACACCATCGCCGATTTCGATGATGGATACGTCAAATGTACCGCCACCTAAGTCGTAAACCATAACGATCTGTTCTTCTTCATTGTCAAGACCATAAGATAAAGCTGCTGCTGTTGGTTCGTTGATGATACGTTTTACATCTAAACCAGCGATTTTACCAGCATCTTTTGTTGCCTGTCTCTGAGCATCGTTGAAGTAAGCAGGTACTGTGATAACAGCTTCTGTTACTTTTTCGCCTAAGTAGTTTTCTGCGTCACCTTTTAATTTCTGAAGAACCATTGCAGAAATTTCCTGTGGAGAATAGTTCTTTCCATCAATGTTTACTTTGTATGCAGAACCCATATGTCTCTTAATGGAAGAGATTGTTTTTTCTGCATTTGTTACAGCCTGACGTTTTGCAGGTTCACCTACAACACGTTCGCCTGTTTTTGTGAAAGCTACTACAGATGGTGTTGTTCTCATACCTTCTGCGTTGTTGATTACAACTGGTTTACCACCTTCCATAACTGCTACACAGCTGTTTGTTGTTCCTAAGTCGATACCAATAATTTTACCCATGATTATTTCCTCCGTAAAATGTCTAATAATTATATATACTCAAAGTTACTAATTTGCTACCTGCACCATGCTGTGGCGAAGAACAGATTCTTTGTACATATATCCCTTCTGGAATTCTTCTGCTACTACGTTTTCGCCAAGTTCTTCATTCTCGATATGCATTACTGCATTGTGAAGATTTGGATCAAATTCTTTTCCCTTTGCATCCATTGGTTTTACTCCAAGTCCGTCAAGAACTGTCATTAACTGTTTGTAGATTGCTTCTACACCCTGAACAAATGGAGTTTCTTTTTCTTCTTCCGTTGCTGATGCTAACCCTCTTTCGAAGTTGTCAACGACTGGAAGAAGCTTTTCTAAAACGTTCATGGCACCCATATCATATTTCTGTGTGGATTCCTTTGCCATACGTTTTCTGGCATTTTCAAATTCTGCCATCAGACGCTGATAACGGTCTGTTAAATCTTTTATTTTTTCATCTCTTGGATCTTTCGCATCTTCGACTTCCACTGTTTCTGGTGTTTCTTCCACTTCCACAGTTTCTTCTACTTCTACTTCCTGATCAAGAGTTTCTTCCACTTTTGTTTCTTCTGTGCTCACGAGTGGGCTCCTTTCTCATCATCTATTATTAAAAATTTCATCTAACTCACCAGTCAGATTCTTTAATGTTTTCACAACTTTCTGATAATTCATACGTTTCGGACCGATGATACCGATGGTACCGGTTCCACCGCCTTCTAATTCATAGGTTGCGGTAACTAAACTGCAGTCCTGCATATTCTGGCTTCTCATCTCATTACCGATGTAAACCTGAATGCCTGTATGTTCGTTGTTAAATTCCTCGGCTTCGTCTACTAACTTCGTCAGTGCATGCTTCTCTACTAATGTATTAAGAAGTCCAGCTGCTGTCTCTGGCTTTCCAAGCTCTGGATATTTGAAAATATTGGTTGCACCACTTGTATAAACCTGACGTTCATCCACATCTCTCATGGCAGCTGCGATTCCCTTGATCACAGAATCTAAGATGTTTGCATGAACTCCAGCCTGTTCTCTCATCGTATCAATCAGCTCTAAGTTGATATCTCTAAGAGACAGTCCCTGTAAAAAGCTGTTTAATAAGACATTCATCTTAAGCACTTCGTCATTCTTTAATGGTTCCATCACATGAATCATCTGATTCTTAACCGTGTTATTATCAATGACAATGACTGCTAAAAGATTTCTCTCATCCACCTGAGAAAGCTGAACAAATTTTACTGCCGGGTTTTTATACTGTGGAGCGGTTACCATAGTTGCATAATTCGTATTACTTGCAAGTACGGTTGCCACCTGTTCAAGCATGGCTTCCATTCGATCCACCTTTTCAAGTAAGGCTTCTCTCTTCTCTTCCTCTGCTTCCTTCTCCTGCATCAGCTGATCTACATAGAATCGATATCCTAAATCGGATGGGATTCTCCCTGCTGAGGTATAAGGCTGGAGAATCAGTCCCATCTCTTCAAGATCTGACATCTCATTACGGATCGTAGCAGATGAAAGCTTGATGTCCGGGCTTTTAGAAATGGTTCTTGACCCAACCGGTTCACCAGTTTCTAAATAGTTCATGATAATCGAATGTAATATCTTCTTCTTACGCTCGGTTAATTCCAATTTTGTTCTCCCTCCTTCTTTTCTTATTATTAGCACTCGAGCTATATGAGTGCTAACATCTTTTCTAAACCTATAATAGCACGTTAAACTTTTTTGTCAACCTCTTTTTCCAAAACCAATTCTTAAACAATTCTAAAGTAATTCTAAAGAATGGCAGAAAAAAGAGCTGTACATCATCGGATGCACAGCCCAGATAATATCCCAGCAATTTATTTTTTCATAAATGTTACGGAATTCTTATTATTCGTAAGAATAAGTGAATCTCCTTTTCTTTCATAAGTAAATGGAATAACAGATCCTTCTTCTTTCCAGAAATCATAATCCGGAAGGCCCATATATCCAACATAGAAATATTTTATACGAATCATATTTTCATCCAGATAAACTATGGAACCTTCTGTAAATCCTTCATCTCCTTCTCCGATCTGAATGAAATTATCATAAGTCTCTTCCCAGCCGGTTCGTTCATAAGGTTCATCCTGAATGATCATATTCATATTTAGGTCTTCACTATAATATGAACCTGCAATGCTTTTTAAGGCATCTTCATTCACTTCCACCAAGGTAGTATCGATGTATTCTCCGTCTTCATTTTCTAATTCCATTTCAAAGGTAATGGAGGTTCTTCCTTCCCCAGAAGTATCGGTAAGCGTAATTCTTGTCACGGTAATATCCATTCCCTGTGTATTCTTTCCGGATATTTCTTCTATATTATAGGAAAGAACAAGATTATTACCGTCTAGCTTCCAGTCGCCAGCAGGCATCTGTTCATAATATTCCTGATCTACATCTACAACAATAGAATCTTCGGTCATCTTTTTGATGGTTCCTTCTACTCCAGGATTTCCAACGGTATCATAAATCGACAGATACGGTTTCTTTGTGTCTTCACTTTTCGACACGATGGATAAGGCCATTCCCATATAAGCATCTTTTTCAGTGGATTGAATCATCGTATATCTGCCTTCTAACTTTTTAAGGATCTCCTGATTGATCTCACTGCTTCCACTATGACAGCCACAACACAAAATCATAAGTATACCTAATATAAATGTCAAAATCATTCTCTTTCTCATAATTACAATCATTACCTCCTGCATTTTTAAATCTTGATTTATTCATAATAAACCCCTTTTAATAAGAAAAAACAACCATTATGAATAATTATTTTAATTATAAACCATGTACCAAATAATAAACAATCCTTTTTGTTTTAATCATTGAAATAATGTTCAGTTTGTTGTATTATCAGAAAGATTACAAAGGAATTGTTTATTTAATACTTTCAATATATTTAGGAGGAAACAAAAGTATGATGAACACGAAAGAAATCGCTGCGATTTCCAGGATTTCTTCTTTCGTAGACGAAGGCAGCTTCGTTGAAGTGGGGAAAAATCTTTCCGATAGTGTTGTGACTGGTTACGCCCTTGTTGATGGTCGTCTGGTATATATCTATAGTCAGAATCCAGACGCTTGTGGGGGAGCTATCGGTGAAAATCATAGTAAGAAAATCACTAATATTTATGATATGGCTCTTAAGATGGGCGCACCTGTCATCGGCATTTTTGACTGTGCAGGCGTTTCTCTTAACGAGGCAAATGCTGCATTAATGGGGCTTGGAAGTTTATATCAGGCAGCTTCTAAAGCATCCGGCATTATTCCACAGCTTACCATGGTTATGGGTGGCTGCGGTGGCGGAGTTTCCATTCTTCCAGCATTATCTGATTTTACATTTGTGGAAGAAAAGAAAGGATCTTTATTCCTTCAGTCTCCAAATGCGATTCCTGCAAATACTCGCGAAAAATGCGATACATCCAATGCGCAGTGGAAAGCAGAACATACACAGAATGTAGACTTTATCGGAACAGATGACGATTTATACGAAACTGTTCGTCGTTTTGTTCAGATCTTACCTGGCAACAATCGTTATGCCATTGAGCAGGACATTTGCAATGATGACTTAAACCGTATGTGCGAAACAATCGAAGATGCAGTTTCTGATGCACCTACTCTTTTATCCATGTTAGCTGACGGTTATGATTTCATCGAAACAAAGAAACACATTGCAAAAGATCTCACAACAGGTTTTCTTAAGTTAAATGGTATGACAATCGGTGTTGTTGCAAATAACGATGACACATTAACTGCACAGGGTGTTGCAAAAGCAGCAGCCTTCGTAAAATACTGTGATGCATTTTCTATTCCAGTATTAACTGTAGCGAATGTTTCTGGATTTGAAAGCTCTTTCGAAGCTGAAATCACATTCCCATCTGCATGTGCAGCATTTGTATCCGCCTATGCTTCTGCTACAATCCCTAAAGTTACACTGATTACTGATCAGGCTATGGGTTCCGCAGGTATGATCATGGGTGGAAAAACACTTGGAACAGCTCTTGTACTTGCATGGAACGATGCAAAGATTGGCGCTATGGAAGGAACATTTGCCGCTAAAATCCTTTATGCCGAAGAAGGTGCAGCAACCATTCGCTTAAAAGCTGCAGAGTATGATGAAAAGAATACTGCAGATGCAGCAGCAGGCTGTGGCGCAGTAGATATGATCATTGATGCAAAAAGCACTAGAAAGTATTTAATCAGTGCATTTGACATGTTAGCTACAAAACAGGAAGTACCAGCATACCGAAAATCCACAAGTATTTTTTAATAGAGGAGGAGAGTAATGCTATTTTCAATCGGAGATATATTAACAAAAGCGCTTCTTAACACGGTACTTGGTATGGGAACTGTATTTGCTGTATTAGTATTAATCAGCTTAATTATTTCATTATTTGCATTTATTCCGAAAATTCAGGCAACATTCGCTAAGAAGAATGCGGCTCCGGTTCAGGCAAAACCTGCACCTAAAAAAGGGCCACAGCTTCCAGAAGACGAACCTGTAGAGGAAGATGAAATCGATGAATTTGAATTAATTGCAGTCATTACAGCAGCAATCGCTGCTTCAACCGGCATGTCAGAAGACGGATTTGTGGTTCGCTCCATCCGCCGCTCGGGCGCGAATATGTGGACCAGCAAGAGACATTAATATGGAGGAAAAAAATCATGATTAAAACATATACAATCACAGTAAACGGTGTCGCTTATGACGTAACTGTAGAAGAAACAACTGGCCAGGCTCCAGTTCAGACTGCAGCAAAAGCTGCTCCAGCTCCTAAAGCTGCTACTCCGAAAAAGGCTGCAAAACCAGCAGGCGGTGCAGGAAGCATCGAAGTAAAATCCGGTGCAGCTGGTAAAGTATTCAGCATTCCAACATCCGTTGGTCAGGAAGTGAAAAAAGGTGACCCAGTCATCATTATCGAAGCCATGAAGATGGAAATCGGTGTAACCGCTCCAGAAGATGGTACAATCGCAAGCATTGACTGTGCAGTTGGAGATATGGTAGAAGCTGGTGGAGTTCTCGCAACATTAAACTAAGCGGGAGGTTGTCACTATGAGTTATATCGCAGAAGTATTTGGAAACCTGATCCACCAGACTGCATTCTTTTCTTTAACTGTTGGAAACTATGCAATGATCGTGGTGGCATGTGTGTTCCTTTATCTGGCTATCAAGAAGGAATATGAACCTTTACTTTTGGTTCCAATTTCTTTTGGTATGCTTTTAGTAAACATTTATCCGGACATTATGGCCGAAGGTGGTCTTCTTCACTACTTCTTCTTATTAGATGAGTGGAGTATCCTGCCATCCCTCATTTTCTTAGGGGTTGGTGCGATGACAGACTTTGGTCCGCTGATTGCGAACCCTAAGAGCTTTCTTTTAGGTGCTTCCGCTCAGTTTGGTATTTTCGCCGCTTACATCGGCGCCATGTTACTTGGCTTTAACGATGCCGCTGCCGCTGCAATTTCCATCATCGGTGGTGCAGACGGTCCTACATCCATCTTCCTTGCTGGTAAGTTACACCAGACAGCGATCATGGGTCCAATCGCGGTAGCTGCTTATTCCTATATGTCCTTAGTACCAATCATTCAGCCGCCTATTATGAAGTTCTTAACTACTGAAGAAGAACGTAAGATCAAGATGGAACAGCTTCGTCCGGTATCTAAATTAGAGAGAATTCTCTTCCCGGTTATCGTTACCATCGTTGTTTGTATCCTTCTTCCAACAACTGCTCCATTAGTTGGTATGTTAATGCTTGGTAACTTATTCAAAGAATCCGGCGTTGTTCGTCAGTTAACAGAAACTGCGTCTAACGCATTAATGTATATCGTAGTTATTTTACTTGGTACATCCGTAGGTGCTACTACAAGTGCAGAAGCCTTCTTAAACCTTACAACGATTAAGATTGTTATCCTTGGTTTAATCGCATTTGCATTCGGTACTGCTTCCGGTGTCTTATTCGGTAAATTAATGTGCAAATTAACAGGCGGTAAGGTAAATCCGTTAATCGGTTCTGCTGGTGTATCCGCAGTACCTATGGCTGCCCGTGTATCTCAGAAGGTTGGTGCAGAGGCTGACCCTACAAACTTCCTTCTCATGCACGCAATGGGACCAAACGTTGCTGGTGTAATCGGTACTGCTGTTGCAGCCGGTGTATTCATGGCAATCTTTGGTGTATAACAGGAGGAATATATTATGGCAAAACCAGTTAAAATTACAGAAACCATTCTTCGTGACGCACAGCAGTCTTTAATTGCGACTCGTATGTCCACAGAAGAGATGCTTCCAATCATTGAAACGATGGATCAGGTTGGCTACCATGCAGTAGAATGCTGGGGTGGCGCAACATTTGACTCCTGCTTACGTTTCTTAAAAGAAGATCCATGGGAACGTCTTCGTAAGTTCCGTGATGGATTCAAAAACACAAAATTACAGATGTTATTCAGAGGTCAGAACATCTTAGGATACCGTCCATACGCTGACGACGTGGTTGAATATTTTGTTCAGAAATCCGTTGCAAATGGGATCGACATCATTCGTATCTTTGACTGTTTAAATGACCTTCGTAACTTACAGACAGCAGTAAATGCTGCAAATAAAGAAGGTGCTCATTCCCAGATTGCTTTATCTTATACTTTAGGTGATGCTTATACTCTTGATTACTGGACAGGCATCGCAAAGAGAATTGAAGATATGGGTGCAGATTCTATCTGTATCAAGGATATGGCCGGTCTTCTTGTTCCTTATGAAGCTTCTAAATTAGTAACTGCTTTAAAGGAAACCGTTGATATTCCAATCGAATTACATACTCATTACACATCTGGTGTTGCTTCCATGACTTACTTAAAGGCTGTTGAAGCTGGAGTAGATATTATCGATACTGCTATTTCTCCATTTGCTATGGGTACATCCCAGCCAGCAACTGAAGTTATGGTAGAAACATTTAAGGGCACACCATATGATACTGGACTTGATCAGTCTAAATTATCTTTAATCGCTGATCATTTCCGTCCAATCCGTGACAAGGCTTTAGAATCCGGATTATTAAATCCTAAGAACATGGGTGTTGATATCCAGACTCTTCTTTACCAGGTTCCAGGTGGTATGTTATCAAACTTAACAAGCCAGTTAAAAGAACAGGGTGCAGAAGATAAGTTCTATGATGTATTAAAAGAAGTTCCTCGTGTAAGAAAGGATCTTGGAGAACCACCTTTAGTTACTCCATCCTCCCAGATTGTAGGTACTCAGTCCGTATTTAACGTACTTATGGGCGAACGCTACAAGATGGCTACAAAGGAAACAAAAGACATCTTACTTGGCAAATACGGTGCTACTGTAAAACCAATGGATGAAGATGTTAAGAAAAAGGTTATCGGCGATCAGGAACCAATTACCTGCCGTCCAGCCGATTTAATCGATCCTGAAATGGATACTCTTCGTGAAGAATGTGCAGTATATGCAAAACAGGACGAAGACGTATTATCCTATGCCTTATTCCCACAGGTTGCAACTGACTTCTTCAAGTACAGAGATGCTCAGGAAACAAAGATTGATGCGGAATTAGGAAGCAAAGAGAATGGAAGTTATCCGGTTTAGGGTTGTTTTTGAAAATTTATACATTATGTACATTAAGAGGTTGTGTTTTTTACAGCCTCTTTTTTTATAATCGTATCATCCTACTGTAAGAGAAAAGAATAAGTACTATTTCATAAGGGATGGTTTTATTGCTTATTCTTTATGTCTTTTATATCACTGCACACCTGCAAAAATAAAATGTGTATAACGTACA
>JAKSRP010000032.1 GCA_024403555.1 Lachnospiraceae bacterium | reverse complement strand
TCATAGCGTATAAAATATAGAAGTTAATAACGAAAAGAAAGGATAAAATATGATTGCATTTATTTATTACGATGCTGGCAACATCAAGAGTGTGGAAAAAGCAATTCAGCACCTTGGCGAAGAAGCTATCATCACAAGAGACAAAGACATCATTTTAAATAGTGATAAAGTCATTTTACCTGGCGTAGGTGCATTTGGCGATGCAATGGAAAAAATCAACGCTTACGATCTGAAAAATACCATTTACGACGTGGTGGACGCAGGAAAACCATTTTTAGGAATCTGCTTAGGACTTCAGCTTTTATTTAAAACAAGCGAAGAAAGCCCGGGGGCAACCGGACTTGGTATTTTAGACGGCGAAATCGTAAGAATTCCAGCCAAAGAAGGCTTAAAAATTCCTCACATGGGATGGAATGATCTCACCATCACACCAGGTGCAACCCTGTATCAGGGAATTGAAGATCACTCCTATGTATACTTCGTGCATTCCTATTATCTGAAAGCGCACGAAGACATCGTAGCAGCAACCACCGAATATTCCACTTTGATTCATGCATCCGTTGAGAAAAACAATGTATTTGCATGCCAGTTCCATCCGGAAAAGAGTGGTACTGTCGGTCTTAAGATTTTAGACAATTTCTTAAAGCTTTAATTTAGGAGGAATCTGATATGCATACAAAACGAATTATTCCATGCCTCGACGTAACCGGAGGCCGAGTTGTAAAAGGTGTCAATTTCGTAAATTTAATTGATGCCGGTGATCCAGTCGCTGTAGGTGCAGCTTATGACACTGCAGGTGCGGACGAACTCGTATTTTTAGATATTACCGCATCCTCTGATGCAAGAAACATTATGATCGACATGGTAAGAAAAGTTGCCGAAACCGTGTTTATTCCATTTACCGTTGGTGGCGGAATCCGTACCGTAGACGACTTTAAAGCCATTTTACGTGAAGGCGCGTACAAAATTTCCATCAACTCTTCCGCGATCAACACACCAAGACTAATCTCTGATGCAGCAGACAAATTCGGAAGTCAGTGTGTCGTTGTAGCAATCGATGCAAGAAGAAGACAAGACGGCTACGGCTGGGATGTATACAAAAATGGCGGCCGAATCAACGTTGGCTTAGATGCTGTTGAATGGGCAATCGAAGCAGAAAAGCGTGGCGCTGGAGAGATCCTCCTTACATCCATGGACGGTGATGGCACAAAAGCGGGCTATGACGTAGAACTTACCCGTATTATTTCAGAAAATGTTTCCATCCCGGTCATCGCATCTGGCGGCGCGGGAACAAAAGATCATTTTTATGATGTTTTAACAGAAGGAAAAGCAGACGCAGCCTTAGCAGCATCTCTCTTCCACTTCAAAGAACTTGAAATTAACGACTTAAAGAGAACACTTCGTGAACGCGGAGTCAGTGTGAGATTATAAATGAATACAAACGACGATAGGGGCTTTTATAAAAAGCTTGCTTCCATTGTCATTCCGGTAGCATTTCAGCAATTTATGCTGGCTAGTGTGTCTGCAGCAGATGCGATCATGCTTGGAAAACTGTCTCAAAATTCCATGGCGGCCGTATCTCTTGCCGGGCAGGTGCAGTTTATCTTCAACTTATTTCTGGCAGGTTCCTCCATCGGAACAAGCATGCTTGTCGCTCAGTATATTGGAAAAGGGGATCAGGATGCGGTAGAGCGGATTTTAGGAATCGTTCTTCGAGTTACGGTGCCGATTGCGACTACATTTACACTCGCAGCGTTGATCATTCCGAAAGTCATCATGGGAATATTTACGTCGGATGCGGACTTGATCGTCTACGGCGCACAATACCTTAGATGTGTATCCCTTTCCTATTTCTTTTGTGGAATTACTCAGATTTATCTTGTCATTATGAAGAATTCTGGGCATGCAGCAAAAAATGCACTGATTAGCTCAAGCAGCGTGGTGCTCAATATTTGTTTAAATGCGATCTTTATCTTTGGACTTTTTGGCTGTCCAAAGCTTGGTATCGCAGGTGCGGCACTTTCTACTGTGATTGCGAGATTTGTGGAGATGAGTCTGGCACTTTCTGATATGAGAAAGGACGGGCGTATCAAGATTCGTCCATCCTATTTTCTTCATCGTGACATGGAGCTTCGAAAGGACTTCTGGAAGTATGCAACTCCAGCCTTTTTAAACCAGATTTTATGGGGACTTGCATTTTCTTCTGAATCCGTGATTATGGGGCATATGAACCCAGATGCAGTGGCAGCAAACTCCATTGCACTCATTGTAAAGAACTTAACGGCTTGCTTTTGCTTAGGTTTTGGTAACGGGGCAGGCATTATTTTAGGAAACACCTTAGGCTCTGGGGATTTAGAGCGAGGAAAGCGTTACGGCGACCGTTTTATCAAAATCGCTGTGGCAAATGGACTTGTCACGGGTGGGTTCGTCTTGCTGATTAGTCCGCTGATCGTGAAATTTGCGAATTTAACGCCTCAGGCATCTCATTACCTTCGCTGGATGCTTGTCATGTGCAGTTATTATCAGTTTGGAAAATCCTTAACCTGTACGACAAATGGGGGTGTATTCCCTTCCGGAGGGGATTCAAAATTTACGTTTAAATGCGATACGATCACTATGTGGGGATTTATCGTTCCGGTTGGCTTTTTTGTAGCATTTGTGCTAAAGCTTCCGGTTTTAGTGATTTATTTCTTTATGACCTTGGATGAGACGATTAAGCTTCCGGCAATCTTTCTTCATTACCGAAAGTATGGCTGGGTGCGTAATATTACGAAGGACAGAACTTAAATGGAACGACTGATTTTTCATATTGATGTGAATAGTGCTTTTTTATCATGGGAAGCGGCGAGACGTGTGAAGGAAGGCTTGCCTGACCTTCGTAAGATCCCGGCCGTGATCGGCGGGGATCCGAAGAAGAGAACCGGAGTTGTGCTTGCGAAATCGATTCCTGCGAAGAAGTGCGGCATTCGAACGGGCGAGCCGATGGCGATGGCGGTTCGAAAATGCCCGAATTTAGTCAGTGTGCGAAGTGATTTTGAATTGTATGACCGCTGCTCAAAGGCATTTAAAGCCATTTGTGCATCCTACGCTCCCGTGATGGAGTCATTTTCTATTGATGAAGTATTTTTAGATATGTCGGGAACGCATTATATCTATCCAGATCCGATTGCGACGGCGCATGAAATTAAGGATAAGATCAAAGAGGAACTTGGATTTACCGTAAATGTTGGTATCGGCCCAAATAAGCTTTTGGCGAAAATGGCGTCGGATTTTGAAAAGCCTGACAAGGTGCATACCCTTTTTATAGAAGAAATTCCGTCGAAGATGTGGCCTCTTCCGGTTGGAGATTTGCTGTTTTTAGGGCGAAAATCCGTGGTCAAGCTAAACCACGCAGAAATCTATACCATCGGGGATCTGGCGCATCGAAGTGAAAAAGAAATTCAGTATATTTTAGGCAACAAGGCTGGCCATCAGCTTTATCAATATGCCAATGGAATCGATGATACACCAGTGAAGGCTGTGCCGGACGATCCAAAGGGTTATTCTGTGGAGACGACATTTGACGAAAACATTAAGACGCTTGAGCAGGCGTTTTTAATTCTGCTCACTCAGGTGGATGTGGTGGCCGCTCGTATGCGCCGTGATGGCAACAAATGTACCTGCGTGTCGGTCGTTTTTCGAAACACCGAGTTTAAGAATAAGTCCCATCAATGTAAGATTGAGGGGAGCACCGATGTAACCGATGAAATCTATTTACATGTAAAGAGACTTTTTAAAGAATCCTGGAATGGGGAGCCGCTTCGATTAATTGGAGTTGCTTTAACTGGCATCACGGATGAAGATTATGAGCAGATTTCATTTTTTGAAAAGCCAGTGGATCGTACAAAGAATAAAAAGCTTGATCAGGCTGTGGATGAGATAAGACTTAAGTTTGGCAATGGTATGATCAGTCGTGCAAGTACCCTTAATAAGGGCGCAAAGATTGGGCGAAAGGCGAAAGCGCAGATGGAAAACCAGCGCAGGAAGCCAGAGTAGAGTGCGTAACAGACGGACGAATGTTTGCGCAATGGAGAAAAAATAGAGAAAAATGAATTGATTTCTTATTTAGTACTATGATATAATAGGCTTTGTATTTTTCGGACGTGGTTTGCTGTGTGCGAAAAATCGATATGAAAAAAGAATTTATTTAGAAAAGGATGATAAAGATGGACTTAATTTATAGAAGTACACGTAATGACAATGAAACAGCAACAGCTTCTGAAGCAATCTTAAAGGGACTTGCAAACAACAGCGGTTTATTTGTTCCTACAAAGGTTCCTGCTTTAGACGTAACATTTGATGAATTAGTTAAGATGGACTACCGTGAAACAGCATATGCGGTTATGAAACAGTTCTTAACTGACTTTACTGAAGAAGAATTAAAATACTGTATCGATCATGCATATGACGATAAGTTTGACTGCGAAGAAATCGTGCCAATCGTAAAAGCTGGCGGTGCTTACCACCTTCAGTTATTCCACGGATCTACCATCGCATTTAAGGACATGGCACTCTCCATTCTTCCATATTTATTAGTAACATCTGCGAAAAAGAACAATGTAAAGAATGAAATCGTAATTCTTACTGCTACATCTGGTGATACAGGAAAAGCTGCTTTAGCAGGATTTGCGGATGTTCCAGGAACAAAGATCATCGTATTCTATCCAAAAGATGGTGTATCTCCAATTCAGGAAAAACAGATGGTTACTCAGCGTGGTGACAACACATACGTAATCGGTATCAAGGGTAACTTTGATGATGCTCAGACAGGCGTTAAGAACATGTTCTCTGATACAGAACTTGCAAAAGAAATGAACGCGGCAGGATATCAGTTCTCTTCTGCAAACTCCATCAACATCGGTCGTTTAGTACCACAGATCGTTTACTATGTATTTGCATATGCAAGATTAGTAGAAAAAGGTGTTGTAAAAGCAGGCGAAGAAATGAACGTTGTTGTTCCAACTGGTAACTTCGGTAACATTTTAGCAGCATACTATGCAAAACAGATGGGTATCCCAGTAAAAACATTAGTATGTGCATCCAATGAAAATAAAGTACTGTTCGATTTCTTCCAGACAGGTACTTATGATCGAAACAGAGAATTTATCTTAACATCTTCCCCATCTATGGATATCTTAATTTCTTCTAACTTAGAACGTTTGATCCATAAGATTGCAGGAGAAAGTGCAGAAAAGAACGCAGCATTTATGGCTTCCTTATCTTCCGAAGGTGTATACACAATCACAGAGGAAATGAAAGCAAATCTTTCTGATTTCGTTGGTGAATATGCTTCTGAAGAAGCAGTAGCAAAAATGATCAAGAAAATCTATGAAGAAGATAACTACATCATGGATACTCATACAGCAGTAGCTGCTCAGGGTTATGCTCAGTATGTAGAAGAAACAGGTGATACAACACCAACTGTAATTGCATCTACAGCAAGCCCATACAAATTTACAAGAAGCGTAATGAATGCAATTGATCCAGCATATGATACAAAAACTGATTTTGAATTAGTAGATGAATTATGTGCAATCTCTGGCGTTAAAGTTCCACAGGCAATCGAAGATATCCGTTCTGCAGCAGTTCTTCATGACACAGTATGTGATAAGACAGAAATGTTAGCAGAAGTGAAAAAGATTCTTGGAATTTAATAATTGTTTTTTTTGGCCACCCAGTCCGGGTGGCCTTTTTTACTTTATCACATAAAATTTCCCACTATCCTAATTTTTATGATATTATAATATCGTTGTGTATATGTATATTTAAATAAACGTTTGAGGGAATGTAATATGGAAAACAAAAACTTTTACCGCAATTTTTTTGCGATTTTTATTCCGCTGGTGTTACAGAATGTTATCACAATCAGCGTAAACTTAGCGGATAATATTATGCTGGGTTCGTACAGCGAGACAGCACTTGCAGGTGCTGCAGCCGTCAATCAGGTGCAGTTTGTCTACTCACAGATCGTGCTTGCTTTTGGCGATGCGCTTGTTATTTTAGGAAGTCAGTACTGGGGCAAAAAACGAATCGAGCCAATGAAAAAGCTGACTTCAATTGGAATTCGTTTTGAACTTCTCGTATGGATTTTGTTATTTACGGCAACCACATTTGTGCCAATAAAAATATTAGAAATCTTCACAACAGATGGACCGATTGTAGCAGCAGGAGTGGAATATCTTTATGTAATTAAGTTTACTTATCTCTTCTTTGCCATTACGCAGTTGTTACTTGCGATGCTTCGTATGACAGAAGTAGTTAAAATTGCGCTTGGACTTTCCATTATGACCTTCTTTGTCAACTGTGGAATCAACTATGTGCTGATTTTTGGTCATTTTGGAGCACCAGCTCTTGGAATCACAGGGGCAGCAATTGGTACATTAACTGCAAGAATTTTAGAAACCATCGTAGTTATTTTATATATTGCACTTGTGAATAATAAGCTTGATCTTAGATTAAGAGACTTTGCAACCTTTGACCGACTATTAGCAAAAGATTACATCAAGGTGGCAACTCCGATGGTAATCGTTCAGGGACTTTGGGGACTAAATACAGCCCTTCAGACCGTTATTCTCGGACATATGACTGCAGCGGCAATCGCAGCAAATTCCGTTGCATCGAACCTTTTCATGATGGTCAAATCTATGATCTACGGTGCATCCGCGACCGCATCGGTTATCATTGGACGAACGATTGGAGAGGGCGACTTAAAAGAAGTAATGAAATTATCTTCCCGACTGCAGAAAATGTTTGTCGTGATGGGGATCCTTGGAGGAATCATTTTATTCATCATCCGTGTGCCAATTTTGAATATCTATGCTTTGTCACCGGAAACGAAGGCGATGGCGAACAGCTTCCTGATCATTTTGTGCTTTGTATTTGTCGGCATGTCTTATCAGATGCCAACCAACAACGGAATTATTCGTGGTGGAGGAAGTGCTACGTATATCTTAAAGCTTGACATCATCAGTATCTGGTGTATCGTGCTCCCACTTTCCTTCTTCATGGCTTTTGTGGTAAATGCTTCGCCACTCGTGGTTTTAATTTGCCTAAACGCGGATCAGTTTTTCAAGGGTGTTCCGGCATTTTTGATGTCGCATTATGGCAACTGGATCAAGAAGTTGACGCGTTAAAAGCATGTTGATAAAATATTATTATAGTAAAAAACAAGAGAGGTATTGATATATGAATCGTAAATCATGGGCAATCTGCTTTGTCTTAGCAGGTATCTTATTTATTATTTTTGGAGGCATGACCTTTATAAAAACGGGCTACGATTTATCAAGTGGCGGATTAGATAAAGTATTAGGTGGAGTTTGTCTGATTGCGCTTGCAGCTTATTACTGGTTCAAGAAAAAAGATTAAGGAATAAAATATGAAAAATAAAACCGTATTGTATCGAAATATCCTATTTTTCTGTGTATCTGTATTCATTTTAAGTTTGACAGGCTGTCGAAATGTGAAAACCGTTCAGAAAGAAGAATTCTATATAGAAGAAATCTCAGAGGAATTATTTGAAAAGATGAAGGGAAAATCTTTTTCGGATGATTGTATTGTTGCGAGAGAAGATCTTCGCTGTGTTCATGTTATGCACAATAATTTTGAAGGAATGCCCCAGGCAGGTGAGATTGTCTGCAACAGAGTAATTGCACAAGACCTTCTTGAGATTTTCAAGGAATTATATGATGAGGGCTATCAAATTGATCAGATTCGTCTGATGGATGAATATGAGGGAGATGAGGAAAGAGCGACGAAAGATGACAATACGTTCTGTTTTAATTTTTCTTTCATTCCAGATACCATGAAGGCAACCACACATGGCTTAGGCGTGGCAGTTGATCTGAATTCTCTCTACAATCCATATGTGAAGGAAGAAAACTGGAAGACGATTGTGAAACCAGCAACAGCAGTGAAATATATTAAGAGATCCAAGAATTTTCAGCACAAAATTGATGAAACCGATTTGTGTTATAAATTGTTTATCGAGCATGGCTTTGAATGGGGAGGTTCCTGGAAAGACCACCAGGAGTATATGCATTTTGAACTGCCGGCATCTAAAATCCAGGAATTTGGATTACAATAATAATATTAAGAAATAAAAAAGTAAGAGTATCTGTGCACGTTGGCATAGATACTCTTTTTTGGATATTTATGATATTTTACACAATTCCATTTGCTTTTCGCCATTCGGATGGCGGCATCTGGTATACATTTCGAAATGCTCTCGAAAAATGAAGCTGATTTGGATAACCGACTGCTTTTCCGATTTCTCCGACAGACATACTAGTATATTTTAGCATCTGTGTCGCCTGCTTCATGCGATAGTAAATAAGATATTGCTGCGGCGTCTTATTTAACGAATCTTTGAATATCTTTCCAAGGTAGCTGCGATTGAGACAACAAAAATCTGCGATATCCTCAATGGTAATCGGTTCGGAAAAGTTTTGTTCAATGTAGCTGACAGCCTGACGAATATAGAAATCTCTCTGGTTTGTGTGGCTCGTGCTGTTATAGCGAATCGAAGAATGAATGAGCTGATCCATAAAGAGATAAAAATGACCTACCTGAAACATAGAAGTAGAATTAGAGCTTAAAACGGAAGCGTCTACATTGGCATAATGAGTCTCAAAATGATCCGTATCTACCGGTTTTTTAAATCCGGTTCCGGAAATTAAGGAAAGAAGCTCGCTTTGAATAAGCGAAAGTGCCTCTTCATTCGAACACTCAAAAACTGGATGATCCGCAGATAATCCAGCCTGATTGAGCCATTCGGCTGCCTTTGCGCCGTCAAATTCCACCCACGCATATTCCCATGGTGTATCTTCATCTGCAATATAAGTCGTAATCTGTTTTGGGCAAACTAAGAAGCCTTGATTTTTTTTGACAGGATAAGTATGTTCAACTCCATCCAGAGAAGTAGCAATCAAAGTTCCACTGCCTTCATAGACAAAATGAAACAGATAATGGCTGCGAACGGCCGGACCATAAGAGTGAAGTGGCTGGCAGCGCTCAAAACCATGCTGAAACAACATAATATCCATATAATATTCATTTGGGAAAATTGTATATAATTTATCTGGTGTATGTTTCGTTTTATCCATATCTTTCCTACCTCGTTTGTCATATCTTTATTCTACCATAAGCAAATGTTTCTTTAATTCTTCTACTTGTACAAAATAACATAGAAATCTTTAGTCAGTTGTTATATATTTGAGATATCTAGCATTTTGGTATAATTTATTAGAAAAGAAATATATAATCGCCATACTATTGTTGTTATACTTTATATATAGGAAAGACTAGAAAGCATCCTATATCTGTTAAGGAGGTTGATCTTCTATGCACAGACAGGAATATGAAAAAGCCAGAAAATCTGGATTAAAAGTTGCAAAAGCAGCCATGAACCGTGGAGAATATCCATATCTTCCGGTTCTTGACGATATCACAGAACAGGTTGAAATTATAAAAGAAGAAAATCTAGGTGTTATTGACATTCCGCTTGATCAGATTGTCGGGACCAAAACGCAGGGTCGTACAAATGCATTTGCAAGAAATTTTATGCCACTTCTAGAAGAAGCGTCCGAGTTTGCCACGAAATGGATGAATCTTTATAAAGCACAGATCTCGGAAGGAATCCGTGATCCGATTGAGGTATATGAATACCTGAATCACTTTTATGTGATGGAAGGAAATAAGAGAGTTAGCATTATGAAATATGTGGGTGCAAACAGCATCAGAGGCCGTGTTACCCGCATGATTCCAAAGCAGGATGGATCGAAAGAAATTGCCATCTATCATGAATTTTTATACTTTTATCAGATTACCAAAATCAATAATCTAATTTTTACCGAAAAGGGCGGCTACGAAACACTCCTAAAGCATGTAGGCGTAAAAGAAGAATGGGATGACGAGTTAAGAAAAGATGTACTTTCCTGCTATGAACGATTTGCAAAAACCTTTGAAGCGAACCGTACAAGGATGATGCGACTCACCACGGCAGACGCATTTGTCGTATATTTAGATTACTATGGATACGACACGATGCTAAAAACTCCGATGAAAACATTAAAAAGTGAGATCAAGAGCTTAGAAGATGTATACATCTCCTTTCCGAAGAAAAAATCCTTACAGCTTCGCATGGATAAAGAAGCAGTGGATGATAAACCAGGCATCTTAACTGGCCTTCAGCTTCCAGGCAGTGTGTTAAAAGTAGGATTTTTCTTTGATAAAACTGCCGAGACGTCAAGATGGACGTATAATCATGAGCTGGGTATGAAAGCAGTGGAAAAATCATTTGGAGATAAAATCAGATGCTACGCATACTATGATTTAGGTGACACCGCGTCAGGAATGGAAGCAATGGAGGATGCAGTAGCAAAGGGATGCACCCTTATGTTTGCGACGACACCAAAGCTCGTTTCTGCATGCACCGCTATCGCAGTAAAATATCCAAACATCAAGATTTTAAACTGCTCCTTAAATACTTTATTTGGTCACGTAAAAACCTACTATGCACGCCAGTATGAAGCAAAATTCCTCATGGGTGTCATTGCGGGTCTTGTGGCAGAAAATGATCGCATCGGCTATCTTGCCGACTATCCAATTTATGGAGCAATCGCCAATATTAACGCCTTTGCCTTAGGCGTATCAATGGTGAATACCAGAGCGAAGATCTATCTTCACTGGTACACGAGAAAAGAAGAAAATGTTGACCAGGCACTCCTTGCACAGGACATCTCGATCGTGTCTGGCTATGACAGCATGATTCCAAACAGTGACGGCATGCGATTTGGACTCTTTGATTTCAAGAGTGAAGATCCAAAACCAATCGCCATGGCTGTGTGGAACTGGGAAGCTTTCTATGAGAAGATGATTCGTTCCGTTCTTAATAACAACTGGAATCGTGACAAGATCAAAAAAGGCGAAGCCATCAACTATTGGTGGGGCATGAATGCAGGAGTTATTGATTTTCTCACCTCAAGTAAGGTGCCAACAGGCAATCGCAACCTCGCCGAAGCCCTCAAAAAAGGAATTGCCGGCAGAAACATTTACCCATTTTCAAATGAAATTTATGCTCAGGGGCATATCAAGAAGCTCGATGATGGGGAAGTGATGGATCCATATGACATCATGAATATGGACTGGCTCTTAGAAAATGTGGTCGGAAGCATTCCATCAAAGGATGAATTAGTGGAAGGCGCGAAAAAGATTGTTGAACTTCAGGGAATTAAGAAGGAGGACCGTAATCGATTATGAGAATCCTGACTATTTCCGATGTTGAGTCAAAGGCACTTTGGGACCACTACGAGCAGCACAAGGATGAACATTATGATTTGATTATTTCCGCGGGGGATTTAGATGCGGGGTATCTGTCATTTCTGACTACCATGTACAATTGTGATGTTTTGTACGTGCCAGGCAATCATGATGACCGATACGAAGTCAATCCACCGGAAGGATGTATCAACATTGATGGGAAACTGATTAATTACAAAGGACTTCGCATTATGGGACTGGGTGGCTCCATCCGCTATAATTGCGGGAATTTCCAGTATACCGAAAAAGAGATGCGAAAGAAAATCTGGTATCTGCTTCCGAAAGTGATGTTTAACCGCGGGGTGGATATCTTAGTTACCCATTCACCTGCAAGAGGATTTCACGATGGGGACGATGGTCCGCACAAAGGCTTTGACTGCCTGTATGATTTCGTAGAAAAATACGAACCTAAGTATTATATCCATGGTCATGTACATATGAACTATGGACACCATGTGCCAAGGGTGGACAAGCTTGGCCATACAACTGTAATCAATGCATATGAAAAATATGTTTTAGAAATAGATGATTGATAGAGAAAAGGAGATTTACGATGAGACAGACTGCTGTATTAAAAGAAGAATTCAAAAACCACGCACACAGAGACTTATTACTTGATATCTATTTAGATGAAAGCATGATGGATTATCAGGAAGCTCGTTATGTAAAAGCACT
>JAKSRP010000031.1 GCA_024403555.1 Lachnospiraceae bacterium | reverse complement strand
AGCGTAAGCTCCGCAAATCAGATGCTCGGTAATTCAATTGCCGATGTAGTTCACATTCAATCACACCACCACCAAGTACGATATCTCCGTCGTATAGTACGGCTGCCTGTCCTGGTGTGATGGCACGCTGTGGTTCTTCAAATAAAATTTGTACTCGCTTATCTGGAAGAACGCGTACTTTTGCAGGTTGTTCTTTTTGTCGATATCTGATTTTTACTTTGCAGGAAATCTCCCCTTCAGGAGGCTGTCCACTGATCCAGTTAAAATCTCCCGCGACGAGGCATTTGCCAAAGAGCTCCTCGTGGTCGCCGAGAACAATGGTGTTGTCAGCTGGGTTGATTGCGGTCACATACATCGGTTTCCCAAATGCGATGCCAAGTCCTTTTCGCTGGCCGATCGTGTATCCGACGATACCCTTATGTTTTCCAAGAACATTTCCCTGACTGTCTACGAAATTGCCTTCGGTATAGGTTTTTCCGGTCTGTCGCTCTAAAAATTTCACATAATTTCCATCCGGCACAAAGCAAATGTCCTGGCTGTCTGGTTTTGCGGCATTGATAAAGCTGTTTTTTTCTGCAATTTCTCGCACCTGAGTCTTTTTAAGCTCGCCAAGCGGAAATTTTGTATGGGCAAGCTGATCCTGTGTCATAGAATAGAGTACATAACTTTGATCTTTCGTATCATCTAAAGCTTTTTTTAATACATATTTATCACCGTTTTGCTCAATTCTCGCATAATGACCGGTCACAACGCACTCACATTCAAATTCTTTTGCGCGCTGATAAAGCTTTTCAAATTTCATAAAACGGTTGCAATCGATACATGGATTCGGCGTTTTCCCGGATTCGTAAGCATTTACAAAACGGTTGATGACGGTCTCCTTAAAGCCTTCCTTAAAATTCAGCACATAATAAGGCATTCCAATCTCATAAGCGACCATGCGCGCGTCTTCGATGTCATCTAAGCTGCAGCAAGTGTGCCCGCGGCTGATTCCCGCATCTTCGTTATCATATAATTTCATTGTGCAGCCGATACAATCGTACCCCGCATCCTTCATCATTTTCGCTGCCAGCGATGAATCCACCCCACCGCTCATGGCAATCAGTGCTTTTTTCATGGTAATACCTCATTTGTGATGTTGATTGATTTTTCTATGTTAATCTTCGAGAAATTCTCTTTTTTTTAATGAATTTTCGCATATTTAATGCAACGGTTAGATATTATAATATATACCCTAGTATGTCAATAGGGTATAGGAAGTTGCATAGATGACACAGCAATTGGCCCCGCGGACGCACCTGCCAATAATTGGAATATTGCGTCAGCAAAATTAGATTTTAAGTGAATGTGGCAGGGACGCGAAAAGAGGGTAAGCTCTCGAATGCGTACAAACTTCCTAAAAAGCAAGTACGCGTTTAGTCAAAATTTCTTATGTGCGTACGAAAATGAGCAAGTAGCGCGGACGCGAAGATGAAGAAAAGTCTATACGCGTACAAAAGACCGATAAAACCTAACAAAGGTCCGATTAAACCTAACAAAGGTCCGACGAAACACAAAAATAGCCCGCGAGCAACGCTCGCGAGCCTTAAAAATTGTATGAATTTCTCAAAGAGTAATAATCCATCAAAGAGTATGAAACCCTACAACACCCTATTCCCCAGCATCTAAATTCTTCTGTGCAGCATTTAACATGAGCTTGATTCGGTTTAACTGGTTTACTTCGGATGCGCCTGGGTCGTAGTCGATGGCTACGATGTTTGCTTTAGGGAAAGCAAGACGTAATTCCTTGATGACACCCTTACCAACAACGTGGTTTGGTAAGCAGGCAAATGGCTGCGTACAAACAATGTTTGGTGCGCCGGAGTGAATTAATTCAATCATTTCACCGGTTAAGAACCAGCCTTCACCTGTCTGGTTTCCTAAGGAAACGAATGGTTCTGCGTAGGATGCGAGATCCTGAATTTTTGCAGGAACATCAAAACGCTTGGATTTTTCAAGTTCGCTACGAAGAGTCTTACGATATCTTTCCACAAATGCGATACCTGCACGGGAAGCAATAACATCCTTCTTAGAACGGCCAAGGTATTTTTCCTTGTATTCCATGTTGTAGAAGCTGTATAAGAAGAAGTCAAGTAAGTCAGGCATAACTGCTTCCGCACCTTCTGCTTCAAGAAGCTCTACTAAATGGTTGTTTGCATCCGGTAAGAACTTAACTAAAATTTCCCCTACGATACCAACACGAGGTTTCTTGATGTCGAGTAATTCGATTTCATCAAAGTCACGGATGATACCACGGATGTTACGTCTAAATTCACTAAACTTACCATTCTGAACGGATTTCTGACAACGCTTACGCCAAATTGCGTGAAGCTCGTTAACAGAACCAGGTGTACGTTCGTAAGGTCTTGTACGATATACCACTCTCATGAATAAGTCACCGTAAACAATTGCCTGAATTGCTTTATTTACGAAAGCAGGAGTAATCTTGAAACCTTCATTCTTTTCAATACCCTGAACGGATAAAGAAATAACAGGAATATGTCCCATGCCCGCTTTTTGAAGGGCACGACGGATAAATCCAATATAGTTTGTTGCACGGCATCCACCACCTGTCTGAGTGATCATGACAGCAACCTTATTGATGTCATATTTTCCAGAAAGAAGAGCTGTCATAATCTGACCAACAACAATTAAGGATGGATAACAGGCATCATTGTTAACATATTTTAAGCCGACATTGATTCCTTCTTTGCCCATCTCAGGTAAAATCTGAAGATTATAGCCTGCAGATCTGGCTGCGGACTGTAAGATGTCAAAATGAATTGGAGACATCTGAGGACAAAGTAAGGTATAGCCGGAATTCTTCATCTCTTTTGTGAATTCCACACGGTTAATATTAGCAGGAACCGGATTTGGTTCGATGCCACGACGTTTACGAACGCCAACCGCAGAGATTAAGGAACGGATACGAATTCTAGCAGCTCCTAAGTTAGAAACTTCATCAATCTTAAGAACCGTATAGATACGTCCGGATTTTGCTAAAATATCATTTACACAGTCAGTGGTAACCGCATCTAAACCACAACCGAAGGAGAAGAGCTGGATTACTTCTAACTGAGGATGTTTCTTCGCATAGTTTGCAGCCTTGTAAAGTCTGGAATGATACATCCACTGGTCAGATACGATTAATGGACGTTCGATATCATTACCTAAGTGGGAAATAGAATCTTCACTTAAAACGGCGATTCCGTAAGAAGTGATGAGTTCCGGAATACCATGGTTGATTTCAGGGTCAACATGGTAAGGACGACCACATAAAACGATACCAGTATTTCCAGTTTCCGCAAGCCAAGCAAGCGCTTCCTCACCCTTAGCCTTTACATCAAGACGAACATGTTCCGCCTCAGTGTAAGCATTTTCCACTGCATCAATGATTTCTTGTTTGGAAATGTTGTAGCGAGCGCCTAATTCTTCGTGAAGACGGCGAGCAAGAGCAGTAGGATTATCGAGAGCTAAGAATGGATTCATGAAATTGATCGAATCATCACGAAGCTCATCCATGTTATTTTTGATATTTTCAGCGTAAGAAGTTACCATTGGACAGTTGTAATGGTTGTTTGCATCCGGAGATTCATTCTGTTCGTATGGAATACAAGGATAGAAGATGTCCTTGATGCCATAATCGATCAACCATTTTACATGACCATGCGCTAACTTCGCTGGATAACATTCCGATTCACTTGGAATGGATTCAATACCTAATTCATAGATCTTCTTAGAAGATTTTGGAGAAAGGATGACTCTGAATCCAAGATCTGTAAAGAATGTATACCAGAATGGGTAGTTTTCATACATATTGAGCACTCGTGGGAGACCCATCGTACCACGAAATGCCTTATCTTCTTTTAATGGCTTGTAGCCAAAGATTCTGTCTAATTTGTACTGATACAGGTTTGGAACGTCGGTATTTGTCTTTTCCTTTCCTGCACCCTTTTCGCAACGGTTACCAGTGATAAAACGACGGTTACCGGAGAACTTATTGATCGTAAGGAGACAGTGGTTCATACAACCCTTACATCTTGCCATGCTTGTGGTTACTTCAAGATTTAAGATTTCGTCGATGGAAAGCATGGAAGAAGTCATACCGTCAACATAACGTTCTCTTGCGATTAATGCGGCGCCAAATGCACCCATAATGCCGGCGATATCAGGACGAATTGCCTGGCAGCCGGAAATTAATTCAAAGCTTCGTAAAACTGCATCATTGTAGAATGTACCACCCTGAACAACAATATTTTCCCCAAGATCCTTAGGGTCAGTTAACTTAATTACCTTAAGTAACGCATTCTTGATAACAGAATAAGCAAGACCAGCGGAAATATCAGCAACAGATGCACCTTCTTTCTGTGCCTGTTTTACTTTGGAGTTCATAAATACGGTACAACGGGAACCAAGGTCGATCGGTGTTTTTGCTGGAAGTGCTACTTTTGCGAAGTCCTGAACACTGTAATTTAACCCCTTGGCAAATGTTTCGATGAAGGATCCACATCCAGAGGAGCAGGCTTCATTTAACATAACGTTGTCAACTGCATTGTTCTTAATTTTGATACACTTCATATCCTGGCCGCCGATATCTAAGATACAGTCAACCTGTGGATTAAAGAATGCGGCCGCATAATAATGAGCGATGGTTTCTACTTCACCAAAATCAAGGGCAAGAGCGGCTTTAATGAGCGCTTCTCCGTAACCGGTAGAACAGGATGCCACGATATGTGCACCATGTGGAAGAATCTCACTGATTTCCTTGATTGCTTTGATGGTAGTATTTAACGGGCTTCCGTTGTTAGAGGAGTAGAAGCTGTATAAAAGCTGTCCGGATTCTCCAACTAAAGCCACCTTTGTTGTTGTAGAACCTGCGTCGATTCCTAAGAAACAGTTGCCGCGATAAGAACTTAAATTGCCTTTTACGACTTTGTGCTGGCTGTGTCTTAATAAGAAATCTGCGTATTCGTCTTCATCTTTAAAGAGCGGATCCATACGTTCTACTTCAACTTCTAATTTGATGTCCTTACCGAATTCCTCTAAAAGGTCTGCTAATGTGATGGTGCAATCTTCAGTTGCGACAAGTGCTGCACCCATGGCAGCAAATAAATGGGAATGGGTAGGAGCGATGATTTCCTCATCCTTTAATTTTAATGTGCGGATAAATGCTTCCTTAAGCTCGGAAAGGAAGTGAAGTGGTCCGCCAAGAAATGCAACATTACCTCTGATTGGCTTACCACAGGCAAGACCGGAGATGGTCTGGTTAACAACTGCCTGGAAAATAGAAGCCGCCAAGTTTTCCTTTGTTGCACCTTCATTGATCAATGGCTGAATGTCGGTTTTTGCAAATACACCGCATCGTGCCGCAATTGGATAAATGGTATCGTAATTTTTTGCGTATTCATTTAAACCGGAGGCATCAGTCTGTAATAAAGTAGCCATCTGGTCGATAAATGATCCTGTACCCCCGGCACAGACACCATTCATACGCTGGTCGATTCCATTTGTAAAATAAATGATCTTTGCGTCTTCCCCACCTAATTCAATTGCTACATCGCACTGTGGAGCGTAATCCTGAAGTGCCTCAGATACGCATACAACTTCCTGACAGAATGGAATATGAAGATATTCAGAAATGGCCATACCGCCGGAACCTGTTACCGTCGGCATAATCTCCATATCTCCGCCTAATTTTGCACGTGCATCACGAAGTAACTGAGAAAGAGTACCAGGGATATTCGCAAAATGTCTCTTATAATCGGAAAATAAAATTTTATGAGCTGCGTCAATGATAATTACTTTTACTGTGGTTGATCCAATATCAATACCTAAACGTGTTTTCATGTTAATACCTCATTTTTTAATAAAAAATAAAATGTTTTACTTTAAAAACAAAAAAATCGAAAAGTAGACCATTATTGCTATTATATAAGAAGAAACTCGAAAAAACAAGATACAGATTTTATTAATTCGGTTCTATTAATTGGTTATTCTGTTATTTGACAAATATACCTAACAATTTTATAATTGTGTTGATAATCGGATTATTCTGTCAAAAGGGAGGAAAGGTCATGCTACGCATTTTTCGTACGATACATCGAAATGTAGAAGAAATCGATACAATTGAAGACGGATGCTGGATCGCACTTACAGACCCGACTGCCCGCGAGCTTTTTACTGTAACAAGTGAACTTGGAATAGAAGTAGATGCACTTCGTGCACCCCTCGATGAAGAAGAACGAGCTCGAATCGAAGTGGAAGATGACTATACTTCCATGATTTTTGACATTCCGACTACAGAAGAGAGAAATGACAAAGAGTATTACATCACAATTCCAGTCGGTATCTTTATCACGAAGGAACACATTGTAACCGTATGCTTAGAGGATACGCCAATCTTAGAAGCCTTTATGGACGGACGAGTGAGAAACTGCTGGACGAATCGAAGAACGAGATTTATGCTTCAGATTCTTAACCGAACCGTTAACGTATATTTACAGTACCTTCGTATGATTGATAAGAAGAGTGATGAATTTTCTGAAAAGATGCATGAGACAACCGATAATCAGGCGTTAATTGACATGCTTGAGCTTGAAAAGTCTCTCGTATACATTTCCACTTCCTTACGTTCTAACGACATTGTGTTGGAACGATTAAAAAAAGTAAGTACCTTAAAATTTTTCCAGGAAGACGAAGAGCTTCTTGAAGATGTATTAATCGATCATCGTCAGGCTCTTGAAATGGCAGACATTTATGACAGTGTCTTAAGTGGAACGATGGATGCATACGCTTCTGTCATTTCCAACAATATGAACATCGTCATGAAAGTACTCACCATCATTTCCATCGTAATGGCGGTGCCTACTTTAATTGCCAGTGCCTGGGGAATGAACGTACCGGTTCCACTTGCGAACCACCCACAGGGTTTTTTGATCCTGTGTATTATTTCAGTAGTACTAAGTGCAATGTGTCTTTTTGTTCTGAATAAATTTGACATGTTATAAAGCACTAGGAGGAAAGTATGAATTTTTTGGATAAACTGGAACAGAAATTTGGAAGATTTGCGATTCGCAATCTGGCTTTATATCTTTGCTTTTGCTATGTGGCAGGAGCAGTGATTGACCTTGTTGCACCAGGGTTATATGACGGATATCTTGCGATGAATCCTTATATGATTCTGCATGGACAGGTGTGGAGAATTTTCACGTTCTTATTAGCTCCACTGGTCAATATGCGGTCAGTAATCGGCATCATTTTCATATTTTTTGTGATTTCCCTCTATTACAATATATGTCTTACGTTACAGAAAATCTGGGGGGATTTCCGATTTAATATGTATATGCTGACAGGCATGGTCGGAACGATTCTTTCGTCTTTCATTCTTTATTTTGTGACAGGTTCTCCATATATTACTATGGACAGCTACTATATTCAGTTAGCGTTGTTTTTGGCATTTGCATCGCTGTTTCCGAATCAGGAGCTGTTATTATATGGAATTCTTCCAATAAAGATGAAATGGCTTGCCTACATTGACGTAGCATTTTTAGCAGTAAATTTTGTAACTGCAGGCAATCATATTTTTGGATGGTGTGTGAGAGTTTCCATTATTGTTGCCATTTTAAACTTCCTGATTTATTTCTTTGCAGGAAGAAGTGGACGTAAATATCGTCCAAGCGAGATCAATCGCAAAAGAAAATTTAAAAAACGCGTACAACCGCCAAAAAGTGGTGCCAGACATAGATGTGCGGTTTGTAATAGAACAGAGCTTGACGATCCTACTTTGGAATTTCGTTATTGCTCAAAATGTGAGGGTAACTATGAGTATTGCCAGGACCATTTATTTACCCACACACACGTAAAATAAGGCACATAAAAATCTAGTATTTTTAAGAGGAGAAAAACTTATGCTTAAAAAAAGAACCAAAATCGTATGTACAATGGGACCTAGTACAGACAATCCGGAAGTTTTAAAAGAACTTATGAGATCTGGTATGGACGTTGCTCGTCTTAATTTCTCTCATGGTTCTCACGAAGAACAGTTAGAAAGAATTAACAAAATCAAAGCTTGCCGTGAAGAATTAGGTCTTTATACAGCAATCCTTTTAGATACAAAAGGACCTGAAATCCGTACAGGTGTATTCGCAGATGGTAAAGTTGAAGTAGTAGCAGGACAGGAATTTACTTTAACAACAGAAGACGTCGAAGGTACAGCTGAACGCGTAAGCATCACTTATGATGAACTTCCACAGGACGTTACTGTTGGAAACAGCATCTTAGTAGATGACGGTCTTATTGAATTAAAAGTTAAATCCACAACAGACACAGATATCGTTTGTGAAGTAGTAAATGGTGGTGTAATCGGCAGCCGTAAAGGTATCAACGTACCTAACGTAAAAGTTAACCTTCCAGGTATCACAGACAAAGATAAAGAGGACATTATCTTTGGTCTTGAAAATGGTATCGACTTCATCGCTGCTTCCTTCATCCGTGACGCTGATGCAGTTCGTGAAATCAGATTCTTATGTAACATGTTCGGTGGTGGAAGAAGAATCGGCATCATTCCTAAAATTGAAAATATGGAAGGTGTTGAAAACTTAGATGAAATCCTTTCCGTATCCGATGGTTTAATGGTTGCTCGTGGTGACTTAGGTGTTGAAATCCCAGCTGAAGATGTACCATACATCCAGAGTCAGATCATCAAAAAATGTAACGCAGCATTCAAGCCAGTTATCACAGCTACTCAGATGTTAGACTCTATGCAGCGTAACCCACGTCCAACTCGTGCAGAAGTAACAGACGTATCCAACGCAATCAAAGAAGGTACAGATGCAATCATGTTATCTGGTGAAACAGCTGCTGGTAAATACCCAATCGAATCCGTTAAGATGATGGCTAAGATTGCTGAATCCACAGAACTTCACCTTGCTGACAAACCTAAGACATTCCGTCAGAAATATGTTGACAAATCCACATCTGCAGCAGTTGCTTACGCAGCAGTAGAAACATCTTGCAACATCAATGCTAAATGCATCGTTGCATCTTCTGTTTCCGGTTTTACAGCTCGCATCGTATCTAACTTCAGACCTAACGCATTAATCGCTGGTCTTTCTCCAAAAGAAGACGTATTAAGAAGAATGCAGTTATTCTGGGGTGTACAGCCAGTTAAATCCCAAAAAGTATCTTCTACTGATGAAATTTTCGAATCCGCAATTCGTATCATTTCTGAAGAAGGTATCGTTCGCACAGGCGACCGTGTAATCTTAACAGGTGGTGGCCCGGCTGACAAACGTGGCAAGGGTGTAACAAGCTTACTTAAGGTTGCAGAAATTCAGTAATTTATTGTATAATTGAATTAGTGATTTTAGAAATACGCAGGCGTAATCTAGATTACGCCTGCTATTTTTAGTCTTAAAAATATACATTTTGGGAGTACTACGATGACATTTGCAGACAATCTCTACGTAGGTGAGAGTATTAAGCATAAATCCGAACGTATTCTTTCAAGAATGGAACAAAATAAATTTCTGATGGAAGTTTTTTGTATAACAAAGGCGTCGAATCCAAATAATCTGTATGATATTTATAATTATCTGGAATTTAAGCAGCCTTACTATAAAGATAAACCGATACACATTTTAGGCATTGCCGGTTCGAAACAGGAAGCGATGGAATTAGTAGCATCCATGCTTATAACAGAAGGGGTGGTGAGCTGATGGCAGTATTATTAACCATTTTGCTGACAATCCTTAAAGTAATTGGCATTGTTTTGCTTGCTGTGATCGGGCTGAGCTTACTAATTCTTGCAATCGTTTTATTTGTTCCCGTAAGATATGAGGTTTCGGGTGAATTTGAAGAAAACAAGGGTGGCGAAGCAGGCATATCCTGGCTAGGACCACTGATTCGCATAAGAGGCGGATATTATTTTGGCAATGAGCTCTTTTACTGGGCGAAGGTTTTTGGATTGCTTGTATACAGCAGCGGCGATGAGAAAACCATTTTCACTAAGTTTCGTGACTGGAAGGAAAAAAGAGCGAAGAAGAAGGCGGCGAAGCCGGCTGTAATAAAAGAACACAAAGAACACAAAGAACAAACGGATACAAGTCAATTTTCAAGTTATGCACAGCGGGTAGAAAATGACAACAATATTAGTGATTACAATCCTCCTGGGAATCCTGCGAAAGAAAATGCAGGAACAGAAGCAGGAAAGCCAGACACAGGAGATGGGACATCCGGACAATCAGACACAGGTGATGAACCTACAGGAGATGGACCAGCAGAAAAACTTAGAAAATTAATAAAGAAGGCTCAAGCATTTGCCTATGAAGCGAAGAATAAGACGGATGCATTCTATGAAAAAGTAGAAGATGGCATGGACAAGATTGAACGAATCGAGAAATTCTACTACGAGAATGAATCCCAGCACACGGTGCAGAAACTGCTTAAACTCATCAAGCGTACCATCGCTTATGTGATGCCGACGAAAGGTGACGGATACATTTGCTACGGATGGTGGGATCCCGCAACGACTGGTAAGATTTACGGGATTTGTTGTGCGTTAGGACTCGTGGTTGGAAGACAAATCGAGATTATTCCGGATTTTTCACGGGCAACATTTCATTGCAAGCTTGATGTGAAAGGGCGAATTCGCGTATTCTATTTTGTGCGCACGGGTCTTGTGATCATTTTAGATAAAAAAATCAGACATGTATATAAAAAAGGAAAGAAGGTAATCGGACATGAGTAATAAAGATTTTGGTTCAGCAGTATCCTCACTTTTTAACTGTATGGATTCATTTTTCTCCAGCAAAACAGTGGTAGGAGAACCAATTAAAGTAGATGATAGCACAACAATCGTTCCATTAGTGGATGTATCTTTTGGTATGGGTGCAGCTGAAATGGCGAATGGCAACTTAAGTAAGAATCGTGGCGGCGGCGGTATCGGTGGAAAGATGTCTCCAAGCGCTGCAATCATTATTCAGGATGGAAAAACAAAGCTTGTCAGCGTAAAAGCACAGGATACCGTTTCTAAGATTATTGATTTTGTACCAGAAGTGATTGATCGTTTTATGCCAAGCGATAGTATCAGCAATGAAGAAGTGGTTGATTTAGTAAAAGAAGCTGAAAAGACAGAAGAATAAAGATTTATGAAGTCCCCGCGAGTTTTCGCGGGGATTTTAATATAAAAATACAATAAAAAAACCTGAAACATAAAATGTTCCAGGTTTTTTACACGCGTGTCAATTCTTTTAAAATATATTCAAATAACAATCTGATTAAGCTCTTTCTACTTTACCGGATCTTAAACAAGAAGTACAAACGTACATTTTTTTAGAACCGCCTTCTGTCTTAACTCTTACAGATTTGATATTGGACTTCCACATCTTGTTGGATCTTCTATGAGAATGACTCACTTTAATACCGAAATGAGCACCTTTTTCGCAAATTGCACATTTAGCCATGACATGCACCTCCTTAATAATAAAGTTCATGCGCTCAATATGAGCTAACAACTATTACATCTTAACAGAAGACAATTCAAAAAGCAAGAAAATTTTATAAAAATATGAAGATATTTTGATTACATAAATAAAATTGTTTTCATTTGAAAAAAACTATAGTATAATAACATAGAATATGTATGTGAATATGGTGCAATGTCAATCGTTTCGCATACAGCATTATTTAAAGTAAAAAGAATAATAAACTTGGAGGGATTGTAACGTATGAGAGGACATATGGATACAGATAAAGGAAGAATTACTGTAGATGCTAATGTTTTAGCAAAATATGCAGGAATCTGTGCATTAGAATGCTTTGGTATCGTCGGAATGGCCAGTGTTAATACAAAAGCAGGTATTGCTGATTTATTAACACGTGAACATGTAAAAAAAGGTGTTCGTGCTACAATCGATGAAGACAATGAAATTACAATTGATTATCATATCATCGTTGCTTACGGCGTAAGCATTGCTGTAGTAGCTGAAAACTTAATCGATACTGTTACATATAAAATTGAAGAATTTACTGGTTTAAAAGTTAAGAAAATTAATATTTATGTTGAAGGAGTGCGCGCACTCGACTAATATTTTACTCATGTTGATTAGTTAGGAGGATTAACAATGAATCAGATTGATGCAAGCACTCTGCAGAAGATGTTTCTCGGTGGTGCTAAGAGAATCGAAGCGAATAAAGAATATATTAACGAATTAAATGTATTCCCAGTACCAGATGGTGATACAGGTACAAACATGTCCATGACAATTATGGCAGCAGCAAAGGAAGTTGGAGGACTTGAAAATCCTGATATGGAAGAGCTTTGTAAAGCAATTTCCGGTGGATCTTTAAGAGGCGCAAGAGGTAACTCTGGTGTTATTCTTTCACAGTTATTCCGCGGATTTACAAGAGCGATTAAATATGAAAAGGTTCTTACAACTGAAAATCTTGCAGAAGGATTTGACAAAGCAGTTCAGACAGCATACAAAGCTGTTATGAAACCAAAAGAAGGTACAATCCTTACCGTTGCTCGTGTAACTGCTGAAAAAGCAGCTGAAATTGCAGCAGAAACAGATGATATCGATGTATTCTGTCAGGCAGTATTAAAAGAAGCTGACGAAATCCTTGCTCAGACACAGGAGATGTTACCAGTATTAAAAGAAGCTGGTGTAGTTGACTCCGGTGGACAGGGTCTCGTAGAAGTATTAAAGGGTGCATATGATGCATTCTGTGGCAAAGAAATCGACGTAGAAATCCCAGTTGTGAAAAAAGTAGCTTCCACAATGGCTTCTAGCAGCGAAATTTCTACAGCAGATATCAAATTCGGATATTGTACAGAATTTATTATCTTACATAACGATACATTTACAGACGATGATGAAGTTGAGATGAAACAGTTCTTATCCTCCATCGGTGACTCCTTAGTAGTAGTTGCAGACGATGAAGTAGTAAAAGTACATGTTCATACAAATCATCCAGGACAGGCTTTTGAAAAAGGTCTTACATATGGTCAGCTTACTAATATGAAGGTTGACAATATGAGAATGGAACATG
>JAKSRP010000030.1 GCA_024403555.1 Lachnospiraceae bacterium | reverse complement strand
GATGCAATGCTCATCATGGATGGCATCGGTGAGGCGGAAGAAGGAAGTGAGGAATAATCATGGATTTGATTGAAAGAATTAAACAAAAAGAAGCAAGCTTTAGTAAAGGACAGAAAAAGCTTGCCAAATATATTTTGGAAAATTATGACAAGGCAGCATTTCTTACTGCATCCAAGCTTGGTAAGGAAGCAGGAGTTTCGGAATCTACCGTTGTTCGTTTTGCGTATGTCCTTGATTATGATGGATATCCACAGCTTCAGAAAGCGATGAATGTCATCGTAAAGACACAGTCTAGCTCTATTCAGAGACTGAACGCTGCAGCAAAACGCTATGAAACTCTTAGCCCATTAAAGGATATCTTAAAAACAGATATGAATCGTATCAAAGATACGGTCAATGAAATCGATGAAAAAGAATTTGAAAAGGCAGTCGAAAGCATTGTCAATGCCAGAAAGGTATACATTGTCGGTTCTCGTAGCTCAGGATTTTTAGCAGAATTTTTAGGATACTATCTGAAGATGATCTTAGACGATGTACACGTTGTGGAATTTACCGGTGAGGTAGGTGTATTTGAACAGATTCACCGCATCACTCCGGAAGATGTATTCATCGGAATCAGCTTCCCAAGATACTCAAGAGTAACTGCTCAGGTGGCTCAGTTTGCAAGCCGCGAAGGTGCAACAACGATTGCAATTACAGACAGTATGCAGTCTCCAATGACATCGAGATCTAAGATTAACTTAATCGCAAAAAGTGATGTTATGGCAGTGGTTGATTCTCTTACTGCACCACTTTCTGTCATCAATGCCCTTGCAGTTGCAATTTCCATCCGCAAGCAGGATGAAGTGACTAAGCGTTTTCAGATTTTAGAAACCATGTGGAGGGATTACGATATTTATGACAAAAAACTCCTCTAACATTATTGTCATCGGTGGCGGCGCAGCCGGCATGATGGCAGCAATTACGGCAGCGAGAAATGATGCTTCCGTAATTTTATTTGAGAAGAATGAAAAGCTGGGCAAAAAGATCTATATTACGGGAAAAGGTCGCTGTAATGTGACAAATGCCTGTGAAGTGGAAGATTTGTTCCCGAATATGGTGACGAATAAAAACTTTATGTACAGCTCATTTTATACATTTACAAATGATATGGCCATGGACTTTTTTGAAGAACTTGGCTGTCCGTTAAAGACGGAACGAGGAAACCGTGTATTTCCGGTTTCGGATAAGTCTTCCGATGTCATCTCTGCATTATCTAGAGAGATGAGACGATTAGGCGTGGATGTTCGGTTGAATACTGCCGTAAAAGCCATCAAGGAAGAAGATGGAGTCGTAACTGGTGTTAAGACCGACAAAGGCTTTTATCCTGCATCTGCAGTGATCGTGGCGACAGGGGGGATTTCCTATCCTTCCACTGGTTCAACCGGAGATGGGTATCGTTTTGCAAAAGCAGCAGGACATTCCATTAAGGATACCCGTCCTTCTCTTGTACCATTTGAGACAGAGGGAGACATTTGCCGCAGGTTACAGGGCCTTTCTTTAAGGAATATCCAGGTAACGATCAAGCAGGGCAAGAAAAAACTTTATGAAGATTTTGGAGAGCTTTTGTTTACGCATTTTGGTGTGAGTGGCCCGACGATCATTAGTGCCAGTGCAAGAATTGGCGGGAAGATCTTAAAGGCTTACGCAACACTGATTATTGATTTAAAGCCGGCGCTTACGAAAGAACAGCTTGACCACCGCATCCTTCGCGATTTTGAAGAAGGCAGCAATAAGCAGTTTAAGAATGTGCTTGATAAGCTTCTTCCAAAGAAGATGATTCCGGTCATTATTGAGCTTAGCGGCATTGATCCGGAGAAGAAGGTCAATGTAATTACAAGAGAAGAACGACTTCATCTTGTGGATACGATCAAAGCATTTACCATGACTGTGACCGGGCTTCGTGGATACAATGAAGCCATTATCACGCAGGGTGGTGTTCATGTAAAAGAAGTGGATCCATCCACCATGGAATCCAAATTAGTGAAAAACTTATATTTTGCAGGAGAAGTTCTTGATCTTGATGCAGTTACGGGAGGATTTAACCTTCAGATTGCATGGTCGACCGGCTATCTTGCAGGTATGAACTGTATAAATTATGATTATTAATTCAGGAGGAATGAAATTATGTATAGTATTGCAATTGATGGACCAGCAGGTGCAGGAAAAAGTACAATCGCAAAAAGAATTGCAAAGGAATTAAACTTTATTTATGTGGATACAGGTGCTATGTACCGTTCCATCGCACTTTATTTTTTACGTAAGGGAACAGATCCTGCAGACGTAGAAGCAATCGCAGCAGAATGTCCAAATATCAAGGTAACACTTGCATACGAAGACGGCGCTCAGCAGGTATTATTAAATGGAGAAAATGTTACTGGATTTATTCGTAATGAAGAAGTTGGTAATATGGCTTCTAAAACATCTGCAATTCCAGCAGTTCGTGCAGCATTATTAGACCTTCAGAGAGATATGGCAAAGACAGCAGATATCTTAATGGACGGCCGTGACATCGGAACAAATGTACTTCCAAATGCGGACCTTAAAATTTATCTTACCGCTTCTTCTGCAGTACGTGCAAAGAGACGTTATGATGAATTAGTTGCAAAAGGAGAAACTTGTGATATCAATAAAATTGAAGAAGATATCATTACTCGTGACAAACAGGATATGAGCCGTGAAATCGCTCCTCTTAAACAGGCTGAAGATGCAGTATTAGTAGATTCCTCTGATATGAATATCGATGAAGTAGTAGAAGCAATTAAAGCAGAGTTTGAAAAAGTAAAATAATAAGAGGTAGTAAAATGTCTGAAGTTATTTTAGCAAAAACAGCCGGCTTTTGTTTTGGTGTACAGCGTGCTGTGGACATGGCATTTGAACAGTCCGGCAAGAAAAATGCATATACATACGGACCGCTTATTCACAATGAAGAAGTGGTTTCCGAGCTCGAGAAGAATGGGATTTTCTGCCTGGATTCTTTAGAAGATCTTTTGAAATTAGAAGAAGGTACGATCATCATCCGTTCACACGGAGTTGAGAAGAAAATCTATGATTACATCGAAGAAAAGGGTCTTGAATTAGTGGACGCAACCTGCCCATTTGTAAGAAAGATCCACCGCATTGTTGCCAAAGAAGGCGAAGCGGGCAGCCAGATTGTAATCGTTGGGAATGGCAACCATCCAGAGGTTCGTGGAATCATGGGATGGTGTCCAACACCTTGTGTTACGATTGAATCTCCAGAGGATATTGAACGTTTAGAAGAATTCCGTGATAAAAAACTATGTATCGTATCACAAACTACATTTAATTACAAGAAATTTCAAGAATTAGTTGAAATTATTGAGAAAAAAGAATATAATATTAATGCTTACAATACTATCTGTAATGCTACCGAAGAGCGTCAGTTAGAAGCGAGAAAGATCGCATCTGAAGCAGACGCAATGATTGTTATTGGCGGTAAGAACAGCTCAAATACTCAGAAGCTATACGAAATCAGCAAAAAAGAATGTCCAAACACATATTTTATTCAGACACTTCAGGATTTGGACGTGGAGCAATTTCATGGTGCAAAGCAGATTGGTATCACAGCAGGGGCATCAACCCCAAAGAATATTATCAAGGAGGTTCATGTTCGCATGACAGAAAAAACTTTTGAGCAGTTATTAGAAGAAAGCTTAGTGACAATTCATAATGGGGAAGTAGTAGAAGGTACAGTAATCGACGTTAAACCAGATGAAATCATCTTAAACATTGGCTACAAAGCTGATGGTATCATCTCCCGTAACGAATACTCTAACGAATCCAACGTAGACCTTACAACTAAAGTAGCAGTAGGCGAAACAATGGAAGCTAAAGTATTAAAAGTTAACGACGGTGAAGGTCAGGTTCTTTTAACATATAAACGTTTAGCAGCTGAACGTGGTAACAAGAGATTAGAAGAAGCATTCAACAACAAAGAAGTTTTAACAGCTACTGTAGCTCAGGTATTAGACGGTGGTTTAAGTGTTGTTGTTGAAGAATCCAGAGTATTCATCCCAGCAAGCTTAGTATCTGATACATATGAAAGAGATCTTAAGAAATACGCTGGTCAGGAAATCCAGTTTGTAATCTCTGAATTCAACCCTCGTAAGAGAAGAATCATTGGTGACAGAAAACAGTTATTAGTTGCAGCTAAGAAAGAAAAACAGGCTGAATTATTCGCTAAGATCGAAGCTGGCATGAAAGTAACTGGTGTTGTTAAAAACGTTACAGACTTTGGTGCATTCATCGATTTAGGTGGTGCTGATGGTTTATTACATATCTCCGAAATGAGCTGGGGACGTGTTGAAAATCCTAAAAAAGTATTCAAAGTTGGCGAAGAAGTTGAAGTATTAATCAAAGATATCCAGGGCGAAAAGATTGCATTATCCCTTAAATTCCCTGAAAAGAATCCTTGGTTAGCAGCAGCTGAAAAATACGCAGTAGGCAACATCGTAACAGGTAAAGTTGCTCGTATGACAGACTTTGGTGCATTCGTAGAATTAGAACCAGGTATGGACGCATTACTTCATGTTTCTCAGATCGCTAAAGAACACATCGAAAAACCATCTGACGTATTAAAAGTTGGACAGGAAATCGAAGCTAAAGTTGTTGACTTCAAGAAAGAAGACAGAAAGATCTCCCTTTCTATCAAAGCAATCGCTGGCGCTAAGAAAGAAGAAGCTTAATTCTTATAACTAAGAATTTTTAGAGGTTGTTGCTAATGCAACAGCCTCTTTTTTCATCATATAGAAAATAGATAATTATAATACATATAATAGAGAAGAGGTAAATATGAAAGAAAAATATATGAAACTGATCGTGTTTTTCATGGTTATGGTTCTGTGTGTGAGTAACATTTCTTTTACTGCGCTTGCAAAGGAAGATAACTTTCCGAAAGGAGTGACTGGCTATGCCGTTGCACTTGAGGGAAGTGAAAAAATCATTGGCAGAGCTTCTAGTGCTGTTCCAACACAGGAGCAGGCAAAGGATAAGATGTTAGCACTTAAGTCTCAGTATCCGGAAGGGACACCTTATACCAATGCTGATTATTATGAGTGGAAAGGTGGCATCTATTCTGCAGGCTATGGCTGTGCAGCTTTTGCTTTTATGCTTAGTGATGCGGCTTTTGGAGATCTTCCGGCAAGAATGATTACAAATGTTGAATTTAAGAATGTTCACGTAGGGGATATCCTTCGTGTTAATGGGGATACTCACTCTGTAATCGTTACAGAGGTTAAGACATCTTCAGTTGTTCTTGCAGAAGGTAATTATAATTCTTCTGTCCACTGGGGACGCACTATGAGTTCTACAGATGTAAATAAAGCTGATTATATGCTTACAAGATGGCCGGTAGGTACATTTGGCGAAGCATATTCTCTTTCCTTTGATGCCAATGGTGGCACAGGAGCACCTGATCAGATTAGTGTTAATTCCGGCGAGACAATTACGATTCCATCCCAGATTCCAATGAAAACGGCATATGATTTTGTGGGATGGGCAAAAAGCAAGAGTGCTACTTCAGCAGATTATAAAGTAGGCGACCAGATCAAAATCACGTCAAATCAGATATTATATGCGGTATGGAAAGCAAAAGAATTTACGGATATCAGTAGTAAAGTTGGAACTAGATTTAATGTGACATTTACTGATAGCAAGATGTGCAAATTTGTTCCAGATACTACAGATGACTACACCTTTGAGTCTTTAACAACGGATACTAGTGTGGATCCGGTTATTTATCTCTATGATGATTCGTTTGAGATGATTACGACTAACGATGATGGCGGCGAAGGATTTAATTTCCTTCTTACTTATCAGATGGTGGAGGGACATACCTATTATGTAGATTTTACTAGTTATAGTAGAAGTGGAGCATCTGTATCCTATGATGTTTCAATCAGTAAAGGCAGTGAAAGTGTAGATCCGGTAGACCCTGTAGATCCAGAAGAACCAGAAGAACCAGATGAACCAGAAATTATTACAAACCCAGAAGAAGGTACCGATCTGGCACAGTTTGTTGGTCAGACCATCGATGTAACACTAGCAAAACCAAACTGGTCTTATATGTATACATTTACTGCACCTGCCACAAAAGAATATACTTTTGCATCATTCGGAGAATCTGATCCTTATATTGAGATTTACGATGCACAAAATAATATTATAGGCGCGAATGATGACTGTAACTGCGATGATTTTAATTTCGAGTTATCTTCAATCATGGAGAAAGGCAAGATCTATGCCATTTATCTTGTCAGATTTGATGATTATAACGATGTAGCAAATTTCAAATTAAAAATCACTGCAAAGAGTCATGAGCACAAGTTTACAAACTATGAATATAATAATGATGCGACATACAGTAAGAATGGCACAAAGACAGCAATCTGTGACAATGGCTGTGGACAGAGCAAAACGATTGAAGCTGCAGGTACCATGAAGACCTTGAAGAAGGTGACACCGGTTCTTAGCAATGCTGCTTCCGGTATCACAATCGCATGGGATAAAGTAACTGGTGCAAGTGGATATTATGTGTACAGAAAAGACGGCAGCAATTATACTAAAATTGCAACTGTAAATAAGGATGATACACTTAGCTTTACGGATACTTCTGTGAAGACAAAGAATGGCAGTGCGTATACCTATGCTGTTTGTGCATACTGTGGCGATAATAAAAGCCAGTATGTGGATAAGAAAACTTACCGTGTGACAGGCGTTTCAATCAGCAGTCTGAAAAATAGTTCTTCAAAGAAGATGACCGTAAAATGGTCTAAGAATTCCAAAGCAACTGGATATCAGATTCAGTATAGTAAAAGCTCAAGTTTTGCAAGTGGTAATAAGACGGTAACAGTCAAAGGCGCTGGAACAGTTTCAAAGAAGATTTCATCTTTGACAAAGAAGAAGACTTATTATGTACGCGTTCGTGCATATAAAACGGTAAGCAGCGTGAAGTATTACAGTGCTTGGAGCGCGAAAAAGAGTGTAAAAATTAAAAAATAATATATGAGAGAAAAGAGTTGTGCAAAAGTCCGTTATGAAGGCTGTTGTACAGCTCTTTTTTATGTAGAAGATGGGAGATGCACTTGTAGTTTTTTGAAGAAACATACCAGTATTCGTATTTGTCATAATCCATAAGCTAACCACAAAAAACGAAAAATAAAATGTCCAAATATTCAAATATACGTAAGAATGACAATGAATACTACAAAATTATAGATAAATTGAATTATGTCAATCGTTTTCCTTCAAGAAATTATGTATAAGTGTCTTGTTATATATTGTAGGTTTTTGGGGTATCATATATAATAAAAGAACACAAACGGCATTTTTTACAACGTTATTTTATCATATAGAAGGAGATACGAAGGTGGCAGTAAAAAAATTTAAAAAAGTTTTAGTAGCGAACCGTGGTGAAATTGCAATCCGTGTATTCCGTGCCCTGAATGAATTGGGTATTACAACGGTAGCCATTTTCTCCAAAGAAGACCGTTACGCATTATTCCGTTCCAAAGCAGATGAATCTTATATGTTAAATCCTGAAAAAGGACCGGTTGATGCATATTTAGATATCAAAACGATTATTCGAATTGCGAAAGAAAAGAAAGTAGATGCAATCCATCCGGGTTATGGATTTTTATCTGAAAATCCAGAATTTGTGGAAGCCTGCGAAGCTAATGGCATCACATTTATCGGCCCATCTGCAGATCTTATGAGAGCGATGGGGGATAAGATTTCTTCGAAACAGATGGCAATCAAAGCAGACGTTCCAATCATTCCAGGTGTTGATCACGCCCTTCATGATGAAGCTTCCGTAATTGAAGTGGCAGCACAGGTAGGATACCCTGTTATGTTAAAAGCATCCAACGGTGGTGGCGGACGTGGTATGCGTATCGTTAACAGCCCGGAAGAAATGCCAAAAGAATATGCAGAAGCAAGAGATGAATCCAAGAAAGCTTTTGGTGATGACCAGATCTTCGTAGAAAAATATTTAAGAAGTCCAAAACATATCGAAGTTCAGATTTTAGGGGATAACTATGGTAATGTTGTTCACCTTTACGATCGTGACTGCTCTGTACAGAGACGTCATCAGAAAGTAGTAGAATATGCACCGGCATTTTCTATTCCAGACGAAGTAAGAGAAGTAATCTTTGATGCATCTATCCGACTTGCAAAGATGGTAGGCTATAAGAATGCAGGTACGTTAGAATTCTTAGTTGATGCTGACAACAATCCATATTTTATCGAGATGAACCCTCGAATTCAGGTAGAACATACCGTTTCTGAAGAAATTACAGGAATTGACCTCGTTCAGAGCCAGATTTTAGTAGCTGAAGGTTATGAGCTTGCATCTCCTGAAATTGATATTCCATCCCAGGAAAGCATTCCATGTAACGGCTATGCGATCCAGACTCGTATCACAACCGAAGACCCTGCAAATAATTTCCTTCCAGATACCGGTAAAATCGAAGTTTATCGTTCTGGTGCCGGTAAAGGTATCCGTCTTGATGGTGGTAATGCATACGTTGGTGCAAATATTCTTCCATTCTATGACAGCTTACTTGTAAAAGCGATTTCTCATGACCGTAACTTTATGACAGCGGTTAAGAAATCCATTCGAGTAATGAAGGAAATTCGTATCCGAGGCGTAAAAACCAATATTCCATTCCTGATCAACGTATTAAACCACGAAGTATTTCAGAATGGTCAGTGCTATACAACCTTTATCGAAGAAACTCCGGAATTATTTGACTTACAGCAGTCTGCTGATCGAGCAACAAAAATCTTACAGTTCATCGGTAACAAGATGGTTAACGTAAATCCGGTAGAAAAACCATATTTTGAAACTCCAAAACCAATTGTGGTAGATAAGAGCATTAAAGTATATGGCTCCAGGGACCGTTTCTTAGAACTTGGTGCAAAAGGATTTACACAGGAAATCTTAAAAGAAAAGAAATTATATATTACAGATACAACGATGCGTGATGCACAGCAGTCTTTAATGGCAACACGTATGAGAACAAAGGACTTTTCAGGGGCAGCAGAAGCGGCAAATGTTTACTTACAGAATGCATTCTCTGCCGAAGCATGGGGCGGTGCAACTTATGATACTGCGTACCGTTTCTTAAAAGAATCCCCATGGGATCGTCTTGCAATGTTTAGAGAAAAGATGCCAAATACCTTAATTCAGATGCTTCTTCGTGCTTCAAATGCAGTAGGTTACAGCAACTACCCTGATAATGTCGTTCAGGAATTCATTAAGGTAGCATCCACTCACGGCGTTGACGTATTCCGTATCTTTGACTCCTTAAACTGGGTTGAAAATATGAAGATGCCAATCGAAGAAGCCTTAAAGACAGGCAAGATTGTAGAAGGTACTCTTTGCTACACTGGCGATATCTTAAGTCCGAATGAAACAAAATATACATTAGATTACTATGTAAGAAAAGCAAAAGAATTAGAGAGCTTAGGCGTTCATGTATTTGCAATCAAGGATATGGCTGCATTATTAAAACCATATGCTGCAAAAGAATTAATCACAGCATTAAAATCCGAACTTTCTATTCCAGTGCATCTTCATACACATGATTCTACAGGAAATGGTGTCAGCACAATCTTAATGGCAGCAGAAGCTGGCGTTGATATCGTAGACTGTGCAATTGGATCCATGAGTGCCATGACAAGTAACCCATGCTTAAACTCTGTAGTAGAAGCATTAAAGGGTACACCAAGAGATACTGGTCTTAACAGCGATGAAATGACAAAATTAAGCCAGTACTACGAAGGCGTTCGTAAGGTTTACAAATCCTTCGAAAGTGGTATGGACGCACCAAATACAGAAATCTATAAATATGAAATCCCTGGCGGTCAGTACTCCAACTTACTTGCACAGGTTAAGGAGATGGGTGCCGGTGAAAACTTTGAAGAAATCAAGCAGTTATATAAAGAAGCAAATGATCTTCTCGGAAATATCGTTAAGGTTACCCCATCCTCTAAGGTAGTTGGCGACTTTGCAATCTTTATGTTCAAGAATGGATTAAATGCAGAAAATATCTTAACAGAAGGTAGGGATATCTCCTATCCGGATTCTGTAGTGGAATACTTTAAAGGTATGATTGGTCAGCCAGAAGGTGGCTTCCCTGAAGAATTACAGAAAATCGTATTAAAAGATCAGAAGTCAATCTCTGTTCGTCCGGGTACACTTCTTGAACCGGTTGACTTCGCTAAGATTGAAGCACTTCTTCGTGAAAAATACTACCTTCCTAAAATGGAAGACCCTGATGTTATGGCTCAGAAATGCATCAGCTATGCATTATATCCAAAAGTATACGAAGACTATTGTGAACACTTAGAAGAATACAATGATGTAAGCAAACTTGACTCTCACGTATACTTCTATGGACTTCGTGAAGGCGAAGAAACCGTATTAAATATCGGCGAAGGTAAAGATGTGATCGTTAAATTTACTGAAATGACAGAGCCAGATAACGAAGGTATGCGTACACTTCATTTCGAGGTAAATGGTTCCATGCGTCATATCAAGATCTTAGATAAGAATCTTGAAGTAAAAGCCGACAGAAGATTAAAAGCAGATAAGAAGAATCCAGGTCATTTAGGATCTACGATTCCAGGTACCGTGGGAGCAGTTCTTGTTAAGGAAGGCGATCCTGTAACCGTGAATATGCCTCTTATGACCGTTGAAGCCATGAAGATGGAAACAACCGTTGTTTCTAAGGTAAATGGTTTTGTCGACAAGATTTATGTATCCGAAGGCGATAGCGTAAATCAGGAAGATCTTCTTATTTCCTTCGAACTTGCCGACGAAGAATAGTCCTTGGGTGTTGACTTTAAAATATCTATTTGCTAAAATTTAAATGTTCATATGACTGACGGAAGTGGAATTGACCACGTGAAGTATGAATAGTGATAATATGCCGACCGTCTGGGCAATCGAATGATTGCTTAGAGGTCGGCTTTTTTAAACCATGAGGAAAACATTATGGCAGAGAGAAAGAAAAAGTCGATAAAGACATCCAGTCATTCAAAAAAAGAGAATAATACTAAAGATTTTTCTGAACATTATGGTGAGATCACGATGTGGGTTCTGATTGCTCTGGCAATATTTCTTCTTGTTGCAAATTTCGGAATGGGAGGACTTATTGGGAAGACTGTCAGCACCATCTGTTTTGGCCTTTTTGGTGCAATGCAATACATCTTGCCGCTCATTTTTTTCTACTGTGCAGCACTTTTAGTTGCAAATAAATGCAGCAGAAAAGCAGTAAAGAAGGTTGTGCTTTGCTTTGTGATCGTTTTGGTTCTGTGTGTATTTGCAGAGATGTTTCATGATATTGAAGTAGATAACCTGAAAAAAGCGTACGAGCTTGCAAGCACAGGCAGAAGTGGTGGAGGTGCGATTGGTGCACTCATTTTGATGGCTTTTCGTAATGGGATTGGTATCGGTGGAACGATTATCCTGACACTTCTTATTTTAGTAATTGCGATTAGTCTGATTACAGAAATTAAGTTTTTAAGCATTTTAAAAGGCTATTTGACACAGGAAGATAAGCGCGCAAGTGCAAAACAAAAGATGAGTGATGCAGGAGAGAAGACTGCAGCCTCAGCGGAAAAGATTAAAGAAGGTGCGAGAAAGCTTGCCGATAGACGTGACCGTATGCTCAGACGCGCACGTTTAAAGGATGAAGAAGGCAAGACTCCGGCTTCCACGATTGAGGTTCCAGATATGAGAGGACCGGAAAAAAGGAAACTCCATATTCCGGATGATATGATTACGGGAGGAACCCCTGAGTTTAAACCAGAGATTTCGGATGAGCATGGGCAGACAGGGCAGGATGTTGCTTTAACGGGCACAGCTTCCGATACACCTGCGCAGGCAACAGGCAGAGCACCTAGAGCGACTGCGGTGAATGCACCAATCATCAAAAGAGCACCACGAACACCGAAAAAGACGGATAATGAGGCAGAGGTTTTACCAAGAGATTTACCAGAGAAGGAAATCGAAGGAGCTTATCAGTTCCCTTCTACCGATTTACTCAACCGTGTGGCACCACAAAGTGGTACAAGCAATGCAGAGCTTCGAGCAACAGCAGATAAGCTTGCACAGACGTTAGAAAATTTCGGGGTTCATGTGAATATCACCAATATCAGCTGTGGACCGGCGATTACAAGATTTGAGCTTCAGCCGGAACAGGGTGTAAAAGTAAGTAAAATCGTAAGCTTAAGTGATGATATTAAGCTTAATTTAGCGGCAGCAGATATTCGAATTGAAGCACCAATTCCAGGAAAAGCTGCAATCGGAATTGAGATTCCGAATAAAACAAATCAGATGGTTTCTTTTAGAGAACTGATTGAAAGCCAGGAATTTAAGCAGTTTAAATCTCGAATTGGCTTTTCCGTGGGAAAAGACCTGACGGGAAAACCAGTTATTGCAAATATTGAAAGTATGCCCCATCTGTTAATTGCAGGTGCAACAGGATCTGGTAAGTCCGTATGTATCAATACGATTATCATGAGTATTTTATATAAGGCAGATCCTAAGGACGTAAAACTGATTATGATCGACCCTAAGGTTGTTGAGTTAAGTGTTTACGAAGGGATTCCACATCTGTTAATTCCGGTCGTAACCGATCCGAAAAAGGCAGCAGGAGCACTGAACTGGGCCGTTATGGAGATGGGAGAACGATACAAGAAGTTCTCTGAAATCCAGGTTCGTAACATTCAGGCATATAATCAGAAAGTGGAAGAAGCGAAAAAGCGTGGTCTTGAAGGCAATGACTTTAAGAAGCTTCCACAGATTGTAGTTATCGTCGACGAGCTTGCAGACCTTATGATGGTTGCATCCCGTGATGTAGAAGATGCAATTGTGCGACTGACTCAGCTTGCGCGAGCAGCCGGTATCCATCTTGTGATTGCAACACAGAGACCATCCGTTAATGTTATTACTGGTCTGATTAAGGCCAATGTACCATCTCGTATCGCATTTGCGGTATCCTCCGGGGTGGATTCTCGTACCATCATCGATATGAATGGTGCAGAAAAGCTCTTAGGAAAGGGCGATATGCTCTTCTACCCACAAGGCTACAAAAATCCTATCCGTGTTCAGGGAGCATTTGTCTCCGATGAAGAAGTATCCAAGGTGGTGAACTTCTTAAAGGAACAGACGAAGGAAGATGATCAGGAAAATAAACGAGCAGTGATTCAGAAGGAAGTAGAGGAGGCTTCTCTTAAGATGACAGCAGGAGGCGGATCTGATGCCAACGGAAGAGATGAATATTTCTTCGAAGCTGCAGAGTTTATTATTGATAAAGACAAGGCATCCATTGCCAGCTTACAAAGAGTATTCAAAATCGGTTTCAACAGAGCCTCTAGACTTATGGAGCAGCTTTGTGAAGCGGGGGTTGTTGGAGAAGAAGTAGGCACAAAACCTCGAAAGGTCATTATGACCATGGAACAGTTTGAACAGCTGAAAGAGGAAGAGATGTAGTTTAAGCTTTGCATCATGTAAGGGAGTTAAGCGTGCAAAGTGCAATTTTTTACATGTGTTTAATGAAGGAGACCTAAATGAAAACAGACATTCAGATCGCTCAGGAAGCAGTAATGATCCCAATCAAAGAAGTAGCAGCAAAATTAAATATCGCAGAAGATGACTTAGAATTATATGGCAAATATAAAGCAAAATTATCTTCCGATTTCATGAATAAGATCAAAGACAATGAAGATGGTAAATTAGTTCTTGTAACAGCCATCAACCCAACACCAGCTGGTGAAGGGAAAACAACAACAAGTGTTGGTCTTGGCCAGGCTTTAGGTTTACTTGGCAAAAAATCTGCGATCGCTCTTCGTGAACCATCTCTTGGACCTTGCTTTGGTATCAAAGGTGGAGCAGCAGGCGGCGGATACGCTCAGGTAGTTCCTATGGAAGACTTAAACCTTCACTTTACCGGTGATTTCCATGCAATCACATCTGCAAATAACTTACTTGCAGCTATGCTTGATAACCACATTCAGCGGGGCAATGCATTAGGAATTGACCGTCGTCAGGTTACA
>JAKSRP010000003.1 GCA_024403555.1 Lachnospiraceae bacterium | reverse complement strand
CTGTATGAGGCAGGTTACCCACGCGTTACTCACCCGTCCGCCACTCAGTCAATCTTCCGAAGAAGAATGCTTCGTTCGACTTGCATGTGTTAAGCACGCCGCCAGCGTTCATCCTGAGCCAGGATCAAACTCTCATGTTTAATCTTTGGTCAGAATAACTCTCTGGCTATTCATCCCTTGTTCTTTTACTGTTGTTTAGGTTGTTCTAAACGTCCGTTGCATCTTTTACTAAAGATACTGAAAATCTCATTAGAATTTTCAAGGATCTGTGATTGTTTAGTTTTCAATGTTCGGTTGCCACTTATTCGCGACAACTTCTATATATTAACAAATCTTTTCATTATTGTCAAGAACTTTTTTCATTTTCTTTTTTGTGCTTTTCCATCTCGGCGCTATACAAACGAAGAAATATGTTTTGTTCTCTTCCTAATTTTTCGATTTATTATGTCGCCGTTTCGCGACGACTTGCTTATACTATCAAAACGAGAAGCATTTGTCAACACTTATATTGTACTTAAAAAAGTGCATGCAGACAGAAACATTTGCCCGATTATTTTGTAGTTGTATTTACCCACAATATTTTCTATAATAGCAATAGCGATACTACTATATATAGTAGAAACTCGTTCAAAATACAAAAAACAATGTCCAAAATAAAAACAAAATTTAATCGGAGGAATTGACATATGAAAAAAATTGCAAGCTTCACTGTAAACCATTTAGATCTTCTTCCTGGTATTTATGTATCCAGAAAAGATTATGTTGGCGAAGAAGTTTTAACTACATTTGACCTTAGACTTACTGCGCCTAACAAAGAGCCAGTTATGAATACAGCAGAAATTCATACAATCGAACATCTTGCTGCTACTTATTTGAGAAACGACGAAGAATACAAAGACTGCGTGATCTATTTCGGGCCAATGGGATGCCGTACCGGTTTTTATTTAATTCTTGCTGGCGACATAACATCCACTGATATTTTACCACTTGTGACAAAAACATTTGAATTTATCAGAGATTTCCACGACGAAGTTCCTGGAGCTTCTGCAAGAGACTGCGGAAACTACTTAGATATGAACCTTCCTATGGCAAACTGGGTGGCTGATCGCTACTTAGAAAAAACATTATATGTAGCTACAGAAGCGAATCTTACTTATCCAGAATAAAATATCATTAACACCCGAAGTTGTTGCACTTGCAGCAACTTCTTTTTTATTTTCACGACTCAGTACCCCAACTCCCCCTAAACACAAAACAGGAGACATCCTTTCGGACATCTCCCGTTTATATTCATTACTGATTATTACTGTTCTATTGATTTTCAATCTTTTCCGCCAGTTCATTTAAATATTCCCAGCGTTCCATCTTTTCTTCTAATTTCTGTTCTAATTCTTCTTTTTCGGCCGTTAACTGATTAAGTTTTACAAAATCCGTTGCTACCTTAAGAATCAGACCTTCCACTTCTTCGATACGAAGTTCGATATCTTCGATATCCTGATCGATGGTTTCATATTCTTTTTGTTCCGCAAAGGTAAATTTTAATTTACGATCACGATTTTTACGATAATCCTCTTTCGCTTCCTTCTTCTGCACCGTGGATTTCGCTGCAGGAGCATTTGCTAATGGGAGCTGCTTTTCAAGATATTCGGTGTAGCCGCCCTCATACTGGCGAATGAATCCATTGCCCTCAAATGCAAAAATACGGTCACAGATGCGGTCAAGGAAATATCGGTCATGAGATACCGTAATCACGATACCCTGAAAACGATCAAGATAATCTTCCAAAATGGTCAAAGTTGCAATATCAAGATCGTTGGTTGGTTCGTCAAGAATCAGAACATTCGGTGCTTCCATAAGAATCTTTAACAGATAAAGTCTTCTTTGTTCCCCACCGGAGAGCTTACCAATCGGTGCATATTGCATACTTGGAGTGAATAAGAAGCGTTCGAGCATCTTAGAGGCAGAGACGCGACCTTCCGGAGTTAAAATGTACTCTGCTGTGTCCTTAATATAATCGATGACACGTTCATTTGCTAACATCCCTTCACTTTCCTGTGTGAAATAACCGATACGAATGGTTTCGCCGATTTCTACATAACCGGAATCCGGTCTAAGGCGCTGATTAATAATCTGAAGCAATGTCGTCTTCCCACAGCCATTCGGCCCAATGATTCCGATACGCTCATTCTTCAGAACAATATAATCAAAGTTATTTACGAGCACCTTGTCGCCATAAGCTTTGGACACCCCATTGATCTCAATCGTCTTTCGCCCCATACGGGTAGAAACAGAAGACATCTCAACTGTCGCTTCTTCTTTTGGAGCAGACTGATTCTTCAATGCTTCTAAACGGTCTAATCTGGCATTCTGTTTTGTGCCACGGCCACGAACCCCACGTTTTGCCCATTCAAGCTCCACACGAAGGATACTCTGACGCTTACGTTCGCTCGCAAGCTCCATCTCCTCACGCTGCGCCTTTAATTCCAAGAAGCCAGAATAATTCGTCTCATAGGTATAAAGAGTCGCATCATCAATTTCCACAATTTTATTCGTTACTCGGTCGAGGAAATATCGGTCATGGGTAACCATTACAAGAACCCCACGGAAATTATTCAGATAATCTTCTAACCACTTCGCCATCTCATTATCGATGTGGTTGGTCGGTTCGTCCAAAACAAGAATATCCGTAGAATTCACCAGGATTTTAGCAAGTGCTGCTCTTTTCTTCTGCCCACCGGACAAATGCTTCGTTAATGCATCATAGTCTGGCAGACCAAGCTTCATCAAAATGGATTTTGCTTCTCCTTCTTTATCAAAGGATCCATCCATTACATATTGTAAAATTGTTTCGTCTTTGTTGAATTCCGGATTCTGAGGCAGATAAGAAATCGTCGTATTATTTGCCATAACTACACGGCCGGAATCAGTTTCCTCAATCCCTGCAATGATTTTAAGCAAAGTGGATTTCCCTGTTCCATTGATTCCAATGACCCCTACCTTGTCACCTTCATTCAACCCAAATGTTATATCGCGAAAAAGGATACGGTCACCGTATCCTTTTGTCGCCTGCTGTACTGTCAATATATTCATAAATGTCTCCAGTCAGTCAATTATTCAATAATCAAAGATACCGGGCAATGATCAGAGCCCATAATATCTGTGTGGATCATACTTTCTGCAAGTCGATCTTCCAGAGCATCCGAAACGACAAAATAGTCGATACGCCACCCTGCATTCTTTTCTCTGGCCTTAAAACGATAGCTCCACCAGGAATAAACCCCTTCTACATCCGGGTAGAAATAACGGAAGCTGTCGATAAAACCAGCATCTAATAACTGTGTGAATTTTTCTCGTTCCTCATCAGAAAATCCCGCATTCTTACGATTGGTCTTTGGATTTTTCAAGTCAATCTCATTGTGAGCCACATTCAGGTCTCCGCAAAGAATAACCGGTTTCTTCTCCTCTAACCCTTTTAAGTATGCACGAAAATCATCTTCCCAGCTCATACGATAGGAAAGACGCTTTAGTTCTGACTGTGAATTCGGAGTATAGCAGGTAACCACATAATAATCATCAAATTCTAATGTAATCACCCTGCCCTCGTGGTCATGCTCATCAATTCCCATGCCATAAACCACGCTTAATGGTTCTTCTCTTGTAAATACTGCCGTACCGGAATATCCTTTTTTGTCAGCATAATTCCAGTATTCATAGTAATCCGGAAGATCCATCTCGATCTGGCCTTCCTGAAGCTTGGTTTCCTGCAGACAGAAAATATCTGCGTCTAACTCACGGAAGGAATCCATGAACCCCTTTTTCACACAGGCACGAAGTCCATTCACGTTCCAGGATACTAACTTTGTCATAAGTTAACCCTCATCCTAGAGCATCTTATCTAAAAAGTAGCCTAATTCTACTTTCCACCATGGCCAGTCATGATTTACATCTTTTCCCCAGTAATCAAACCATACCGGAATACCTTTGGATGCACAAATAAAATCTAAATCACGTGTGCTTGCAAGACATTCTTCATCCCATGCACCCTGTCCAACAACGATGACACACTGTCCCTGTCTGTAAAGGTCCATATAGTAATGATCAGATGGTAAATTCTGAAGATATAATACTGGAGAGTTGTTGTATGTATTGGAATCACCGTATTCTGGGTTTTCAGTGAGTAACCATTTTGTTTCGTATACACCACTCTGTGCAAGACATTTGTCAAATAAATCCGGGCGGCGGAAGTATACATTCGCTGCATGATAAGCACCCATGGAACATCCTGTTACCATAGCTTTCATACCACTTCCATTGATCTGCATCATTCTTGGATATACTTCATCGGTGATGTAATGCATCCACTGTTCATGCATATACATACGATGTCCGAGATCTCCACCTTTGTTGTCAAATGTTTCGCCATCCATGCTGTCAATGGAGAAAACCTGTACCTGTCCAGCTTCGATACGGCTTCTGTATGGTTCGATCATGCCCCATCCTTCGTAATCAGAGAACTTACCATTCTGAGATGGAAGAACTAAGATTGGTTTTCCTGCATGTCCATATACGATAAATTCCATATCTCTGTTAAGACAGTTACTCCATTCTTTAAAATACTGTGTCTGCATAAGTATTATTGTCTCCTAATTATTTTTTTGCGCCCATGTATTCAATACATTCGAATAATTCATCTAATGTATAGTGTTTTGTTAAGTACATGTAATCGCCCATACCGGAAGCAAGAACTGCTGGTAATTCTTCATACATCCAGAGTTTATGTCCGTATCTTTCCATGATTTCTTCATGGCTGTGTAAGTAGGAGTTTTCTTTTCTTCTACCTACGGATAAGCAGTTGGAGATGTCACGGTTTTCTGGTAAATTGATACCGTCGAAGCATACCATATCTGCCCATAATTTATAAATATCTAAGCTGTTTGCAAAGTTGATCATATCTGGTGTGAAACCACCACATGGTCTCATGTTAACTTCAAGACCTACGATTGCTCCTACATCACCAAGACCTTCTTTTGCTTCTTTTAAGCGGAAGAATTCAAAGTGTACAAGACGGCTCTTAACGCCAAATGCTTTTACTGTTCTTCTACCAGCATCTGCTAAATCTTCTGCACAATGGTCGTAAATGTAGAAGTATACATCGCCTTTTTCATTTACAGCATCAACGATAGAAATTGTTGTGATGTTACCTGTTTCAAACATGATTTCGCCCTTGCTGTTTACAAGTGCATCGTAAGAGCAAACTTCACCATTAACGAATTCTTCCATGATGTACTGTACTGGTGGAAGATCTGCGTAGAATGCGTTGAAGTCGTCATCATTCTTGATTTTGAATGTGTTGCTTGCGCCTACACCGTTGTCTGGTTTAACGATTACAGGGTAACCAACTTCTTCGATGAATTTCTTACCTTCTTCATAAGTAGAAACAAGGTGATATTTTGCACATGGAACACCAGCTTTGTGGTAGTTTGCTTTCATCTTGGATTTGAATTTTACAACGTCCATATCTTCGATGTGTGGACCTGTGGATACGTTGAAATCAGAACGTAATTTTGCATCCTGTTCTAACCAGTATTCGTTGTTGGATTCGATCCAGTCAATCTTTCCATATTTGAAAGCGAAGAAAGCTACTGCTTTATACATTTCATCGTAGTTTTCCATGCTGTTAACTTTGTAGTATTCTGTTAAAGAATCTTTTAATTCCCATGGAAGAGAATCGTAATCAGCATCACCGATACCTAATACGTTTGCACCATTGTTTTTTAACTGTCTACAGAATTTCCAATAGTTTGTTGGAAAATGTGGGGATGTAAAAATAAAATTCATATTGATCGTCCTCTTTTCTTTATATTTTATATTTGTACATTATTAAACTACATACATAATTAGATTATACAACACATTTGTATATAAAGAAAGAGAACAGAAGAATCTGTTCTCTAAAATTTCTTATTTTTTATTACTACAGGATTTCTACAGTAACTTTCTTTTTCCCTTTGGAAGATGCTGCTTTTACTACAGTACGGATTGCTTTTGCAATACGTCCCTGTTTACCAATCACCTTACCCATATCATCAGATGCAACACGAAGTTCCACCAGGATACCGCTGTTTGTTTCTTTTTCTGTAACAACTACTTCTTCAGGATGATCAACTAGAGATTTTGCAATCACTTCTACTAAGTCTTTCAAGACTTACACCTCCTCTAGTTTATTACTTTTCGATTCCAGCAACTTTTAATAATTTAGCAACTGTTTCTGTAGGCTGAGCACCGTTAGCTAACCATTTTTTAGCAGCTTCTTCATCAAATTTGATTACGCTTGGATCAACTGTTGGATCGTATGTACCGATTTCTTCGATGAATCTACCATCACGAGGAGCTCTTGCATCTGCTACTACTACTCTATAGAAAGGAGCTTTCTTCTGTCCCATTCTCTTTAATCTCATTTTTACTGCCATTGTTGTTTACCTCCATTTAAAATAATATTTGTTTTGATTGTAAATTTGTTTTTGATTTTATTTAGAAAGGAAATTTAGGGAATCCGCCTCCACCCAAACCTGGGAGACCTCCGCCAAACATTCCTCTTCTGCCTCTTCTGCCTTTGCCACCCATCATGCCGCTCATCTGCTTCATCATCTTCTGAGTCTGCTCGAAGTTCTTACATAATTTGTTAACTTCCTGGATGGATACGCCTGCGCCTTTGGCAATTCGGCGTTTTCTGGAAGGATTGATAATCTTAGGATTACGTCTTTCTTCCTTTGTCATGGAATAAATGATAACTGCTGTCTTATCCATTAAGCTGTCATCTAATTCCTGTCCTTTTAAAGCCTGTCCCATACCTGGTAACATATTCAGGATATCGTTAAGACCACCCATCTTCTTAATCTGCTGCATCTGTTCTAAATAATCATCGAAGTTAAAATCCGCTTTACGGATCTTATCCATAGTAATTTCTGCATCAGCTTCAGAATATGCCTGTTCTGCCTTTTCAATTAAGGAAAGGACATCCCCCATACCAAGGATTCGGCTTGTCATACGGTCTGGGTAGAACTGCTGTAAATCTTCAAGCTTTTCTCCCATACCAATGTATAAGATTGGTTTGCCAGTAACTGCTTTGATGGATAATGCAGCACCACCTCTGGTATCACCATCTAACTTTGTGATGATTACACCATCGATGCCTACCTGTTCATCGAACTCTTTCGCTACGTTAACCGCATCCTGACCTGTCATAGCATCAACTACTAATACAGTCTGGTAAATGTCAACGTTCTCCTTGATGTTCTGTAACTCAACCATCATTCGTTCATCCACATGCAGACGACCAGCGGTATCGATAATTACCAGATTGTTGTGATCATGTCTGGCTTTTTCAATTGCCTCTGTTGCAATCTGAACTGGATCCTGGCATCCTTCAATCGTGAATACAGGTACACCCTGTTTTTCACCATTCACCTGTAACTGCTTGATCGCAGCCGGACGGTACACGTCACAGGCAACTAATAAAGGTCTCTTTCCTTTTTTCTTAAACTGACCAGCCAGCTTTGCTGCTGTAGTTGTTTTACCTGCTCCCTGAAGACCAGCCATGAGGATTACGGTCATATCCGCACCTGGCTTCATCTTGATTTCCGTCATCTCGGAACCCATTAAGGTTTCCATCTCTTCTTTTACAATTTTGATTACCATCTGTGCAGGATTTAAACCGTTTAATACTTCTTCGCCAATGGCACGTTCCTGTACGGATTTTACAAATTGTTTTACTACGCGGAAGTTTACATCGGCTTCTAAAAGAGCTCTCTTAACTTCCTTCATTGCTTCTTTTACATCAGCTTCTGTCAAACGGCCTTTTCCGCGTAAATTTTTAAATACATTTTGGAGTCTGTCTGATAAATTTTCAAATGCCATTGCACTTTCCCTCCCTTAGTACTCTTCTAATATTTTATTAGAGATTTCTTCAATCTCCTCTAATTTTTCAATTACCTCTTTTTGCTGCTCTAATTCTAAAATATCGCGTGCACAGTAATTGATACGGGCTACCATTTCCTTAGTTCTTAAAAACTTTTGAAGTAAATGAAGCTTGTCTTCATACCCCTCTAAAATCTTATTGCAGCGTCTGATCATGTCATAGGCTGCCTGACGGGTAATGTTATGATCGGATGCAATCTCCGTTGGAGACATATCATTCTGAACATATTCGCTGTAGATTTCTTTCTGGTGCTTTGTTAAAAGCTCCCCATAAAAATCATATAATAAAGCATGTTCTACAATTCTTTCCATCCAAATCTCCTTTATGTAAAGCATTTTCCCTTTACCGAAGTGTAGTATATATCAAATCGGTATCCTTGTCAAGTATTTTTACTTAACGGCGTGTATTTCTTTACATACACGTCACTTGACAGTAAAATGCCCCTCTAGTAAAATAATGAAATACTATATTTATTTACAGGAGATGATGATTACGTGGATTCGAGTACTTCGATTCAATTAATATTTTTACTATTACTGCTTTGTCTTTCTGCTTTCTTTTCTTCGGCAGAAACCGCATTGACAACCGTAAACCGACATAAAATAAGAGCCTTTAAGGATGATGGAGACAAAAGAGCCGATACCGTGTTAAAGCTCATTGATAATCCAGGCAAGCTTTTAAGTACTATCTTAATCGGGAATAATATCGTGAACCTCTCCGCCTCTTCTCTCGCAACTTCCATTGCAATCAAACTTCTTGGAAGTGTCGGAGCTGGTATTGCAACCGGTATCCTTACCTTTTTGATTCTCATTTTCGGAGAGATCACGCCAAAAACCTATGCAACCTTAAACAGCGAAAGTATGTCTCTTTCCATTGCAAAGGTCATTTATCTGCTTACGATTATCCTGACACCTGTCATTGCCATCGTAAATACGCTCTCAAAGGGACTTTTATTTTTACTTCGTATCGATCCGGAGCAGTCGAATAACATTATGACTGAACGTGAATTTCTTACCATCGTTGATGTGAGTCACGAAGAAGGGGTCATTGAAGAAGAAGAAAAGGATATGATCAACAACGTAGTAGATTTTGGTGATTCCTTAGCAAGAGACATTATGATTCCCCGTATTGATGCAACCGTCGTTCCGGTAACGATCGGGCTTGAGGAGCTGAAGGAAACATTTGCAGAATGCCTTTTTTCGAAACTTCCGGTTTATGAAGATGAAAAAGAACATATTGTTGGTATTATCTACCTTAGAGACCTGTATATGTATGAGATGAAAGGCGATGATGCAGGAGCATTTGACATCAAAAATGTGATGCGCGAACCATTCTTTACCTATGAGATGCGAAAAACTTCTGCACTGCTTGCTACGATGCGTAAAAATTCTGTTACTTTCGCAATCATCTTAGATGAGTACGGTTCTATGTCCGGGTTAGTTACCTTAGAGGATTTATTAGAAGAAATCGTCGGAGAAATCCGAGACGAATATGACGAAGAAGAGATGCTTTCCTTAGTTCAGGTAGGCGAACGCGATTATCAGGTTGACGGTGCGATGAAGCTTGACGACCTGAATGATTATCTGAAGCTTGATATCACTTCCGAAGACTATGACTCCGTCGGAGGTAAGATCATCGAACTCTTAGACAAGCTTCCAAAGAAAGGATCCGTAGCAGAATGTGATCAGTGCATCTTCCATGTCATCAGTATGGATAAGCACCGCGTAGACCGTGTACAGATTACTTTAAAATAAACGAAATACAAAAGGGCTGGTGCCAAAAGCACCAGCCCTTATTTTTGTCTTCTTATTGCATTTGTAATCACAATTTAACTTGATGTCACGAGATATTCTTCTTTGATATATCCAACTCTGTTTCGGTATGCCACTTTAAAATATCCGTCTCTTGCAAGCTCAATGACACGAACCTGACATCCGTAATACACCTTGCCTTTTACCTTAGACTGGGTATCCTTCTTGCTAAACAAGCTGACATACTCAGCACAGTTTGAAACTGTGTAGATTGGGAAATCTTCACGCAGATGTTTCTTTAACTCGTCGGACGGCTTTTCATTAAGCTTCAGCAAATACATCCCCTGAACAAATCCAATTTTTTCATTATATTTAATTTTATAAAATCCACGGGTTGATTTTGAAACAATCTCTACCGGAGTTTTATTCGGAATAACCTTGATTACTTTGGCGTAATTAGAGGCTTCCTGACGAATCGGAAGACCATGAGCACCACCATAAGTGTAATACACACCTTCTTTGGAGTCCCCAAAATCTCTCACTACTTCTCTAACTACACTGTCTTCTGGTGTCGCAGACGACAACATAACTGCCAGAAAATATCCGCCGAATAAAACGACGAGGAAAACTGTAACAAACATGGTGAACCAGCCTAAAAAGGCTTTAAATTTCATCCATTCATACTTCATCATTCTAATATCCTGCCTGATTTTCGATGTTTATGATTAATCTCTAACAATTCAATGTTACTCATTCAAAATGAATAATTCAATATAAATTCTTAGATTTAACAATTATTTAAAATAATTTACACCAGATTCAAATAATTTCTGATCTTTGTTCCCTACGATGTTCATTGCAACATGTTCACCGATACGTTCAGAGTGACCCATCTTACCAAGTACACGTCCGTCTGGGCTTAAGATACCTTCGATTGCTGCATAAGAACCATTAGGGTTAAATGCAACATCCATAGTAGGATTGCCCTCAACATCAACATACTGTGTAGCCACCTGACCATTTTCAAAGAGTTTCTGGATTACGGCATCATTTGCTACGAAACGACCTTCACCGTGAGATACAGGGATGGAGAATACATCACCAACTTTTGTTCCTGCTAACCATGGAGAATTATTTGTCACAACCTTAGTATAAGCCATCTGAGAAATGTGACGACCAATGCTGTTCATTGTAAGAGTTGGTGCATCTACAGTCTGTTCTAAGATTTCGCCGTTTGGTACTAAGCCAAGCTTGATGAGTGCCTGGAAACCGTTACAGATACCAAGTGCAAGACCATCTCTGTTATTTAATAAATCCATAACTGCTTCTTTTAATTTTGCATTTCTAAATGCTGTTGCAAAGAATTTTGCAGAGCCTTCTGGTTCATCACCAGCGGAGAAACCACCCGGGAACATGATGATCTGGGATTCCTTAATTACTTTTTCAAATTCATCTACAGATTCACGGATGCCCTGTGCATCTAAGTTTCTGAAAATTCTTGTTTCTACTTCTGCGCCTGCACGTTCAAATGCTTTTGCAGAATCGTATTCACAGTTTGTTCCAGGGAAGACTGGAATGAATACTTTTGGTTTTGCAATCTTATGTTTTGCAACGTAAACCTTGGCTTTATTATACATAGGTGTAGCGAGTTCTTCGTCGCCATCATCTGTTTTTGTTGTATAAACGCTTTCTAATCTGCCTGTCCATGCATCAATTACTTCATCTACAGAAACTGCACTGTCAGTAAATCTGAATTCCTGTGTTCTTGTAACAGTACCAATTAATAATGCTGGCATTGCGAGATCTCTGATTGCATGTGGATCAATTTCAAGGATGATCGCACCATATGTTTTTTCTAATAAATCCTGGATATTTACTTCATCATCAAAACGAACACCAAGCTTATTACCGAGTGCCATCTTAACGCAAGCTTCTAAAGTACCGCCGTAACCAACAGCATATGCGGATTTTACCTTGCCTGACTGCATTAATCGATGAATCTTATTGTATACCTGTTTTGTACCTTCGTAATCTGGTAATCCGTACTGATCTTTTGGAATGCAGATTCGAACTAATTTATTGCCACGTCCCTTTAATTCAGGAGTGATTACTTCATTTGCTTTGGAAACATTGACCGCAAAGGATACTAATGTTGGTGGTACATCGATTTCGTTAAATGTACCGGACATGGAGTCTTTACCACCAATGGATGGAAGACCAAATCCAATCTGTGCAGCATAAGCACCAAGTAAAGCAGCGACTGGCTGACCCCAGCGTTTTGGATCTTCCTGAAGACGCTTGAAGTATTCCTGGAAAGTAAAACGGATTGTGTTAAAGTCACCACCGGATGCTACGATTTTTGCAACAGACTGAACAACTGCATAAACTGCACCGTGATATGGGCTCCAGGAAGAAAGATATGGATCATATCCATAGCTCATCATGGTAATTGTATCGCATTTACCCTTTAATACAGGTAATTTTGCGATCATAGTCTGAATAGGTGTTAACTGATATTTACCACCATAAGGCATTGTTACTGTTCCAGCACCGATGGAGCTGTCGAACATCTCAACAAGACCTTTCTTAGAACATACATTAAGATCGCTCATTGTAGAAAGAATTGTTTCACGGAAGTTATCTTTTACATCGATCTGATCCATGTATTTGTTCTTATAATCTGGCATCTCAACGGTTGCTGTTGTTTCCTGATGTGCACCATTGGTATCAAGGAATGCACGGGATAAGTTAACGATGTCTTTGCCTCTCCAGTTAAGAACTAATCTTGGTTCTTCTGTAACTACAGCAACTGGAACTGCTTCTAAGTTTTCTTCTGCAGAGTATGCTAAGAACTGATCAACATCCTTAGGATCTACTACTACAGCCATACGTTCCTGAGATTCGGAAATAGCAAGCTCTGTACCATCAAGACCTGCATATTTCTTAGGAACTTTATCTAAATCTACAACTAAACCGTCTGCTAATTCACCGATGGCTACGGATACACCGCCTGCACCGAAGTCATTACATTTTTTAATTAAACGGCTTACTTCTTCTCTTCTGAATAAACGCTGAATCTTACGTTCTGTAGGTGGGTTACCCTTCTGAACTTCTGCACCACAAGTATCAATAGATTCTACTGTATGCGCTTTTGAAGAACCTGTTGCACCACCGCAGCCATCACGACCGGTACGTCCGCCAAGTAAGATAATGATATCGCCTGGATCGGATGTTTCACGGATGACATTCTTTCTTGGAGCAGCACCCATTACAGCACCGATTTCAAGACGTTTTGCAACATAATTTGGATGATAGATCTCATCTACTAAACCTGTCGCAAGACCAATCTGGTTACCATAGGAACTGTAACCATGAGCAGCGCCTGTTACAATCTTGCGCTGTGGTAATTTACCTTCTAATGTATCTTTTAAGGAAACCGTTGGATCTGCTGCACCAGTTACACGCATTGCCTGGTATACATAGGAACGACCGGATAATGGGTCACGGATCGCACCACCAAGACAAGTAGCAGCACCACCAAATGGTTCGATTTCGGTTGGATGGTTATGAGTTTCATTCTTAAAGCTTACTAACCATTCTTCGGTTTCTCCATCAATTTCTACAGGAACAACAATACTACAAGCATTGATTTCATCAGATTCTTCCTGATCTTTTAAAAGGCCTTCTTTTTTCAGACGTTTCATACCCATTAAGGCCATATCCATAAGGCAGACAAACTTGTCGTCACGACCTTCATAAAGATCTGCATAATCCTTTAAATATCTCTTATAAGTACCTTCGATTGGCACACGATAATAGCCATCCTCGAAAGTAATATCTGTTAATTCTGTAGAGAAGGTTGTATGACGACAGTGGTCAGACCAGTAAGTATCTAACACACGGATTTCTGTCATGGATGGATCTCTGTTTTCTTCATCACGGAAATAATTCTGGATATGAAGGAAATCCTTGAACGTCATCGCAAGACTAAAGGAATCATATAATTCTTTTAATGGAGCTTCTTCCATTGTTGTAAAACCAGCTAAGATTTTTACATCTTCCGGTTCTTCAAATTCCTGAACTAAAGTTTCAGGTTTTACTTCATTGGTTTCTCTTGAATCAACCGGGTTGATACAAAAGCCCTTAATCTGTTCAAGCTGAGCTGCATCGATATCGCCTTTGATGACATAAGTAGTAGCGGATCGAATGATTGGCTCTTCGTCTTCTTTTAATAATTTGATACACTGTTCTGCAGAGTCTGCTCTCTGATCAAACTGTCCAGGTAAGTATTCAACGGAAAATACCTGTTCATCCACATCTAATGGAAATGTTTCTTCATATAAATCATCAACTGGTGCTTCAGAAAAAATAGTTCTTAAAGATCTTTCGTAAGTATCTTCAGAAACATTCTCGATGTCATAACGAATTAATACTCTCACACCTGTGATGTCAAATTCTAAGTAGCTTTTTACTTCTTCAAAAAGCTCTTTTGCTTTTACTGCATACGCTGGTTTCTTTTCAACATAAATTCGTCTTACGTTGTTCATTCTTTTCTTTATCTCCTTTTATAATATCCCAAAATATCCCCAACAAAGGTATATTAGCATAGAAATTTTATTCATGCAATTTCTTAATAATCTTAAATACAATGGAATTTTCCATAATAACCGGCTTTTGCGTGGAATAAAAGATAATTCCATCGCTTAATGCATGGATTCTTGAAACCACATTTCCATGATAAGGATCTATGATTTCTGCAAGCAGATCTCCTCTTTCCACTTCATCTCCGACCTTTGCAAGCGGACGGAAAAATCCGGCATTGCCTGATTTTATGGAAGCTAATTCGCTTTCATTTAAAATGCTCGCAATATATCCATTGTGACAGTTATACTTGATAATTCCCATACGTGTCAGAAAACGAAGCACGGCTGACACTGCCTGTCTGGCCGCTCTATCATCCACCTTATCCGTACTTGAGGTATACACGGAAAAGCTTTCTGTGCCCATCTCCTGCCAGTTATAATTTAACGTCTTATGATCAAAGGAACGCTTTTCCCCGATCATAACATAAGGAAGTCCAAATAAGGTTGCAAGACTTGCACTCTTTTGTCCATTGTGCATCATACGAATATGTGGCTGAAATTCTCCTTCTAAATAAGAAGAAGGAATATGAATCTCATATCGATATCCTTTGGCTGCTTCCATCACACTTGCTGCAATACGGCTGGTAGGTTCTCCCTGCGGATTCCCCGGAAACTGTCGGTTAATATCCGAATTGTCTGAAGTCCAGTACCGGCTTCCCACATTCATAGAAAGACTATTTACCGCCGGAATCACTAAAATTTCATTATTCCAGCTAATGGCTCCGGCTTCTTCAAGCATAGTCAGCTTATCAATCAAAAGAGATGACGCATAGAGCTGCTGATATTCATTGCCTCGCATCGCTCCTACGATACAGGCTGACTTTTCATAGTCCCCCTCTACGGATTTCTTTCCATAAAAATGATATCCGGTAATCTGAAACTGAGAGCGAAAGCCAGGATCTATTTCATAAATGATTTCTTTTGTCATGCTTCCTCCCTTGTCCAAATGCGAGCTACCTGTGTTCCTTCAATGACACTTGGATGTTCACGAAGTGTCATGATCAGTCCATCCACTGGCGCAATGATTTCTTCTTCCACGGATCCTAAGATTGGCCTAATGACCTCTCCAATGACATCCCCCTTCTTTACCTCACTGTAAAGATGATAATGGGTGACAAAAAGTCCACTCGATTCACTGTTTAAATAGCAGATTTCATCATCGGTTACGACAACCGATTTTCTAGGAGTGATCGTTGGTCCTTCCCAGATTCCCATCTCCTTCATAAGGCAGAAAATGCCTTCAATTACCTGTTCACAGTAATTATATTTGATACGAAAGGCGGTTCCGGATTCGGTCACAACCGTAGGTACGCCAATCTCATTTAACGAATAGGCGAGACTTCCTTCATCCACTAAATTACACGGATGAATCCAGATAAAGTCCATATTTAACGACTTACACAGCTTTATCGTTTCTGAAGTCACATCCATCCCCACACGAATCTGTGGTAATTCCTTTAAGAAAACGTTACTAGAATGTACGTCAATGCAAAAATCTGCACCTTTGATGTCTTCAATGAGCTTTGCGGCTGTATATTCCGGCAGATCGCCCTCTAAGGATCCCGGAAATACTGCATTGTAATCCTGATCAAAAACCGGAATTTCTCGGTTTCTCGAATCTAACCCGAGAGGATTAATTGCCGGATAGACATCCACGACACCTTTTAAAAAGGAGTAATTTTCCTTTACTCTTCGGATGACCTCCGCGCAAATGTACTGTCCACCAAGTTCATCTCCGTAAATTCCGGAAACGATACAGAGTCTCTTTTCTTCTCCTGTGTAATCATTTGGAAGCAATCGATTCTTCTTAATATTCAATTCTTCTTTGATCGGCAACTGAACCGATACTATTGTCTCTATCATATGATTATCTTTCCTATAAAATGTGATTATTCAACATTCTTATATCATACTTGAATTCCACTGTCAATTCTAGTATATTATTTGTAACACTTAAAAACACTTATATCAGAGGTGAACTATGAACGAATTTGAAAATGAAGAATTATTTGATCTTGAAGATTTAGAAAACTTTATCGCTCCGGAAGCAGTCATCAACCTTGTTTTAGATGATGATACCGAACTTCAGTGCATCATTCTTGCACAGTTTATGCTTCCAGAAGAAAATGACATCTATAATGGATATTACATCGCACTTCTTCCTATTGAAGGCGACGATGAAGAAAATGATGTATTAGTTTATCGTTACGACGAAGATGAAGACGGCGCTATGATCTTAGAAAATATCGAAAGCGACGAAGAATATGAATTAGTTGCTGCCGCTTACGAAGAAATCATGAAAGAGATGGATTTAGAAGGAATGGAATAAAAATGAGACCAGATAACTGGTCTCATTTTTAACATATAGGAAATTGCTTCGCATTCCGCTCGGGCGCGAAGTGTGCGAAGCACACTTTTTATCTGTCAGATTCAAATCTTGCTCTCATCTTGAGCACCTGCATAAAGGAAAAGAATAACTCATCCTGATCTACGCCTTCAATATATTCATCCATCGCAGCAGCCATAAGCTCTAATTGATCGGATGTAATATCTTCACGGTTGATCTCTAAGATACGAATTTTGTCTTTAAAAGTCTCTGCATCAAAGAACTGCTCCATGATGCAGATTTTTTTATCTCTTAAAAGCTGTTGCTTTGTCTTCGTCTCAGATACCGGCTTAGAAACTGGCGTCGCATTTGCAGATGCATTTGCCACTGGTTCCTCACTAAGCTTTTCGCTGCCTTCTAACAAAGCATTGAAACGGCTTTCTTCTATTGTATACACTAGATAAGGGGGATTCATCTCCTGATAAACAACCTCCGTGCATCCTGTTTCTTTCGAGGTTGCATAAGTAATAAACTGAACCACTTTTCCATCTGCAAATGTCAATATATTCATATCTAACGTCTCCTTCTTAACTTCTCTTCCTTCTCATGAAAAGAAAGAAATCTTGAAATTGCATATTTTTTATTGTTGTGCTCCGCCGGAATCATCAAATAGAGATCCTTCTTTGCTCTCGTCATTGCTACATAGAGCATTCTGCATTCTTCTGCAATATCTGCAGACTTTACTGCTTTCTTATATGGAACGATCTCATCCACCACATCCATGATAAATACGGTATCATACTCTAATCCTTTTGCCCCATGCATGGTTGAGAGCATGACTCCATCTGGTAGCTCTTCTTTTTTTGCAAACTTTTGTTTCTTTAATTCTTCGCCAAATTGATTGATATATTCCATCCATTCTTCAAAAGTCTGATAGCCTTTCGCACTTTGCTGGATTTCCTCTAAAATATCCTTAAGCTCATCGACATTCATCTTGCGAAATGCTGCATATTCTTTGATAAAATCATCGTAACCTACGGACTTTCTGATATAAAGAATCGCTCCATATGGATTTAAGGTCTTGATAAAGGAAAGATCATTCTCAAACTGCTCGATGCGTTCTTCCATCCAGCTCATCTCAGAATATAAAAGCTTAAGTTCTGAAAAAGAAATCTGTGACTGTGTTAAATAATCTCTTCCCACATAACGGTTTGGTCGGTTGATGATGCTTAAAATCTTCTTTCGCTCACGGTTGCCTCTGGCCACCTGCATATAAGTGATCAAATCTCTTGCAATCCAGTGTTCAAATAAATTCGGAAATCCATCCTTCATCACGAATGGCAGATTGTATTCCATCAGTTTCCCGATTAATAGTCGAGGTTGAATATTGGTTCGAAAAAGAACGGCACAGTCGCTTAATTGTCCACCCTGTTTTACATAATTTCTCAAATGATCCACAATGTATTGATTTTCCTCAAACTGATTTCTCACCTTCACATAACGGACGGGTTTTTGGCTGCCACAGCAGGCCTCAAGCTCTTTTGGAAAACGCTTCGCATTCTGTGTGATTACCTTCTGCGCTTCGTTTAGTATTTCGGTAGAACAACGATAGTTTTTATCAAGCAGTACTCGCTTTGCATTCGGATAATCCTTGGTAAACCCAAGCATAATATCCGGTTTTGCACCACGGAAACGGTAGATTGACTGATCATCATCTCCCACTATAAAGAGATGATTATCTGGTTTTGCGAGCATTTGCATAATCTTATACTGAACGAGATTAATGTCCTGAAATTCATCGATTAAAATATATTGAAACTTCTGCTGCCATTGTCTTAGAATATCCGGACGCTGCGTAAAAAGCTCATAGGTAAAGACAAGCATATCATCAAAATCGATTTTACGATTGGCACGAAGCTTCTGCTCATAGCCATTATAAAGGGTTTGAAAGATTTCATTGCTGCAATTACTACTATAATAATGTTCTAGCGAAATCATCTCACCTTTCACTAAGGAAATCTCATTTAGTATAGAAGAAACAAAGTCTGCATCTTCCCCCATCTCGATATGTTCACTTGCGATAATTTCCTGAATAAACTGTCTTTTCTGCTCTTCCGAGATAATATGCTCAAAGCGATATCCGTACGCATGTCGAAGCACAGTAAAGAATACGGCGTGAAAGGTTCCAAAGGATACACCATTGCCTCTTCCATCCATAAGTTTAAAAAATCGTTCCTTCATCTCTGTGGCTGCAGCCTTTGTAAAGGTGATTACTAAAATATTCGATGGATTTACCCCATATTCTTCAATCAGATATTTCGTTCTTCTTGTAATAACGGTCGTCTTGCCACTGCCTGGACCGGCAAGAACCATCATCGGTCCCTGAAAATGCTCCACAGCAAGGCGCTGTGATTCATTCATCTGATTCATACTAACGCTTCCTTATCCTAAAATATCCATCAATTGTGGAAATGGACTGATGCTTCTTTTTAAGATTCCCTGCATCTGGGCAATCATAATTCCGTAATTTACGACTGGAACACCAGCCTCTTCAATAACTGCGAGTCGATGTTTCATCTCTTTTTTATTTAAGGTGCATCCACCACAATGGATGACTAAGTCAAATTTACTCAAATCCTTAGGGAAACTATTACCACTGCTTGTTTCAAATACGAAATCCTTACCGGTATATTCTCTTAACCATCTAGGAATCTTAACCGTTCCGATGTCATCGCACTGTCTGTGATGGGTACATCCTTCCGCAATTAAGATACGTGCACCATCTTTTAAGGATTCGACTGCTCTTACGCCTTCAATTTCCTGTTTTAAATCGCCTTTAAATCTGGCAAATAAGATAGAGAAAGAAGTAAGCAAGATATCCTCTGGAGTATCTTTGGAAACTTTTCCAAATGCCTGAGAATCGGTAATTACCAGTTTTGGCTTTTTCCCAAGATTTTTTAAAGTATCGGCAAGTTCTGTCTCTTTTACAACAATAGATACTGCACCAGCTTCTAATAAATCACGAATGGTCTGCTGCTGAGGTAAGATCAGTCTTCCTTTTGGTGCAGCTTTATCAATTGGTACTACAAGTACAACAAAATCATTCGGTTCCACTAAATCAGCCACAATTCTTGCCTGATCATCTTCCGGCATCAATCTTCCAATGCGGTTCTTTAATTCTTCGATGCCTTCTTTCGTTACTGCACTTACACAGATTCCATTCATTACATCAATGGAGCCTGTTAAGTCTTTTTCGTCTTTTTTATTGTAAACCACGATATATGGTAATGTTCTTTTCTTAAGCTGTTCAATCAGTTCTTCTTCAAATGCAGAGATTCCGGTTGTACTATCGACAATGACCAATGCAATATCGGTTTTAGCAAGTACTTCCATCGTCTTTTCTACTCTTTTTTCACCTAATTCTCCTTCGTCATCTAGTCCCGGAGTATCAATTACAACTACCGGACCAATTGGAAGAAGTTCCATCGCTTTGTAAACAGGGTCTGTTGTTGTTCCCTTCACTTCTGATACAATTGCCAAATTCTGATTCGTCATGGCATTGATCACACTTGATTTTCCCGCATTGCGCTTGCCAAATAATGCAATGTGAACGCGTTCTCCTCTTGGAGTCTGATTCATACTCATAAAATCACATCCTTTTTACTTTTGTATTTTATCCTCTGGAATAAGTATAACATAAAAAATAGAGTTTCGCTGGCGAGACTCCAGGGCCGAGCGTCGTCGCGATAGCGACATCTACCTTACACGCGAGTGCACATCCCCCGGAGGGTTTTTGTATTGTAGAAACATAGTTTCTACAATACAAAAAAGGCGTGTGAATAATCACACGCCTTCGCATATTTTAAAGTTTTAATTATCTAGCGTTTGCTTCTAATAAAGCTTTAACTTCTGCTTCTGTCTTAAGAGCCATTGCTTTGTCAGCTAATTCTTTAGCTTCTTCCATTGTCCATAAGGACATTGTAGCACGAGCCTGTAATACAGATGTAGCAGATACAGAGAATTCATCTAATCCGAATGCAAGTAATAATGGGATCATTAATGGATCTGCTGCTGCTTCACCACACATACCAGCCATGATACCAGCTTCATTAGCTGCGCTAATGATGTTACGGATAGAACGAAGAACTGCTGGGTTATATGTAGAGTAGAGATATGCAACATCTGGGTTACCTCTATCTGCTGCCATTGTATAACCTGTTAAGTCGTTAGTACCGATAGAGAAGAAGTCAGCTTCTGCTGCTAAGATATCAGCGATTAAGGAAGCTGCTGCTGTTTCCATCATAACACCAACTTTGATGTCTTTATCGTATGCGATTCCCTTTTCATCTAATTCAGCTTTGATTTCTGCGATGATTTCTTTAACTGCGCGAAGTTCGTCAACGCATGTTACTAATGGAACCATGATACGGATTTTACCATAAGCGGATGCTCTTAATAAAGCACGTAACTGTGGTCTGTAGATATCTTCGATTCTCTTTAAGCAGAAACGAACTGCACGGAAACCTAAGAATGGGTTTTCTTCTGTTGGTAGTCCTAAGTAAGGAAGAGCTTTGTCACCACCGATATCAAGTGTACGGATGATAACTGGTTTTCCTTCTAATGTTTCTGCAACTGTTTTGTATGCTTCGAACTGAGAGTCTTCAGATGGAATAGCATCGCTATCCATGAATAAGAACTCTGTACGGAATAAACCAACACCTTCGCCATCACGTTCAAGAACGCCTGCTGCTTCGTCTGGTCCACCGATGTTACATACTAATTCAACAACCTTACCGTCTGCAGACTGAGAAGGCTGTCCACGGAATTTTTCTAATAAAGCTTTTTCAGCTAAGAATTTTTCGCGTTTAACTTTGAATTCTTCGATTACAGATTCTTCAGGGTTGATGTAAACTTCACCTGTAGAACCGTCCATAACTACAACGTCGCCATTCTTAACGATTGTTGTAATTTCAGGAATAGATAAACATGCAGGAATTTCCATAGAACGGCAGATAATTGCAGAATGAGATGTCTTACCACCGATTTCTGTTAATACACCTTCGATGTTTTCTGGAACGAATCCAGCTGTCATGGATGGTGTTAAATCTTCTGCTACGAAAATTGTTTCTGCAGGAGCTGCACTGATGTCAACTTCTTCAACACCCATGAGGATCTTGATTAAACGAGTTTTGATATCGCCTAAGTCAGATGCTCTCTGCTGTGTTAATTCATCTTCTGCCATAGAGAAGATCATAGCGAAGAAATCACATGCTTCTTCAACAGCTGCTTCAGCATTGATGGAATCATCATCAATTTTCTGTTCGATCTGTTCGGAAATAGCTGGGTCCTGAACCATCATAACATGTCCTAAAAGGATTTCAGATTCAGCTTCACCTGCTGTAACTTTCATTCTTTCAGCTAAAGCCATTGTTTTTTCAACGAAAACTTCAATAGCGTCAGCTAATCTTTTCTTTTCAGCTTCTTTATCAGTAATAGTAGTTCTTGTGTAGTTTAATTCAGCTTCTTTTAAGATAAGAACTTTACCAATACCGATACCAGCTGATGCTCCTATACCTTTATACATGTGCCACCTCTAGATATTTGCTGTAAATTATTCGCCTAAACCAGATTCGATTAATTCTGTAGCATATGCTAAAGCTGCTTCTTCGTCTTCACCTTCACAAACAACTTCGATTTCAGAACCGTATTTGATGCAAGCACCGATGATGTTTAATAAGGATTTAGCGTTGATTTTTTTGTCATTGTACATGATGGAAACGTCAGATGTGAATTTTGTAACGCCTTTAGCTAAAACTCCAGCTGGTCTCATGTGTAAGCCCTGTTCATTCTGTACTACGAATTTTTTAGATACCATAATAATATTCTCCTTTTGCTTATAAAATTTCGTTTCATTGAGCCTTGCTACATAATAATAACGAACGTCCTAAGACCTCCGTTTTCATTACAATAGTAACAACCCAACCCTCTTAAGTATGTAAAAATTTTACCATGTGACGACTCTAAAAGTCAATAGGAGTAGTGCATTTTTTATAAACACTACTCCCATCATCTTGTCAATTTGAACAAAATTTCTAAAAACTTATAGGCTCTGAACATATTCAACAGGAACGTATGCTTCCACATAAATACCGTCCTCACGGTACTCTTCTTTTAAGATTACACCATGCTTTCTCACAACCTGAAGCTTTCCAGCTTCTGCATAAGAAACCACTTTTTCTACATAAATCTGACCACTCATCAACGTATCCTGAATAAGTTCTAAAAGTTCATCTGTATTCTCTCCAGTTGCCGCAGAAATACGGATCACTTCGTCTGCTTTCGGATCAATCAAAACCACATCTTCTTCGATACGGTCAATCTTATTAAATACTGTTAAAATAGTTTTATCCTGGATTTCTAATTCCTTAAAGGTCTCATAAACCGCTTCCATCTGTTTTTCCATCTGAGGATTGGATGCGTCAACCACATGAAGAATCAAATCTGAATACTTTGCTTCCTCTAAAGTGGAACGAAACGCATTTACCAAATGGTGCGGAAGCTTTCTGATAAATCCAACGGTATCGGTAAGCAGGATTTCCTGCCCGTTTGGAAGTTTCACCAGTCTTGTTGTCGGATCAAGTGTCGCAAAAAGCTTATCCTCTGATAAAACTCCGGCCTTGGTATATAAATTCAGCAAGGTTGATTTGCCCGCATTCGTATACCCTGCAATACAGACTACCGGAATCTGATTCTTACTTCTCTTCTGTCTCTGTACCTCGCGGTGTTTTACCACCTGCTTTAATTCCTTCGACAAATGTCCGATTCTGCCACGGATCAGACGACGATCTACTTCAAGCTTTTTCTCACCAGGACCTCTCGTCCCAATTCCACCACCAAGTCTTGACATAGAAGTACCTTTTCCAGTCAGTCTCGTTGCATGATAGCGAAGCTGCGCAAGTTCCACCTGAATCTTACCTTCTCTCGTTCTTGCCCTGGAGGCAAAAATATCTAAAATGATCAAGGTACGGTCCATAATCTTACAATCAAGCTCATTAGATAAGTTTCTTACCTGTGCCGGAGTCAGCTCATCGTCGCAAATGATTCCATCCGCTTCGGTTTCCCACAGCATATCTTTTAATTCTTCTATCTTTCCACTCCCAATATAAGTGCCATTGTGAATATATTCGCGGTTTTGCACACATCGTCCAACCGTCACTGCACCTGCGGTAGTGGCAAGCTCTTCTAATTCATCCAGAGAATCCTTCGTATCTTCTTCATCCCCAAGACAAACTGCCACGAGGATGACCTTTTCCTGTTTTTCTCCGAATTCGTATAATTCTTTTTCCATAACTTTATCAACTCTATCCTATCTCGTTTCTAAAAATGCAAGCTCCTGCTTACCATTTTCATCATCCGGATATGCATCCACATATTCCTTTGCCGCATCAAGTGCGCGATCGTATTTTAACATCTTTTCGTAGACAACAATGCGGGCAAAATCGATTTCCTGTTTCATATTTTTTACCCCATTGCCTTTTGCTTCATCAAGCACATTTAACGCCTTATTATATGCCTTCTTGTCCACATAATAGGCATACAGATAATAATATCCGACTCCATCCTTAGCATCCTTCTTGATTGCTTCCTCAAATGCTTTTTTCGCACCTTTTAAGTCACCATTTCTCTGAAGGGCAAATCCCTTAAGCGCAATCGCTCTTGTATCAAAAATGTGACCATACACGTCTGCCGCTTCATCAAATCGTTCCAAGTACATGAGGCATTCACCTTCGTAATAACGAATATCTGACTTAGACAAGAAAAGGGTATGCTTCTTTTCTGCCTTTTCAAAGCTTGAATGTGCTTTTTCATATTCCTTTTCCTGCAGATAATTAAGACCTTCCTTAACCGCTAACTTCTGTCCGGCAACCTGAATTCCAAAGAAAGTTAAGAATGCGATCAAGATCACAATCACTGCCAGAATGATTTTTTTATTTCGACTCATCTCCATGATGTATATTCCTCCAAAAAATTCTTATTCTACATTATGCCATGTCTGCCCAACGTGGTCAACTTTGATCAAACGCGTCGCAAAACGTCTGCCCGCTTCAGAACGAAGATATTGATCCGTCAAAGCAAAATCCCCCCACTGATGCATCGGGAATACATGCTTTGCAGTAACATTTTCCAAAAAATAATTCATACCCCAGTCGTAAGCCGCCTCCTGTCTAGGATCCAAAAGCATAAATGCCACATCAATTTTATGTTTTGAAAGATAGCCCATCTGTTCTTTAAATTTCTTTTCCATATAAAGATTGTCTGCATCCGGCTCCCCAATCCAGTGCCACCAGTGAAGATCTCCCGCATGGTAGATGCTTCGGCCTTCGATTTCGACATAAAAGGCTACTCCCTCGTCGGTGGAAAAATAAGTCTCCACATGAAAATCGCCAAAATCATACACCTGATTTGCCACTAAAAGCTCGTAAGGAGGCTTTAATGTGCGTTTTCTGTGCTTGTAGATATCTTTGGATAAAACATAGCGGACATCCTCGTAGCGGTCACGAAGATCAAAAATCGCACTATTATAATGATCCTGGTGAAAATGCGACGCAAATACAATCCAGGTTTTGTCTGGAATATCGGGAATTTCGCCTTGATAATAATCAAACAGCAGAACATATTTTTCTAATTCTACAATAAAACCACTATGATCTATAAATCTGATATCCATGGCACAAAGATTCCTTTCTTAAGCATCTCAATTTCCTGTTTGTATGGTGGAAGGGATTTTTTTGTTCCCTCGATTTTGATATATGGTGTTTCTAAAATTTTTGGCACATCTTCAAAATCCGGATGGTGTACCACCTGATGTAAGGCTTCAAAGCCAATATTTCCATAACCGATATTTTCATGACGGTCCTTTGCTGCGCCCTGCACATTTTTACTGTCGTTGATATGGAAAACCGCAATCTGGTCTTTTCCTAATATACGGTCAAATGTATCGATGACAGAGTTAAAATCATCCTTGATGGAATAGCCCGCATCGCTTGTGTGACATGTATCAAAGCATACACGAAGATGCTCTGGATATTTGACACGGTTATAGATTTCACGAAGTTCTTCAAAAGTTCGTCCAATCTCACTGCCTTTTCCCGCCATCGTTTCTAAGCAAATCTTTACATCCATGTCCTTTGTCATGACTTCGTTAAGACCTTCCACGATTTTGTTGATTCCAACTTCCACACCTTCTCCGACATGGGCACCTGGATGAAGTACGAGTTTATTCGCACCCATCGCTTTGGTTCGTTCTAATTCTACCTTTAAAAAATCAACGGCGATTTCAAAGGTTTCCGGTTTTACGGCATTACCTAAGTTGATAATGTATGGTGCATGCACGACAAAATCGTCGATGTTATTTTCTCGCATCAGCGCCCAGGCTTCTTCGATTCGAAGCTCGCTAATTGCTTTTCTTTTTGTATTTTGAGGTGCGCCTGTATATAACATAAATGTGTTCGCGCCGTAAGAAAGTGCTTCTTTTACGGAGCCTAACATCATCGCTTTCCCTTTCATTCCCACATGGGATCCTAATTTCATCTTTTTCTCCTTTATTTCAAGTAACTGCTTTTTAACGAACGATATCACAATTATAATATTCTACACATTAATTTATTGTCATAAAATTGACACTCTATTCTAAACCTATTATACTTTATTTTGTGAGTATTTTTAAGAAAATTTAATAACAAGGAGGAATTTCTTTGGAACTAAGTATGTTACTGGCTCAGCAGATTGTCGTACTTTTTCTCATGATGATTGTCGGTTATGTCATCGTGAAAATTGATCTTCTCAAAACAGAAGACAGCGACACGCTTGCGAAGCTGGTTGTGTATATCTTTTCGCCATGTGTCATCTTCCATTCCTTTACAAATGCTTCCTTTAATAAGGAAACATTTTCTGGGTTTGCAGTGGCGATTTTAGGGGCTGTCATTTCTTTCGTACTTCTTTTGGTTACGACCAAAATTTGCGAAGTGGTTTTTCATATTGACCACATTGAACAGGCTTCCCTTACGTATTCGAATTGCGGTAACCTGATCATTCCACTCGTTAGCGCAGTACTTGGTCCAGAGTGGGTATTTTACAGTAGTGCATATCTGATTGTGAGCAACATTTTATTCTGGAGTCACGGCATTTCCGTCATCAGTGAAGAAAAACAAGTTCATGTTATGAAGATGATCAAGAATCCGAATATCATCGCGATCATCGCTGGATTAATCGTATTCTTTACGCATCTTAGACTCCCATTGATTGTTGACAATTTTACAACTTCTTTTGGCAACATGATTGGTCCTGCCAGCATGTTAAACATTGGTATCTTGTTCGCAGGGATGAATCTTCGCCTGGCATTTAGCAATAAGCGTGCCTATCTCATCGGCTTTGGCCGTTTGATTGCAACACCGCTTATTTTCATTGCGATCATTCATGTTTGCGGCATCATGAAGCTTCACAGTCTTGCACCTCAGATTCTCTTGATTACTTTATTGGCAGCATCCGCACCATGCGCAGTAAATATTGCTCAGGTAGCACAGCTTTATCATAAGAATTCTGTATATGCCAGCTCAATCAATGTCATTACAGTTATTTTTTGTCTCATAACTATGCCTTTCATGGTTGCCATTTATCAAATGGTACTGTAGACACATCTTATGGAGAAAATTATGGAAAAATCATTTAGTGAATTAGTCAAAGAAGCGAAGCTTACGAAGACTGGGAAAATCATTGCGGATTATATTTTAGATAATATGATCATGGCTTGTTTCCTGACTTCCACAGAGCTTGCAAGTAATTTAAATGTCAGTGAAGCTTCTGTCATCCGTTTCAGCAGGGCGATCGGTTTTACGGGTTATATCGATTTTCAGAAGTATTTGCAGCGTATTCATATGAATACATTGTCTAAAATTTCTGACAGGGTGGAATCTTCTTCCGCTCGTTACGAAGAAAGCTTAAAGCCTCATCCAGGTGAAATGCATTTTGGAATCGAAGCATTAAAGATTGCTCAGGCAACGCTTCGTAACTTATTTAGAGACAATGGATCTAAGAATTTTGAAAATATCATAAATATTATTACCCGTGCTGATACAATATTTATTGCATCTAGTCGTTATGCATATCCGTATGAAAATCAGCTTGTAGCGCTTCTTTCTCAGCTTACGCCAAATGTCGTAAGTACAGGCGGAGCAAACACAACTATTTTGGAGCGTATGACAAGCATTGATAAAGATGATTGTTTGATCATGTTCCACATACCACCTTATACGAAATTAAACACTGCCATAATGGATATGGCAAATGACAGTAATGCGCAAATCATTGCCGTCACAACAAATCATAATGCTGATTTGCCTTCTTATATAAAACATAAGATTGTTGTGGATTTGGGAAGTAACAGTTTCGCACCTTCCATGATTGGTATCACTTTCTTAATTGAGTTAATCGCAAATGGTGTCAGCCGTGAAATGCAGGAAGTAGCGAAGGCACGATTAGAAAAAGCAGATTATTATATGCAGAAATACAAATTAGTATTTGATTATGAGAATTAGGGACCGGGGCACGAAAGTGCCGCGGTTTTTTGTTTGGGATTGGATAGACACCGCCATGTGCGAATGCGCGTTTCTCAACAGAGAAATGAGCTCGCACGTGATCTTTGGCGACCGCAAAATTGTTAAGGTTACGTTAAGGTTTCATCACTTCTACCTTATGATTCTCCTGATATCATGAAATCATCAAAGAGGAAAGCGAACACCTCTTAAACATAACAAAACAAATTTTCATGAGACAATAAAGGAGAAATCATTATGAGCTTAAACTTAACACTTGGAACTGCAACTGTAGCAGCAAACGCAACTTATTCATCTATGATCGGAATATTGCTTTCTATTGCAACAATTATTGCAACAGTAATGCTTTTTAGAAAAGCTGGAAAAGAAGGCTGGGAAGCACTTATTCCATTTTATAATCGCTATGTTGAATACAAATTATTCTGGACAACAAAGATGTTCTGGGTATCATTTGCACTTCATACATTTACCATTCTTTTCCTGTTAACAATCTTCTTAATTGAGATTCCGGTATTTATCATCACAGCATTTCTTGGTTTTGTCGGATTAATTGCCTGCTTTGTGCTTGATATTAAAAAAACACAGAAAATGGCACATGCATTTGGCAGATACGGAATGTTCACTGTAGGATTATTCTTCTTCACAGCAATCTTTAAAATGATTATGGCATTCAGTGATGATGAATATGTAGGAGCGAATTTATAAGAGATAATATAGAATAAATGAAACAGAATCATTAGAAAACAACAAGAGCCATTGGTAATAGCTAGTTAAGCTATAGCCATGGCTCTTGTTTTATATTACTTATTTCGGAAACAAAAAAACCTCAGAAATTTCTTTCTGAGGTTTATGCGGGAGATGGGACTTGAACCCACACGTCTACTAGAAACACAAGATCCTTAGTCTTGCCTGTCTGCCAATTCCAGCACTCCCGCAAAACGCGCCCACAGGGATTCGAACCCCGGACACACGGCTTAGAAGGCCGTTGCTCTATCCAACTGAGCTATGAGCGCTTGCCCTTAAGCTTTTACGGTTTGTTGTTTCTGTGTCACAACAGATATTATAATATCATCTACCCAGAGATATGTCAACACTTTTTCTAAATTTTTTTAAATCTTTTTTTAAATCTTTTCCCAAACACAATTCTCATGAAAATTATGTTAAAAATATACTTCACACCCGAATGGTATGCCCAAATAACACTTATTCAATTTTCAATGATGTTAGTGCTATAGTCTAACTTCTTGGGGGTAGATCATCTCAAAGAGCATAGCACTTTTTTTACATATAAGTAAAAAGTATTATTCAAAACGCGATGTTGTTCAAATTTTCAGCAATATTATTATATAATTTTTTGGAGATTCCTACCGTATCAGCACAAAATCCAAAAACACGAGACAATGTGTTGAGATTTCTTGGAAAATTCCAAAAATTCATAGAACTTTTGGAATGAAATTAGAAAATAGTTTTATGTGTTTTTCCGAGGATGAACTTTTTAATGAGAAATAGAATAAAGTTCTATAAGAAAGCCCCCAAAAGGGGATTTTATGCCGCAAAAGGGAATTTTATGCCGCAAAATAAGAAAAAGAAAAGGAACCTGTCCGATCTGGACAGATTCCTGAATCTTCATTGTTCATTCAACTCGCATATATGCGGGTTGTGAATTAATGCATGTTATAAATCGACTTAACGATTAAGCTAATTTAGATTTAGCAACTTCTGCTAATGCTGTGAAAGCAGCTGGATCGTTGATTGCTAATTCAGAAAGCATCTTTCTGTTGATTTCAACTTCAGCTAATTTTAAACCGTGCATTAATTTGCTGTAAGATAAACCGTTCATACGAGCTGCTGCGTTGATACGAGCAATCCATAACTGTCTGAACTGACGTTTTCTCTGTTTTCTGCCTGCGTAAGAGCTTGTTAATGCTCTCATTACGGACTGTTTTGCTACACGATACTGTTTGGATCTTGCTCCACGGTATCCTTTCGCTAATTTTAATGTTCTATTATGTCTTTTTCTTGCGCCTACGCCGCCTTTAACTCTTGCCATGTCTTAAATCCTCCTATGCATACACAAATCTTAGAGATATGGTAAAATCTGTTTCATATTCTTTTCGTTTGTTTTGTCTGTCATTGTAGCTTTTCTAAGATTACGTTTTCTCTTAGCTGTTTTCTTTGTTAAGATATGGCTTTTGTAAGCTTTATTTCTTTTTAATTTTCCGCTACCTGTAGCTTTAAATCTTTTTGCTGCAGCTCTTTTTGTTTTTAATTTTGGCATGATATATTCCTCCTTGTATCCGTATCTACTCTGTTATCGTTTTTCACCTAAAAACATGATCATATTTCTTCCTTCCAGTTTTGCTGGTTTATCAACGACTGCACAGTCGCTTAACTGTTCTGCAAACTGATCAAGGATTACTTTACTTGAATTTACATGAGCCATTTCACGACCTCTGAAACGAAGTGTTACTTTAACTCGGTTTCCTTTGGAAAGGAACTTTCTTGCATTGTTTACCTTTGTATTTAAATCATTGGTATCAATGTTTGGAGAAAGACGAATCTCTTTGATTTCGACTGTCTTCTGCTTTTTCTTTGCTTCTTTTTCCCTACGAGTCATCTCGTATTTGTACTTACCATAATTGATAATCTTACAAACAGGTGGTTTTGCTTTTGGAGCAATCTTAACTAAATCTAATTCTGCTTCTTTTGCAAGCTTCATTGCATCTCTTGCAGACATGATTCCTAACTGCTTACCATCAGCTGTTACTACACGTACCTCTTTGTCACGAATCTGCTCGTTGATCATTAAATCGCTAATAGTTTTGCACCTCCATCAAATTAAAAAAGTGGATAGTCAGACTATCCACTTCAAATTCAAGCATAATGAATGTATCATTTCTTAAATATTAACCCAAGTCACTTGCTCGTGCTAAGGTGAGAGTGGATACTCTTCTTTCTTGTTCTAAGTTGTCTACACAACCTTTAATAACATAACACATCCAGGCAACCCGTGTCAATACATTTTTTTAATTTTTACTAAACTCAACGAGCTCTAAGCCATCATTACGGTCCAATACGAAATTAATACTCCATTCATTCTTAAATAAGAGTAATGGATTGCCCTTCATATCACGAACCTTCTTAACTTCAGAAACCCCTTTAAGCTTGCTCATATCAGTTTCCGTATCCTTGATCCAGCGAATGGATTCATATGGAAGCGGTTCTAAACGAATGTCACAGCTGTATTCATTCTTCAGACGGAATTTTAATACGTCAAACTGAAGCGTACCAACTACCCCAACGATGATTTCCGCATAACCAGCTTCGTGTTCCTGGAAAATCTGAATTGCACCTTCCTGCGCAATCTGATTAACACCCTTAACGAACTGTTTACGCTTCATCGTATCAAGCTGTACGATTCTTGCAAAATGCTCTGGCGCGAATGTAGGGATCCCTTCATATACGAAGCCATCTCTTGGAAGACATACAGTATCCCCAATCGAGAATACACCCGGATCAAATACACCAATGATGTCCCCAGCGTAAGCTTCTTCTACAATCTTACGATCCTGAGCCATAATCTGCTGTGGCTGAGACAGACGCATCTTCTTGCCAGACTGCATGTGTTTTACTTCCATACCCGCTTCAAACTTACCAGAACGGATACGCATGAACGCAATTCGGTCACGATGAGCCTTGTTCATATTTGCCTGGATTTTGAATACGAAGGCAGAAAAATTATTTTCTTCCGGCACAATGACATCCCCTTTAGAAACTCGTGGGAGTGGAGTTGTTGTCATCTGTAAAAAGTGCTGTAAGAAGGTTTCTACCCCAAAGTTTGTGAGCGCAGAGCCGAAAAATACCGGTGTTAATTCCCCACGCTGAATCTTTTCAAGGTCAAATGGATGCGCAGCGCCATCTAATAATTCAATTTCTTCTGTCAGCTGTTCAAATGCATCCTCGCCGATGATTTCCATTGCTTCATCAGATTCGATGTCTACACGAGTATTTTTTGCTGCCTTTGCGCCACCAGTAGACACTGCTTCAAATGCAGATAACACCTTCTGATCACGTTCGTATACACCCTTAAATTCCTTACCAGAACCAATCGGCCAGTTGATCGGACAAGTTTCGATGCCAAGAACCGTTTCGATATCATCTAACAAGTCGAAGGTATCATTTGCATCACGGTCCATCTTGTTGATGAAGGTAAAGATTGGGATGTTACGCATTGTACAAACCTTAAATAACTTGATGGTCTGTTTTTCTACACCCTTAGAAGCATCAATTACCATTACCGCAGAATCTGCTGCCATTAAAGTACGGTAAGTATCTTCGGAGAAGTCTTCATGCCCCGGTGTATCAAGGATATTGATGCAGTAATTGTCATATTCAAACTGTAAAACGGAGGATGTAACAGAAATACCTCTCTGCTTTTCGATTTCCATCCAGTCAGATACGGCGTGCTTTGAGTTTGCCTTACCCTTTACGGAACCAGCTGTGTTGATTGCTCCACCATATAATAAAAACTTTTCAGTTAACGTTGTTTTACCAGCATCCGGATGGGAGATGATGGCAAATGTTCTTCTCTTCTTGATTTCTTCTTTGATATTACTCATAAGTTCCTCCGATTTATTGTAATTCCATCTTCATGTAATAAATTGCTGATTTTGCCTTGCTTCTCTTAAGGTCTTCGTATTCGAAAAATGCAAAGCCGTCTACACTTTTCTCTCTTCCATAGCGAATCATCTTCTTCAAAATGCCAGAAGACTTCCATTCCGCTTTTTCCTTCGCGTTGCTTGCATAATCACCGCCCACACGGTAGCTTCCAACGCCAATATATAAATCCACTTTGTTCTGGTCCGTGATGGACTTCCAGCGTTTGAGCACCTTGTCAAATGGTGCTGTGCTGTGGTTAAATGCCCAGTAAATCTGTGGGGTAATATAATCCACGTATTTTGTTGATTTTGTCCATTTTTCAATATCTACATAATAAGAATATTTGCTAGTCAGATTATCAATATTTCCGGCAGGACTAATACCAAAACGAACATCCGGATCTGCCTCGTGAACCGCATCATGAATGCCCTTTACAAGCGCATTTACCTGAGAACGACGATATTCCACAATGCTCATGCCCGCAGCTTTTTCTTTTGAGCTGTTGTACTCCTTCGCATCAAAGGCTGTTTTGTAGTTGCTCGATGTAAATTCCGGATAGAAATAGTCATCAAGATGAATTGCATCCACATCATAGTTATTCACGATTTCCACCGCACCCTTGATAATCAAGTCCTGAACCTCCTTGCTGGAAGGATTGAAGTAGATCTTGCTCTTGTATACAAGAACATTTCTCTGCTGTGCGGATTTGGAAGATTCATGCCATTTTCTGGCCGGATGATCTTTTGAGAGCTTTTTAAAGTCATCATGCTTTGCCACACGGTAAGGATTTAACCACGCTTCAATGTTAAGCCCCTGCGCATGAGCTTCCTCAACCATCACTTTTAATGGATCATAGGAGAGCTTCTTTCCCTGTGTGCCTGCGATATACTCAGACGTTGGAAAATATGCAGAATCATAAAATGCGTCCCCAAACGCTCTTGCGTGCACAATGATCGTGTTTATATTGTTGGATTTGCAATTCTTTACTACGCCTTTAAAATATGCGCGGAAATTCTTTTCTGTGTTGCTGCTTCTATATTTGCTTAAGTATTCATTCTCATAAGTATAGAATGGATACCAGATTGCTTTATACTGTTTGAGATACTTTGGATTGCTGTAATTGTCTACTTTATAGACTTTCTTGATTGCATGCCCTTTGCTGTCTTTGATTACAAATGTATACTTCTGGTTTACGGTTACGTTAAGCTTTGCCTTTTTCGTGCTTTTATTATAGGTAAGCTTTTTCCCGGATTTTTTCACCTTCGTTATGGACTGATCGCCTGGAAGGTATTTTACATAGGATATTGTTTTGAGATTCTTCTTTACCTTAACGGTAAGAGTAATCGCTTCGGTTGTTTTACTTGTTGTATTTGCGGTTACACTTGCACTGATCCAGGTTTTTGCCTGCGCTTTTATGGGTGCGATACAAAGTACCATGAAAAATAAAACAAGTGTGATCAATAATTTTTTCTTCATATTTCTCCTTTTTGTGGGCACACTGAATTTTATCATAACATTTTTATAAAAATGTCGCAACCATAGATTTTATGCCCTTTCTAAGATACTCTGTGATATAATAATTGTAGTTGTGAAGAACGAAATACATAATAAAAATAATAAAATATAAGCGAGGTAATAAACATGCTGTATACTATTAAATCCGGAAATTTCAGTGCAACCGTTAACTCAAACGGTGCCTGCCTTACATCTGTAAAATTAAATGACAAAGAATATTTATGGCAGGGAGATGCTGCTTACTGGTCTGGCCAGGCTCCATTAATGTTCCCAATCTGCGGCTGTCTTCGTGATAACAAAGGCACTTTAGCAAATGGTGCGAAGGTAGAGATGGGGCGTCACGGATTTGCAAGACATCGTGAATTTTCGGTAACTGAAGTGACAGACTCCTGTGTAACCATGGAACTTGTTTCTGATGAAGCTACAAAAGAAGCATTTCCACTTGATTTTAAGCTTGTGATGAAATTTGAAGCTGTAGACAACAAAGTAGTCATCAATCACATCGTAACAAATACCGGTGACGAAACATTTCCTTACTTTGTAGGGTGACATCCTGCATTCTTCTGGCCATTCCATGAAGATGAAAAGTTCGAAGATTATGTTGTAGAGATGGAATGCGAAGAATATGCGAACTGTCCAACAATCCGCGATGACGGAATCTGTGATGTTTCTGAACGCACTTTATACTTTGACAATACTAACATCTTAAACGTAAGACATGATTTGTTCTATCAGGATGCCGTTTGTCTTGAGCATCCAAAGTCCACATGGGCAATTCTTCATCACAAAGATAAAACAGAAGGCGTACGTGTCGATTATGAAGGATTTGATTTCTTCCAGATCTGGTCCTGCAAAAATGACGGCCCATTCGTTGCTTTAGAACCATGGACTGGAACTGCAACTACTTCCGAAGAAGATGACGTATTTGAACATAAAAGAGGAGTAAAAATATTAGCACCTGGCAAAACAGAAAACAGTGCTTACTCTATCGGAATTGTGGAATAAAATATGGATACTTTACATTTTTCACAAATGCTAGTCGAGCTGCTTTTTGCAGTTATGACTTTTTCATCCGCGATTTCGGTTTACTTCAGCCGTCAGGATGAGCCAAAGCGAAATGGTCTTTTGAATGTATTGCTTTTGCTTAACACTTTGCTGCTTTTAGCTGATGCAGCTGCTTTATATTTTAGTGGGCATGCGAATCCATTTGGATTTTTCCTGACACGAGTGTCGAATTTCCTTGTTTTTGCAATCAGTCCGATCATAGCACTCATTGTTACGACTTATATAATCGAAATCTTAAACCTGCAAAATACGAGAGAAAGCTCCTTTTGGTATCATATTATTATGATCCTTAGTGCAGTCGACTTGGCGATTATTATTGGTTCACAGTTTACGAACTTTCTTTATTATTTCGATGTAAACAATTATTATCATCGAACTATGTATTTTCCGGTTACCGTTGTATTAGCGGAAATCATCGTATTTATGATTGCTTTGATGGTATTTGTTCATCGAGCACAGATTACTAAACCAGAAATGATAGCCTTATTAAGCTTTATCTTTTTGCCGCTTATTTCAAGTATTTATCAATTTTTCCATTATGGATTATCGTTAAATAATATTGCAATTACATTTTCTCTGCTGATGCTTTATATGTCGGACATGATTGGAAAATCTCATCGTCTCGTTCGGCAGCAGGAGCTTTTGTTAAAGCATGAGATGGAGCTGACACAACAGAAATTAGCGCTTGCAGAAAAAGACAATGAACTTGCAGAGACGAGAATTCGAGTATTGATTTCGCAAATGAGACCGCACTTTTTATTTAATGCATTAGGCAGCATTGAGCAGTTATGTCGTGTTAATCCTGTGTTAGCCGGAGATGCGATTCATAAGTTTTCCAGATATCTGCGAACCAATATCAATGCCTTAGGCAGTGCAGATCTGGTATATTTTAACGATGAGCTTGAGCATATTCGTACTTATGTATGGCTTGAACAAATGCGATTCGGTGATGATATCGTATATGAAGAAGATCTTCAGACAGATTCTTTTCGCATTCCTGCGCTCAGCGTTCAGCCATTGATTGAAAATTCGATCAAACACGGCTTATCTGGCATGGAAGATGGTGCGATTCACATCCGATTAACTACAAGAGAAACCCCTTCTTTCTACATCATCATCGTAACGGATGATGGCTGTGGATTTGATCCTGATCATCCATTTGATGACGGACGCGTTCATGTAGGACTTACAAATGTAAAAGAACGAATCAAGCTTCTCACTGATGGTTTTGTAGAAATTGAAAGTATTATAGATCAGGGAACTACGATCAGAATTAATATTCCGAAGGAATAGGGAGGAGATGTTAGAAGATATGTGTAATCTTGGCGAAGGAATCTTTGAAAGAGGCGTTGAAACTGGTATTCAGAAGGGTATCGAACAGGGGCGTGTGCAAGGTGTTCAGCAGGGTATCGAGCAAGGGCGTGAGCTTGGTATTATCGAATCTATTAAGCGTCTGCTTTTGAATGGTATGCTTGAAGATCAGATTATTCAGTTTCTTCAGGTTACTCCAGAACAGATTGAAAAGGCTAAGGCTAATTCTTTAACGGTTTCATAATTAGGGTATCAAACCCATATCAATATTAAACATAATAAAATCACCAGGGTCTGCTGCACTCGCAACAGACCCTGTTTTATTTTTATATCACCTGATTATGGATGTACCTTACATGTTTGCATTTTTTCAAGTGTATTCCATGTTCCATCAAATGAAAAGAGAAATTCAAAATTCCAAGCCACAAAAATACCTGTGTTATGATTTTCTTGTGATTGCAGATTGTTCTGCACACAAAAAATGATAAGGAGGTAAATATAATGGCGGATTTATATAATGTTCTAGAATCGAGCAACGGGGAAACACAGTACGACCAATACGCTAAGGAAATCATTGCGTACAAACCGATTCTTGCTAACATCTTAGTTCATACTGTGAAAGAATTTCATGGTCAGGATCCAGATGATGTCATCCCACTAATCGAGAATACTATTCTCATAGGAAAAGTCCCTGTAGATCCTGGTTTTACAAACGAAAAAGATGCTAAAGGTAATATAAAGATTGCCGGATCAAACACCGAGAGCAAAGTACCGAATGAGGGAGTCAGATACTTTGATATCTTATTTTATGTAAATGCACCTACAGGTTTATCGCAGGTGATCATCAACATTGAAATGCAGAAGAGTGATCCTACTGAATATGATGTTGAAATGCGAGGAATCTATTATGCTGCACGAGAAATCTCTTCACAGCTCGAAAGGGATTTCACCAAGATGGATTACAACTCGATTAAAAAAGTTTATTCTATCTGGATTTGTACAAACCAAAACGAAAATTCCATTAATAAAATTCATTTAACGAGAAATCATCTTTTAGGCAATGGAAGATGGAAAGATATGTACGATGTTTTGAATGTAGTGATTATCAGAATGAAAAATATGCTCGACAAGAATCTCAATCATAAACTCCATCGAATGTTGGGAGCTATTTTTCTAGATTCATTGTCAATTGATCAGAAAAAGGATATACTTAAGGAAGAATGTAATATTGACATTACTGATGAAAGAAGGGAGATGTTGGAAGATATGTGTAATCTCGGCGAAGGGATCTTTGAAAGAGGCGTTGAAACTGGTATTCAGAAGGGTATCGAAAAAGGCCATGAACAGGGCATTATCGAAGGGCGTGAGCTTGGTATTATCGAATCTATTAAGCGTCTGCTTTTGAATGGTATGCTTGAAGATCAGATTATTCAGTTTCTTCAGGTTACTCCAGAACAGATTGAAAAGGCTAAGGCTAATTCTTTAACGGTTTCATAATTAGGAAATCAAACTCGTATCAATATTCAACACCATAAATCACCAGGGTCTGCTGCACTCGCAACAGACCCTGTTTTATTTTTCTATTTATTTCACCACTTCCACACAACGCACCGTGCATCTGGTTCGTCCGCCTGTGGTACAGGTAAATAACGATAAATCCCAATCGTCACTTGAGGTGATCATCTTGTCGATCTGGGTCGGCTGTAAGATCTCTTTTTTACTTACTTTGTAGTGGAACTTTATGCCTTGTACATTCTCAAAATATACATCCACTCCATTCTCAATCCACTTGATCGGGCTAAAATGACGAGCATAATTATGCCCACATATTACTAAGTCCTTTGTATAATACGATCCCGAATAGCGACAAGGGGAAATCTTTAATTTGTCATAATTCCATTCTTCCATAACCGGAAGTGCAAGTCCTAAGGACGGAATCTGCAGGATTCCAATATAGCGGTGACCATCAATTTCGATGGTAGGCATCTCATCCCCATCCGGAGGAACAATTGAAATTTGTTTTTCTAGTTCATCTACGGCTTCATTCGACGCCTTACGAGCTCGATCTGCATCCCAGAAGTTATATAAAGTTAAAGCAAAGGCTGCTGTCAAAAGCAGCAGCCCGATGGTCATGCAAAAAGAACCTCTTCTCTTACGATATTTCTTATTCACGTTCTTCATCTCGTTTTCTCTTCCATCCATATCCAAAGAATACTAAACCAGCAAATGCTAAAATCGGTACTGGCCACCATAACTGACCTGTCTGTGGCAATCTGTCCTTATGCTTTGGATTACCTGGGTTTGGGGAAGGAGGTCTATGTGTGGTTGTAGTGGGCCCATTGTTCTACTTCGTACCGTCCACTTTCGGTGTCGCATCCACAGTATGGTGCTTCACACCATGTACCGTAATTGGAATGGTTACAAGGAAAGGCTTAAATCCTGTATAAGACTGTGGCATTTTATCTTCTACAATCAGATACACACCTAATTCAAGCTCGCGTGTTTTAATATTACCATTCTCATCCGTATCATAAACTTCACCGATCAATGCATTATTTTCTACATAACTAACAAGATCATTTACCACTTTTACATCTTCTAAATCATCAAGACTGATTCCGCTGGATACAAAGTCAGCGACTAAGTTATGTTCCTTATCTGCTACTTGATAAAGCAGGATTGATCCGCCCACTACAGGCTGTTTCTTATAAGTCAGATTAACGGAAATGGTTCCGGTTTGTGCTGCGTCTGTATTGATTGTAAATGAACATAATAAGCATGCGAGCAACATATATGTTATGATATTTTTCAAATATTTCATCTTCATCACCTCTTTGCTTTCTTTTTGCGTGTAGATACAATCAGCCAGATTAATAAGCCTAAAAGTATCGGAACCGCGATCAATGGAGCAACAAATATTGGTGCAATCTGTTGTGCATCAGCAACAACACGAATATTATTTGTTGTTTTAATTCTATGTCCACGAACTAACAGTCGATGAGTATTGATACCGTAAGGTGTACAAGTTACTAAAGTACATAAATCCTTACCCTCTTCGATTCGAAGATCATCAACTTGATCTGGTAATACGATGTTAATTCGATCCACTTCATAGGTTAAGGTGTTATCTAATGTACGAATCATGAATGTATCGCCGGCAACTAATCGGTCGATATCAGTAAAGATTTTAGCTGATGGAAGTCCTCGATGTCCCGACAATACACAATGTGTACTTTTACCACCAGTTGGTAAAGAAGTCCCTTGAATATGTCCAACTGCAACCTGAAGAACCGTATCATCTGTTCCATGATAAATTGGTAAAGCACATCGAATTTTAGGAATTTCGATATATCCCATTACACTTGTGCCATCAATATTAAGCAATTGCTCATATTCTCTAATTTCCTGTTCTGATAACATAAGATTAAATGGTCTGGTTGTCAGCTTCTTATTGTATTCTACTGCCTGATTCCAAACTCTTTCATATGTTTTGTCATCTAATTCTGCAACCTTTTCAGCATATGTTGCAATTGCTCTTGATTGATGAAATGAATTCCAGTAATCCGCAAAACTTGGATACAATAATAAGCAAAGCCCTGCCATAAAAATGACTACCAGTATTAAGGTTGATAAATTTCTCTTTATCCAATTCATGTTTAACAAGACTCTCCTTATTAGTGTATAAAGTGACTTAAGATTCATCCCGTCCCCGGAAACTCCGGGGACGAAATTCATCCTATGATAGATTATTTCATATAATCAATAATTATTGTGTATAAATTAGCGAGCTTCCATACGTCTCTTTGTGATTAAGAGAACGCCAGCGCCAATTACTAAGATTCCACCTACAAGATAGAATAATGTTGTACCCATACCACCTGTGGATGGAAGTACAGAACCTGTCTGGTTTTCGATAGTTGTTTCGAATAAGCCAGCTGTCTGTCCAGGCTGAACATTTTCATTGCTGGATGTCCATGTGATATCTCCACCAACTAAATTTGTTGCTCCTGTCTGAGATGCAGTGAGTGTGAATTCGATATCTGCACATTTGTTGTAGCCTTCAGGAACTTTTGTTTCTTCGATCTTATATGTACCAGCATTAAGACCTGTAAATGTGATCTTACCTGTAAGAGGATCTACTGTAGCAGTAATGTTGCAAGAAGAACCAGACTCATTGTCATTTACAGATACAACATTAGTTGTTGTAGTTGGTTTATACATCTTACCATCATCTGCATATTTGTCAGCATTGCCTTTATTATTTGCAGTTGCTTCAACTGGAGCAGCCTCTGTATATGTTCCATCTTTCAGTTTGTAGTATGTACCATTTGTAGCTTCAGTAAATGTTGTTTCTGTAACAAGTTTAACATCATTTAAACCATCACCTGTTAACTTAAATTCTGCGCCCTGAAGAGCTGCAAGGAAGATATCAGCATCAGCATCTGTTTTCTGGATTGTAACCTGAGTTACATATGTTTTTGTTACACGATCAGGAGTTTTACCAACAACATCGTCATCATCTGGTTCGCCACTAGGGTTTTTGTCTTTGTCAAATGTATCGGATGGGTTGTTGGAATATGTTAAGTTGATTGTGTTTGTGTTTGGAATTGTACCGATTTCTGCATTTTCATTAACTGTTGCAGAGTATGTGATCTCAATTGCATCACCTGCATTGTACCGTTTCATATCCTTAACAACAAGTTTGAAGCCCTGATCTGTCTCAGTCAGAGTATACTCATCTTCAGAAAGCGCCTCGCCACCGATTGTGATTGCAAGATCGTAATTGTATGTAAGACCTGTGCTCATTGTATCGTTTACTACATAGTAGTAGTATTTGTAACCTTCTGTTACAGGAACTACAGACTCAGCTTTGTAGTTGATGATATCGCCGATAGCTGCTGTATCAGTTTTTTTGCTTTCACCAGTTTCAAGGGCTACGTTAGCGTCTGTATCTGTAATATTTTTGTCGATAGTAGGAACATCCATCTTTGGATCCATTGTTGTATCGCCAACAACTGCTACCATATAAGCTACTGCTTTTGTATGTGTCTGTCCTTCTTCAAGCTTTTCATTGTCATCTGTATAAGTATAGCTATCTTTTACTACATAGTAACCTGGAGCAACAGCCTGTGTTTTTGCTGTTCCATCACCTGTGATAGTAGCAGTTGGGGCATCTTTAATTTTAGCTAATGCTGCTGCAGAAAGATCTGTACCTGTTTTACCATCAATTGCTGCAGTAAATGCATCTACAGTACCATCAAGATTTGTACCTGCTGTTACGTTAGCAAGTACACCAGAACCATCAACTAATGAAGATACGTCACCAACTAACATCTGATAGATTTCATAAGTATGACCTGCTGCAGTATTGATTGTAAGATTATTAGTTTCATCTGCAAATGCAGGAATACTCATGGCAATAATCATTACCATTGCGAGCATAATGCTCATAATTTTTTTCATTGATTTCATTATGAATCTCCTTTCTTTATCTCTTATGATAAATAATGTTTTTTAATTTTGCTTCGCTCGGGCACAGGTTGGATTGGCCCGGCAGCTTTTGATCTGCCTTAGGCCCTGCCCTATCGGAGGCTTAATTTAACCTCCTTTCTCTTCTGCGCCTCATGCTGAAGCTATATAATACAAGGGAAACTAAAATCATTGCGATTCCACCCCATGTATGTCTTTGTGTACCCATGCCTCCTGTATGAGGAAGCTCATAGGTTGAGTTGTTTGTTACAACCAGCGTTCTGTTACCAACATTCTGGTAATGTGCATTATAATTTTTTGCATTGACTTTAACAAAATCATTTTCTTCAGCTCCCACTACATAGTAGATTGTTGTATCACTTTCTACATTGATAAGAACTGCAGGAATACCGCCAATAAAATCATACCCTCTTCGCTCTTTCACTTCTCGGATTTCATATCCTTCAGCCAAAGGATTATAATTCTGTTTGCTGACAGAGATCGTAAATTTACCTCTCCAGTTATTTGCAGAATTCAATTGCAGCATCATGGCATTCTGGTCGGAATTTTTAACCGGAGCACCCGATGGATCAATAAGGATTACATATACATCCTCACCAGTATGTGCTGCATTATCCTGCCATTTTTTCTGGACATTGATTTCAGCAGTATACTTGGCTTTCTTATTAGTAATAACTCCATGTCCGACTGACAGCTTATCGCTGGTTACTGTTTCTACAGGTGTTCCACCTGGAGTATCAGGATTATCTGGTACTTCTCCAGGCTCCGCATTTGTGGTCTTTGGAATCATACTTGCAACAGCAGTTGCTGTTGAAGTGGTCTTAGACCAGTCTGTTTTGGTGTCTGAAGTAGATGGAATCTTATTTGTGTCGGCAGTTACTGTATCGGTTGACTCTGTCCAGGTTGTGACTGGTGTGGTGGAACCGCCGGAGACAGTTTTTTTGTAAATGTAACTATAAGTCAGAACATTGTCATTCAAGGTTCCGCTCCAGTTTTGTGTAGTCGGTCCCAGATTATTATAGACTCTACCATCTGAAGTAGTAATTGTTAACTGCCAATTATCGGAAATATCAGTGATTAACTTGTAATTATTACCATCCTTATAATAGTAATCATTATTTTTATAAGTACTGAAATCATCCACTTTATTCTGATAATAAGTCAATGTCACTGGGGTATAAGTTGTAGTTCCTCCACCAGATGGTACATTTTCCGTCTTTGAAGTCCACGTATGCCACTCAATGATCCAATTACCACTACTATCCTTCTTCAGGATACCGTAATTTGTATGATTACTGTTATAAGTATCTGCAGTATCATTCATTCTCACATACTGGCTTCCTGATGTATTTGTACTGATAATTGTTCCAACCGGCCAGCTAGGTGTGGTTGTTGTTTCATCTTTTGAAGCCCAGGTTGTCCATGTGACTGTCCAATTGTCTTCATCCGAAGCATCCTGTGTCAGCACACCGTAACTGGTATGATTTGCATCCAGAGCACTGGTTGGACCATCCAGCTTTGTATACTGATTTCCAGATATATCTGTGCTGATAATTGTTCCAGTTTCCCATTTATATTTATTTTGAGTTCCCGGATCTGTTGGTGCTGTTCCACCACCAGATTCACTACCCTGTCCAGAATCAGGAGTTGCACTTCCCTCACCAGGTTTAATAAATGGCTTACTGTAAACATATCTTTCATCATCTACCCACACACTTTCTTCATATGTTGGTAAATCTTTATTGAATATGATTACATTATGGTCTGGATTTTTACCATCTTCACTATTTTTATTTGTACCGATATCAAATTCCAGTGAAGGCATTGATGTATTGTATACACAGTTTGTATCACCGTTAACTACCTCAACACTCTGTACAACGAAATCGTCTGAAGTTGCCTCCTTAACAATATAGTTGTCTCGTTTAAGATCAGGGATCTTGTTGGTTCCCTGTTTCTCTCCTGCCTTTACTGTTACAGTTACAGTTGTGACTGCATCACCAACTGTATCACCGGTTGAAGAATCTTTTTTATACAGTTCAAACGTAAATGTCTGATCGTTAATTGGATCCACAAGGCTGTCATCCAGTACTTTTGTCAGGAAGATTTCACCATCGATGACGTGTACATGGTGAATTTCGTCCACAGACTCTGTACCTTTACCTGTTTTAAGTGTGTTTCCGGCACTACTTCCACCAACTTCTGTACCAGGACCATTTGTTCCATTATGTACATTTTCAGCCGGACGACGAGTTCCATCCTGTGAAGGCTCATCTTTCTTATAAGCCGTATATGTAACTTTTAATGTATATTTTTCAACATCCTCACCCGTCTCTGTTGTGGTGTGGTTGTTGTAATCTGATGTATCGCCTTCTTTTGTTAATTTGAATTCGAAGTATCCTACAGCACCATGACTACTTGCATCATCATAGGTGTAATCCACCTTAACAGACTCACCTTTGATTAATTTATTCCACTCTTCATCGGTCAGTTCACGGATTGCATATGGAATAGTGAAATGATCGTCATAAACGCCATCACTTTCACCCTTGCCAACCTTATTGAGAGGCACTTCATTCTCTTCAAATCCATTCTTGATTTTTTCGACTACTGTCTTATTTATAAGTGTCTGAATCTTTTCCCTGATGTTAGTAACATTATCTCCAAGGAATACAGTTTCTTCACTTTCATAACCTTCCATTGGAAGGAGTCTTACGTTAAGAGTTGGTGTTTCTAAAGGTTTCAGTGGTTTTTCAGAAACATAGTCACCTTCTCGGATGTATACGCCTGCTTCCTTATTGGAATCAATAACGTTACCACCGATAAAGTCTTCCTTAGCCTTCAGATAAACCTTTCCGTGCCAAGCAGGACTTCCTGTAGTTGTCGTGGTCACTAACTGTCCACTGTCAGTGATATTTCTGGTATCTCCACCACTCCAACGAATAATCCAGGTGCCATTCTCATATACAAGACGATTACCTGAAGTCAAGGTGCCCGCATCATACGTTCCTGTAATCGGGCAATCTGCTCCACCACTGTTATATCCAATACTATAGGACTTGGTAACATCCAAAATGGTTGGAGTTCCTCCCTTGTTTCTCTGAGGATAGTAGGTGAAGGTCTTATACTGTCCTGTGGTAGCTCCGGTTCCTAATGTCTGGTTATCCCACTTGACGTACCAGAGATCATCTTCAACATTGATGAATTCCTCACTACTCTCATCGTTTTCGTTGAAATTCGGGTTCGGAATTGTCTTGGTAACTGTTTCATGGCAGATGAGACCAGGACCATTAGCTAATGGATTACCCTCCAAATCAATTCTAGTACCAGCAGCCAGTGCATTACCCTCTACATCGGTGATGTAGAAGCTGTCACTCACTTCATCGACGATGTCAGCCTGAGAAGTGATTGTCTTACGCTTGTTCATCAACTCGCTGTAGAACAGATCGATAAAGTACTGTGTCAACTGACCACTCTCCTCTACCTTCTTGTAATACTTAGAAGATGGAGAAGAAGCCGAATTTGGAAGCATATTTCCTGCAATATTCTCAGAAGAGAGACCTACTGTAATCAATCGGTCATTGCCAGACATATAGTTATTCTTGATATTGCCTGCAATAGATACAATTTCATTAATTGTAGTAGCCGCATTGTCTGTATTTGGAGCACCATCGGTAATAAGAATTACATAGTCATCTTGACCGTTGTTCTTACTCAGATGAGCAGTGTTATGAGTAGATCCTCTTGTATTTTGATGGTCACCAATCAGGTGTTTCAATGCCAAATCCTGTCTTGTACCACCTTCAGTAGTAATTCGATTTGTAAAGTCAATCAGATTCGTAAGTCCCTGATTATTCATTGTGTACTCATTACACTCAAATACGTCCTTCGCAAAAGTTTCCATTCGGATTGTACTTGCAGGGTTGAAAGACTGAACCAAACTTCCTAATGTTGCAACTGCCTGCTGAAGTTCATGCAGACGGTTATACTCTGTTGCTGTGTACAATTTAAAGGTATGTGACGTACTGGTCGCTCCACCATTCGTTGTTCGGAATGAATTTGCGATTGCAGTACATCCAGACATAGTCTTAGTAATATCACCACCACGAGAATCTCTTTGATCATAGGTATCTCCTGACCGTACATACTGTACGTAATCATCTCTGGAAGGATTACTATTTGCCACCTTATTCTTTACGTTATTCTCATCACCTTTCTCCCAGTGTCTATATGCTTTGGAGTAGAAAGATGCATCCTGATATACCCATGCATTACCACACCAATACAGAGCATACACCGTAGAGGTTGCTGCAGGATTTACCGTAGTATTTGTATCTGCAATAAAATAATAAGTCTGTTTTTTATCAAGATTTAAGTTATTCAATCTTGTATCATTTCCAGAGCCGTCAAGTCGCAGCGATACCGATTTACCAGTATCCACCAACTCTGCAGGGAACAGCATAGAGTTCGATACATCGACAACCAGATCCAGATGAATTGGATCAACCTCATAATGGTACTTACCAGACTGACCGCTGATATCGACCTGATAAATACGATTTTCGTAATTAATTACCTGTCCAGTCTTATCAGACTTATAATCCTGATCCTTATACACATAGTATGTACCCACATATCCGTTACCACCAGAACCAATGGTGATGGTTCTCTTCTGTGGAGCAACTACATAACCCTCTGGTACAGCAGTCTGCTCTACGGTATAGGTCCCTGGATCCAGACCATTGATGATGTTATCGATACTGCTTCCATTTGTATGGATTCTCTGTACTACCGTACCGTTGCTATTCTTAATGGTATATTCGACACCTGCCACCGCCTGCATGGTAGTGGAGGATGCATCCAAGCTGTAAAGAACCGGTTTGTTCAGCTGTGCAGTACCGGTAACGGTTGTCGGCGGATGATTACCATTTGCAACGTTTGTTGTATCTACGTTTGTTACCTGAGCCAGATACTGATTTAATCCGCTATGACCAACACTGGTTCTGCTGGTTGGTGTAGCAGAGTAACCACCACTGGTAATCTGCAGTGCGGCAATTCGACCAGAGAACTGAGAATCTGCATAAAATGTCTTGGTATTCCAATCATAATGATTCAGTCGTCTGGTACTGCTTCCAGGGTTGGTAGCTACGCTAAAATCAGCACTGTAAGAATAACCACTTCTGCTAGTTTTCATATACAAGTAGTAGCCATATCTGTTTCTGAAACCGCCATCGCCTACATACTGCCAAGTAATCTCATCATTATGAGAATAATTCTGCTCGCTTAACCAGAATTCTACATTTCCACCAAGCTGAGTAGAGGCGGTATGTAAAGTAGCGAGCTTGTTGCTGTCACCGCCACCGTTTCCACGGTTTGGCCACCACTCAGTCAGTGCATAAGCGGTACCACTTCCACTGTAGCCATAGATGATATACCACTCACCTACGACAGGCTGCTGTACTACAACACCCTTCAGGTTACCGGTTGCAGGTGCACTAGGCCAATCACTTTCCGCCAGCGGTGCGATTCCATCATCCTCTGCTAAAAGTGCGATTCCATAATCAGAGAATCCACTGGCATTAAAACTGATCACTGCATCGCCATCATTTTCTACTGCATTTGCGCCAACCATCTCTGTTTTGTCACCGAAATGAGTAACGTGACAGTCGCCAATTGTTTCAACATCTTTATAAGTAATTGTTACCTTAACTTCTGTTTTGGGTTCAATTTCTGTCTTTGCAAGTCCTAATAACCCGCTTCTCTGAATAAAACTGATATCAAAGAGTCTGAACTCTTCTGTTAAATCAGTATCTTCATCCAAGTTATATAATTCTAAGAATTCTTTATAGCGCTGTTTGTAGTTATTAGAGTTCTTACTATATTCTTCTGCAATAAGTTCCGCATCTTCCGGAATCTGTGCTGCTTCAGAATATAAGACTTTTACAATATAGTCTGTTCCTTCGTATTCTTTTGTATAACGAAGCTCTGTATCAAGTTTTGTTTCTTCTTCATCCACAGATTCTTCTGATTTTTCAGTTTCATCTACTTCTTCAGCTTCGTCTGTTTCGTTAATGGATGATTCAGACTCCTCAATCACTTCTTCGATATTTGTTTCAGTAGTATCTTCTTTTACTTCAGTTGTCTCTTCCTCTGTTGCTTCTTCAGATTCTTTCACTTCTTCAGAATCTGCCTTTTCATCTACAACAGCATCTTTATCGTCGGCAGCCTCAACTTCTGTTGCTTTCTCTGCTTTATCCTGATCTTCTGCGCCTTCTGTTGCAGGATCAAAATCTGGATTTTCTGGAAGTTCGGCATAACCCATAATGGTTTCATCATCCGGTTTATAGCTGTTTGATTTAACCATATCGGAAGAGTTACCTTCAATTGTTACGATTTCGATAATCTGATCTTCTTTATCGCGTTTTACTTCTGATACGATTCCGACATGATCAGAGTGCTTTCCTGTCTTATCCCAGTCGAAGAAGATTAAATCTCCACACTTAGGTTCATATTTGCCGGCTTTTCTATATAAATCGTATTTTTTCTCTTTCTTGGATTTGTCTTTCTCTGACTGATCTTTATCATCATGAACTTTGTCAGATAATACATCAATCCAGTTCTGACAGCTTGCATCAATCGGCATGAGTTCACGGTCAACACCCGCATAATTCAAACAGAAGGATGCAAACATCGCACACCAGTCACCATACTGGTTTCCATACCAGTCACCGTAACGTGTGTAACCTTTTTTATCGTCAGCTTCCACTACATAGTTGCTTCTGCTTTCTTTATATCCAATCTGAGAATCTGCGATTGTAACGACGTCTAATGCCCAGTCGCCGGTAAGCTCAAGCTTATCAATCTTCTTTTCCCAGTCAGCTTTCTTTTCAAGATCTGCATGTGGGTTAGCAAAACAAGCTGCACTATGTTTGTGAATTCCTTTGTTACAAGTTAATTTCTTTTCTGTCTTATAACAGGAATTATTATGCTTATGACCTGCTTTTTCCTTTTTGCCACAAGCAAGCTTTGGTTCGCCTTTTTCTGTGATGGTTACGGTTTCGCCGTCTTCATTGACTTCCTCACGCGTAATCTCTGGGATGGTATAACACGCATCCGTATGCTTATGGCCATCACTTTCTGCCTCATGACATACTTTCACTGTTCGTTCTGTGTAGCAGTCTGCCACATGTCCTGCATGTTCTTTCTGCCCACAATAGGTTTTATTTGTAAGAGTAATCGCTGGTAAAATCAATGCATATGTCGTACAAAAAACTACGATACAAGCCATTACGCTGACTACTTTCTGCCATTTTTTCAAACGTCTGTATTTAAGAAGAAATGATTCTCCTCTAGCTGTAAATTTCTCCAATCCGCGATCCTCCTTTCTACCTTACTGTTCCTAGCCTGTTAAGAGGCCATACTCTGAAAACAATCTTTCCTACAATCTGTTCCTGAGCAATACATCCAATTGCACTGTTTCGTGAATCAACCGAAACATTACGGTGGTCACCCAGGACGAATATTCTAGACTCTGGCACCTGATATGGGAGTTCAATATCACAGTCACCAAAGGCTTTATCCTTGATATATGGTTCATCGAGTCTCTTGCCATTGACATAAACATTGCCTTCGTTGTCAAGATCTACCCAGTCCCCAGCATGTCCGATTACTCGTTTTACAAGAATTCGGTTGTTATAATAGAACGCGATTACTTCACCTGTCTTAAAATCGCTTCCTTTTACAGATACTACGATGTCACTTTCTGAGAAAGTAGGTGTCATAGAAGTTCCGTAAATCTGTAAAACAGGGAGTAATAATACCGCGATCAATACAGCAACTGCCGCAACTGTAATTAAAGTAAATACAGTGCTTCGAAGCATCTCAAAATAGCTGTTCTTGTATTTTTCACGCTTTAATTCCTTCTCGAACTCGCCAATCGTTGGAACGCCTAACTTGGCTAAATCTTTACGTGGCTTTTGTTTTCCAATATGAAGTTGTCCAATAGTTCGTGTCCCTTTCAGGGCTTTAACTTTTGCTGGTTTTACTTTTTCCTTCTTCGCTTTCGGTGCTTTTTCTGCTTTCGGCGCTTTCTCTGCTTTCACAGTTTCTTTCACCTTAGCTTTTTCTACCTTAGCTTTTTCTACCTTAGATTCCTTCTTAAGCTCTCTGGCTTCTTTCATGTCCTCAAGCTTATTGGAAAATGGAATCAGTAAATCGGAAGGAGCAAAATCAAAGCTGAATTTACTCTTTTCACGCTTTAATTCTTTTTCAAGCGTATCAAGAGGTGGTAAGCTTAGATCCCTGATCGGTTTCTGTTTCTTATTTGACATCTTATCTTCCTGATTTCATTAATAATTGTTCATTCAAAATTTATTTCATTAATCCGCCTAATCCAGAAAACATACTCTGTAAATATTCATGCGTACTGATTACTTCCTGTAATTTTGCATTCGCTTCATCAAAGTGTTTCTGAGCGGCTGCTTTCGCCTGGGCTTCAATTACGGCACACTTAGAATCAATTTCAGATTCCTTGATTTTTGCTGCGCCTAAAATACGGTTTGCTTCATCCTGTGCCTGCTGTAAGATACCTGCTGCTTTCACAGAAGCTTCTGTTACAACTTTGTCTGCTTTCGACTGGCTTTCTGCTTCTCTTGCAAAGCATCTCTGTTTGATTTCTGCTTCCATCACTGCGATGCGGTCCATCATCTCTTTTTCACGAATCTCGCACTGTGCATCGATGGTAGCATATTTTGTCTTGATATTTTCTAAATACTGATCTGCAGCATTCTGAGCAGCTGCAATTACGCCATTGATTGCAAGGGAGGCTTCAGCAAGGGAACCTGCATTGTCAATTGCAATGTTTCTTTCATTCAACTTTTCTTCTGTCTTTGCTAATTTACTCTGTAAAGACTGAACAGTTTCTTCGTGAGAAGCAATCATCTCCTGTTCTTTCTTTGCAAATGCTGCTTTTGTTTCTTCTAACTGTTTGCCTGCTGTAACTAACATTTCAAGAAGATCCGCTCTTCTTAAACTTCTAAGTTCCTTTTCTGTCATGGCTATTTTTACCTCCAAATATATCAATCCATTTTAAAAATGGGCATAGTCATACCAATCATATGTTATGTTATATTATTGTACCAATTTTGAAAGTTACGCAACAGTTACTGTATGGACACTACTCAGGCACTATAGCCATCTTCTTTACAAAATATACCAAAATATACCAGGGTAAAAAAGTCAAAAAAGCTGCCGGATATTCTTCGACAGCTTTTTCATTACCATTCATAAATCGGAATATTCGCCCAGGAAAACTGAGACATATAATCTTCCGGTTTTTTCTTACCAATATTCACTTTTTTCCAGTCATAAAAATCACAGCTGACATTATTGACGTTAATGCCAAGGCCGCCTCGTTGTCTAAAGATGACATCGTCACAGCCACTATCTGCAAAGGTATCGAGAAGATCCTTACGTATCTTTTTAAAATAAGAATCATGTCTTGCATCATCGTCCCAAAGCATCGCTACAATTTCCTGATTCGTGCAGATACCTCCCTGCGCGTCCACAAGAACCGCCAGCAATTCTTTCGTCTTCGTATTTTCAAACTTGACTGGTATGTTATCAATAAATACTTCAAAACGGCCAATACACTGAAAATGCACCCTTGTATCTACCTGAACTACCGTATGCATTGGTATACGAAGGTGTGCAAGTTCATTTGCAATGGCATCGGCATCCACCGGCTTCGTAATATAGCCATTACATCTGACTTCGCGAAATGCTTCTGATATATATTCATCATAACTCGTGCAATAAATCAAATTAATATCAGGATACAGCGCTTTTAAGTGCTTCCCTAATGTAAGACCATCCATGCCTCTCATTCGGATATCAAGAAAAGCAACATCAATTGGATAAACCTGTGCAAATGCAAGGGCGTCTCTTCCTCTCTTAAAAGAATGTACCTCTGCGTCTGGTTCTGCCCGGTGAATGCTTCCGGTAAGTGCATCGAGCATAAGTTGTTCATCATCAACCGCTAAGATTTTCATTAATTACCCTCCAAATGAATCTTTCTTGGCTACTATTATAGCACAATTCGTCACATTTAGGTCACTTTTATTTTAAACTTATAATAATTTTTCCTGCATTGTCGTCAAAATATGTTCTCTCATACTTTTTACAGCTGGTGATATCGTCTGTTCATTCTTCGTACAGATACCAATGACACGATATTCTGCAGGTTCAATTGGATAGATATCCACATCACTTCGCATCGTGCTCATCAAAAGCGACGGCATAATACACACGCCGAGCCCTGCTTCTACCATAGCGATGGTTGACTGGTCATCCACCACATGACATTGCGCCTGTACTTCTACCCCATACTTTTTGAGTAAGTTCTGAATGTCCGCATCGGTACTTTCACTCTGGGATACAAATCCACGGCCGCGTAATTCTTCCATATGGATATAATTCTTCTCACCAATATCGGTTCCCTTTGGCATAACGGATACCAGACGGTCTTTAAAAAGTGGCGTGATCGGAAGCCCTTCCGCACTGGAAATCGATAAGAATCCAAGATCCACGGTTCCATTCTTAATCCAGCGGCGAACATCATCATAGGTTCCCTGGAACACTTCAATCTCGATAAATGGATGAAGCTCCCTGAAGGACTTAATAAGCCCCGGAACCATTGTTGTACAAATGCTGTTAAAGGTTCCAATCTTTACGGTTCCCCTCTCTAATCCATTCATCTGGTCAATTGCGGTACGTAAAGATTCTTCACTCTGTAAAACTCCATTAATATATGGACGTAAGCTTTCTCCATATCCGGTCAGATGCACACCCTGCTTGCTTCTTACAAAGAGTGGAAAGCCAAGCTCCTTCTCCATAGAGGAAATTGTGTGGCTGACAGCGGATGGAGTAATGTTTAAGGATTCGGCGGCCTTAAGAAAGCTCTGCTCTCTGATGACCGCATCGAATACCTGATATGCTAATAAAGTCATAATAAATTATTTTCTATTATTGTTCTTCTACTTTACGGATTTCTTTGGTACGAATTTCTTTGCAGATCTGATCTACAAATTCAGCAACCGGTTTCACACCTTCGTTACCAGCAAAACGGGAGGATACGGCAACATTTCCTTCTTCCTCTTCCTTCGCACCAACTACTACCCAGTATGGAAGACGAGCTTTTCTTGCTTCACGGATCTTATAACCGATCTTTTCGGAACGATTATCAACGGTTACTAACACACCGTTTTTCTTAAGTTCTTTTGCAACTGTTTCTGCGTAATCGATGTATTTTTCGGAAATAGGAAGTACACGAACCTGTTCTGGACATAACCATGTTGGGAATTTACCTTCGTATTTTTCGATTAACCATGCAAGTGTACGTTCGTAGCATCCCATGGATGTTCTGTGGATGATGTATGGACGAACCTTGTCACCATTCTGGTCGATATAGTACATATCAAACTGTTTTGCGATTAAGGAATCCCACTGAACCGTGATCATAGTATCTTCTTTGCCGTATACGTTCTTTGCGTTGATATCTACTTTAGGACCGTAGAATGCAGCTTCCCCAACATCTTCTGTGAAGTCGATGTCTAATTCTGTTAAGATGTCACGGATTGCTCCTTCCATTTCATCCCATTCTTCTGGAGTACCGATGTACTTTTCTGTATTTTCAGGATCCCATTTGGATAAATGGTATGTTACGTCTTCTTCCACACCTAATGTCTGTAAGCAGTGTTTTGCAAGTGCAAGACAGCCTTTGAATTCTTCTACCATCTGGTCTGGACGAACGATTAAGTGACCTTCGGAAATTGTGAACTGACGTACACGTGTTAAACCGTGCATTTCTCCGGAATCTTCGTTACGGAATAATGTAGATGTTTCACCCATACGGATAGGAAGATCACGGTAGGAGTGCTGAGAGTTTTTGTATACATAATACTGGAATGGACATGTCATTGGACGAAGTGCCATTGTTTCTTTGCCTGCTTCTTCGTTGTCGTTCATAACGAACATGCCTTCTTTGTAGTGATCCCAGTGTCCGGAGATTTTATATAAATCAGACTTCGCCATTAATGGAGTCTTTGTTCTTACGTAGCCCCATTCGTTATCTTCTAAGTCTTCGATCCATCTCTGCATTGTCTGAACCATCTTAGCTCCCTTTGGAAGTAATAATGGGAGACCCTGACCGATTACATCTACAGTTGTGAATAATTCCATCTCACGACCTAATTTGTTATGGTCACGGTTTTTGATATTTTCAAGATATGCAAGACGGTCTGCTAAATCCTGTTTCTTTGTATAAGATGTTCCGTAGATACGTGTTAACATCTTGTTCTTTTCGCTTCCTCTCCAGTATGCACCTGAAGAAGAAATTAATTTAAAAGCTTTTACTGCTTTTGTGCTCATTAAGTGAGGACCTGCACAAAGATCTGTGAAATCACCCTGTTTGTAGAAGGAGATGATTGCATCTTCTGGAAGGTCTTCGATTAATTCTACTTTATATGGTTCATCTGCTTCCTGCATTAATTTGATTGCTTCTTCGCGAGGAAGTTCGAAGTATTCAAGCTTGTGGTTTTCTTTGATGACTTTTTTCATTTCTTTTTCGATTTTGTCTAAGTCTTCTCTGTTTAAGGAAGGCATATCAAAGTCATAGTAGAAACCATCTTCAATTGCTGGTCCGATCGCGCATTTTGCTTCTGGGTAAAGGCGTTTTACTGCCTGAGCTAAAATGTGGGATGTTGTATGACGGTAAGCTGCTTTACCAGCGTCGCTGTTGTCAAATGTTAAGATATTAAGTTCGCAGTCTTTGTCAACGATTGTTCTTAAGTCAACTACTTTGCCGTCAACTTCCCCTGCTGTTGCCATACGTCCAAGTCCGCCGCTGATGTCTGTTGCGATTTCAAGTACGGACATTGGAGATTCATATGCTCTTGTAGAGCCATCTTTTAATGTGATGATCATAGTTTCTTTCTCCTTTTTCTATATAAAGTCTTTTACGGTCATAATTTAGGTATAAAAAAACGCCTCTTATGACCGAAGTCATAAGGGGCGAGGTAAATCTAGTATCCCGCGGTTCCACCCTAATTCTGGTTTGTACCACTCATTCAAGACGATAACGGTGTCGGCCGGGCCGGATTGGGGCCACTCAGAGGTAGTTTTCCCAAAAATTCTTACGAAAAGCGCTTCCAGCCGATGGCGCCTTCTCTCTGTCGTCTTCCTTAAAGGTACTCGTCTCTTCAACGTGTTCATAGTATTTATAATACGCAAAATATTATAGCATTTTCAATATTTTAAATCAACCCTAATTCTTTAAGCGCAATAGCTACTCCATTCTCATTAACCGGCTTTGCAATCATATCGGCAATGGCGCCTAAATCTTTCGTATGATTTCCCATGGCAATGCCTGTACCCGCTTCTAAAAACATCGGAATGTCATTGTTGCCATCTCCAAAAACATAGCACTTTTCTTTTGGAAGTCCGGTTTCTTCTAAGATGACTCTTACTCCATCACCTTTCGTAATTCCTTTTGGATTCATATCTGCATAGGAAAACTTTGGCTGATGGATAATATGATAGTCCTCCTGAAATTCCTCGATAAACGAAAGCATCTCATCTTCATTTTGATAGCTGATGACAAACTTATACACAGGTGCGTCTGCATTCTCATCCCATGGATCAAACCATTCTTTCGGAATTTCTAATACTCTTAAAAGTGCATCCATGGATGGCTCATCAAGGTCATTCGAATAGCAGTCATCTAAACAGTCAAAGAAAGCGGAAAGTCCGTGACGTTTTAGCGCTTCGGCCACTTGCTGTACTTGAAATTCCGGCAGATACAAATCTCTAAGAACCTTTGTACCAATCGATACGAAAGAGCCATTTAACAAAATCAGGCCATCAAAATATTCTAATACGTGTTCGCTCATAAGACGTGATCTTCCGGACGCTAAAACGGTGAGATAGCCATTGTCACGAAGTGCTTCTAGAGCATCGATCGTTTCCTGCGTGATTTCATAAACGCCTTCTGGTTTTGAGACAAGCGTCCCATCATAATCGAAGCAAACCACACCTACGTATTTCTCTTCTTCTAAATCTTCAAACAGATTGTCTAAATCTAACATGTCTACTCCTTTATCAGTCCTGGGATTCGATGACAAGCAGCTGACCATTTGCCAAATCAATGGTTGCAATCTCATCTACCACTTCATTAGAGATGCCACGACTGATACCAATGGTTAAAGTAAAATCTTCGACCGGGTAATAAAAGCCTTTTAAGGTGAGTCCGGTTACTTTTTCCGTATAGGGAATCAGGGAAACAAAGTCTCCAAACATCTGGTCCTTCACAATTTCATAATGCCCATCGATCATCGTGATCTTATTATGGGCATCCACGATATATGTTCGGACCCCTGCATCAAGTGCCATCGATAAAAGTCCGATATTGGCCATCACATGGTCAAGTCTCGTTCCGGTCGCACCGACTAAGGTCATAGTTGTCGCACCAAGCTCCATCGCTTTCATCATGGCGAGATGGGTGTCTGTATAGTCTTTTTCCGGTGGAAAGGTTTCAATTGGAACGTCATAGGTTTCCATCGCTTCTTTCATCACCGGAGAGATGGAATCAAAATCTCCCATAATATAATCTGGCTTTACGCCAAGATGATAGGCATGCTCCACACCCTTATCGGCTGCAATAATATAATCAAATTTTTGTTCTTTTATATAAGAAGTGGTGAAGGGAATATCCATCCCTCCACCAGTAATAATTAATGTATTCATCTAATTTACCACTTTTTCTTCTGGTTCTTTAATTCTTCATAAATGATTTTGTAGCTGTCATAGCGTTCCTGACTGATTTTTCCTTCTGCGAGTGCTTCTTTTACACCGCAATCTGGTTCTGCCATATGAACGCAGCCCTGAAAACGGCAATAGTCTTCATATTCGCCAAATTCGTAAAAATAGTCTTTTACCTCTTCTTTTTCAAACATATGAACAAAGAGAGAGCTAAAACCTGGCGTATCCATGACAAAGGTTTCTTCGTCAACCGGAATCAGTTCAGAATGTCTCGTTGTATGCTTTCCTCGTCGGATCTTATCGCTGACTGTCCCAGTTTCCATAGAGGCTTTTGGCTGAAGAAGATTCATAATTGAAGATTTTCCTACGCCAGATGGTCCAGCAAGGGCAGTCGTCTTACCTTTCACTAGATTCTTAATCTGAGCTACCCCTTCTTCGGTATAAGTGCTGGTAAATACTACCTCACAGCCGCAATTGGCATAGATCTTGCCGAGACGATTTGCTGCCTCGTCATCTACAATATCACTTTTATTAAAGCAAATGATGGTTGGCACGTCCTGCTTCATCATAAGCATAAGGAAACGGTCGAGAAGATTGAGGTTTGGTTCCGGATCCTTCATCGCAAATACGATCAAGGCCTGATCAATATTTGCCACCGCCGGACGAATCAGTTCATTCTTTCGTGGAAGAATCACGTCTACATTGCCTGTGCATTCTTCTTCACTGATGATGGAAATCTCCACATCATCTCCAACTAACGGCTTCATCTTCTTTTTACGAAAAGCACCCTTTGCTCTACATTCATATAATCGGTCATTTTCTGCATAGACGTAGTAAAATCCACCGATTCCTTTGATAATTTTCCCTTTTCGCTTAACCATGGTCTTCCTCGTCATCGTCCTCATAAGGCTGTTCTTCACTTGTAGACTGTGTACTTTCTGGTCCGAGGCTGATAGTAATATTCACGGAAGAGCCTCTTTTTACTTTGGATCCTTCGGAAGGTGTCTGACTCATAACATATCCTTTACGGATAGAATCACTGTATGCGGAAGATACCTTTCCTAGAGAAAGTCCCATATTAGAAAGCTGTCTGGATGCTTCGGACTGTGTATAGTTTGTAAGAGATGGAACCGTTACCTGGTTACTTCCCTTGCTGACTACGATGGTTACGGTAGATTCCTTTTCCACACGGCTTCCGCCAGATGGAGTCTGTTCCACAACACAGCCTTCGGAAACACGGTCGCTATATTCTTCTTTTACGGTTACTTTAAATCCGGAATTTACAAGCGTCTTTTTCGCATTGTTTTCGCTGCTGCCTTCCACATCCGGAACCGGAATTTTCTTCGCACCAGAGCTTACGCGAATCGTAACAACGGAGCCTTCTTCTAATTTCTCGCCTTCCTCCGCACTCTGGTAGAATACACATCCATTTTCTACGTCATCATTTTCTTCATATTCAATTTTACACTTCAGACCTTCTGCCTCAATCTTTTCTTCTGCCGCACTTGCAGTAAGCTTTAAGACATCCGGAACCTGACACATAACAACGGAAGTATCTTCTGTGGCAGCCTGCGCTGTCGTTGTGGTTCTGGTTGTTGGTTCACGGTGGAGAAGCCCTGTCGCTTTTCCGATAAAGGAGAAAATGCCGATTGCGATAATGACTGCTACAACGATGGCAAGAAGGACAATCAGTTTTTCCATCTTGCTTCCGATTCCTTCATCATCATATTCATCGTCTTCGATTTCTTCTTCCTCTTCTACCGGTTCTTCTTCTGCTGTATTGTTATTATCCGCTTTCCCCTGAGTCAGATTATCTTTTTTGATCATCTGTGTTGGTGAATCATCCACAAATACAGGCATTGCTACAAATAATCCTTCCGGATCTTCAAATACTCGGCCTAAATCGGAGATCAATTCATCCGCTGTCTGATAGCGTTCCTGCGGACTTTTTGCTAAGCATTTTAAAATAACCTTTTCTAAGCTTTTTGGCATATCAGGATTTAATTTAGAAGGTGCTTCCACTTCATCCTGAAGATGCATCAGCGCGATGGTCACTCCATTTTCATGGTCAAATGGTACCTTGCCGGTAATCATCTCATATAGAGTGATCCCGAATGCATAGATGTCGCTTCGACAATCGGAGAATCCACCTCTTGCCTGTTCCGGAGACAGATAGTGCACGGAACCAATGGCTGTTGCTGTCATTGTATTTGAATTCGCTGCCTTGGCAATTCCAAAGTCTGTTACCTTCACCGTTCCAATCGCAGAAACTAAAATATTCTGTGGCTTGATATCACGGTGGATGATTCCATTTGTATGAGCACAGCGCATTGCCTGTGCAATCTGAAGACCAAATTCAACGGTTTCATCTGCGGATAACTGGCCTTTTTCTTTGATATACTGTTTTAAGGTAATGCCTTCCCCAAGCTCCATAACGATGTAGTGAATATCATCTTCTACCCCTACATCGTATACACTGATGATGTTTGGATGAAGAAGTCTCGCAACCGCCTGTGCTTCTGTTTCAAATTTGCGCACAAAGTTTTCGTCAGAGTTAAATTCTTCTTTCATCACTTTTACGGCTACGAAACGACCTAATTTTTCGTCTTTTGCCATGTATACATTGGCCATGCCGCCACAGCCAATCTGTTTAATAATTTCATATCTGTTATTTAATCTTGTTCCATTTTCAATCATGCCTGATCACCTCGGCTTTCATGTTGTGCGAGAACAACCGCAATATTATCGCGTCCTCCCTGTTCCTTCGCCTGTGCGATCAGTTTTTTTGTTTTTTCTTCAAGCGTAAGATCTTCTTTTAAGATTTCTTCAATTTCAGCATCAGAAAGCATCCCATGAAGGCCATCAGAGCAAAGAAGTACCAAATCTCCATCGTATAATGGAAGGATAAAATGATCTACCGCTAAAATCTGTGGTGCACCCACAGCGCGGGTAATCATATTTCTCTTTGGATGATTTGCCATCTCTTCTTTTTTGATAATGCCTGCCTGGTAAAGTTCCTGTACATAAGAATGGTCGGTTGTCACCTGAGTAAGAGCACCTTCGTGTAAAAGATACAGACGGCTGTCACCAACATTTGTGACATAAAGCTTATCATCTTTTGAAGTTGCAACAACGGCAGTTGTGCCCATTCCTGCATAATCTTCATCCATTCTTCCCTTCTGAAGAAGATCGGAATTGAGACGTCTTAACACATCTTTGATAAATACAATCACATCCCAGCCGGTAGACTGCTGTGCTTTTTCCACCAGCTTATCTTTTACGAAATTAGATGCGTAGCCACCTGCATTATGGCCACCCATTCCGTCTACTACAATATAAAGGTTTTCAAACATTCCTAATGAAGAATCATTGCAATAATAATTGTCCTGATTTTCTGTACGGACACATCCGACATCGGTCATTCCATATGATCTCATTACTGCACCTCCTTACTTTCGGCATAACGTTTTCTTAACTGTCCACAAGCTGCATTGATATCTCTTCCCATCTCTCTTCGAACGGTCGCACGAATGTGTGCATTTTCAAGAAGCTTCTGGAAGCGATATACGGAGTCCTTTTCGGACTGTTCAAAGCTTCGTTCTTCAATCGGATTGACTGGAATCAGATTCACATGACAAAGCTTTCCGGAAAGAAGATCAATCAGCATCCTTGCATGTTCTGGTGCATCATTGACATCTTTCACCAAACTATATTCAAAAGTCACCCTGCGATTTGTCTTAGCAATATAATAATCGCAGGCATCCATTATTTCCTTAATTGTATATTTGTTCGCAATTGGCATGAGTTCTTTTCGCATCTCATCATTTGGTGAGTGAAGAGAAATTGCCAGGCCAACGGCCAGATTACGGTCTGCAAACTCATAGATTCTTGGAACTAATCCACAAGTAGAAACCGTGATGTTACGGGCAGAGATGTGAAGACCATTTTCTGAATTGATGATTTCAAAGAACTTCATCACATTGTCAAAGTTGTCAAATGGTTCTCCGGTACCCATAATTACGACGTTTGATACGCGTTCACCGGTTGTATACTGAATATGATAGATCTGATCAAGCATCTCGGAAGGCTCTAAGCATCTCGTAAGACCTCCGATGGTTGATGCACAGAAACGGCATCCCATACGACAGCCAACCTGAGAAGAAATACACACAGAATTACCATGTTTGTATTTCATCAAAACACTCTCAATGATACTTCCATCGTGAAGCTCAAAGAGGAATTTTGCGGTGCCGTCAATTTTTGAAGTAAAGCATTCTACCTCTTTTACCGAAAGCATGCCCGCATCCTGACTGATCTTTTCTTTCAGCTTTTTCGGAATGTTATTCATCTCGTCAAAGCTTCTTACAACCTTCTTGTGCATCCACTCGTAAAGCTGCTTTGCACGAAACTTCTTCTCTCCGATGGTTTCCATATATTGTTCTAATTCCTTAAGTGTCATAGACTTAATATCTGGCATTATAATCTCCTTAATTTGGCAATGAAAAATCCATCGCAGTCGCACTGTCCGGGAAGAAGCTGAATATAGCCTTCCTTTGCAGTATCAAGCGATAATTTTTCTGGCATAAGATCGTCAAATGCTACCATCTCCATGCCAAGTTCTTCGCACATCCACTGTGCATTCTTAATGTTTTCTTCTTTGTTGATGGTACAGGTGCTATACATCAAAATTCCACCTTTTTTTACATATCGTACCACCACTTTTAAGATGTCTCTTTGAAGCTTAGACAGCTCCTTCATCTTTTCTGGGGATACATTATACTTAATGTCTCCCTTTCGCCCAATGATTCCAAGTCCGGAGCAAGGAAGATCTGCAAGCACGATGTCTGCTTTTTCTTCCATCTCTTCATCAAAATCAAGTGCGTCAAATACCTGGGCTTCCATATTCGTAACGCCCAGTCTTTCTATATTATCTTCAATCATCTCCACTTTGTATGGGGTGAGATCTCTTGCAATCACGCGTCCAGTTCCGGAAAGCTTATCAGCTACATGAAGACTCTTTCCACCAGGAGCACTGCACACATCTAAGATGGTCATGCCTTCTTCTGGTGCTGCAAGATGTCCAACTAACATGGAGCTTTCGTCCTGCACCTGAAATCTGCCTTCTTCAAAGGCTTCCATGCCTTCTAAATAATCGTAGCCGGAAATCTTACATGCTTCTTTAAGGTAGCTACCATCGGTTACGGTAACGCCTTCGTCTCTAAGCATCTGAACTAATTCTTCTTTGCTTCCTTTGCTTTTTTGAACACGGATGGTCGTTGGCTTTGCGATTAAAAATGCTTCTAACATGGATTTTGTCACATCCATGCCATATTCTTTTAACCATTCTTTTACGAGCCACTCCGGCATGGAATAGGCAACGGAAAGTGCCTGTACCGGTTTTTTATTTTCATCTGGCCACTTAATTTCATCTTTTGATCTTGCAATGGTTCGAAGCACGCCATTGACAAAACCGGTCAGATTCTTAAAGCCTCTCTTTTTTGCAAGCTTTACGGCTTCGTTGCAAACCGCAGAGTCTGGCACCTGATCCATAAAGCGAAGCTGATATACACCCATTCGTAAGATTGCACGAATGACCGGCTTACATTTATTCACTTTTACTTTTGAAAACTGGTTGATGATATAGTCGATCTGAATCTGATTCTCAATGGTCCCACGACAAAGACGACTTAAAAATGCGCGGTCCTTCTTTTCTAAATATTGATAATTCGAAAGGGTATCATTGATTGCCAAATGGCTTAAATTCTTATTGCGGTCAATATCCACCAGAATATCTAGTGCCAATTCTCTGGTATTTGTCATAATTTCATGCCTTCCGTAACACTATTGCCGAGTAAAAAGGCCTGTGTTTTCATACGTTTTTTGCCTGCAAGCTGAATTTCGTTAAACTTAAGTGCGCCTTCCCCAGTCTGAACAACAAAAGCATCTTTTGTTACAGAGATGACTGTTCCTGGTTCTGCATCTTCTTTTCCAGCAACTACATCTGCATCCCAAACCTTTAAGGTTTTTCCATTAAATGAAGTATACGCACTTGGCCATGGATTGAGTCCACGAATCAGGCATTCTAATTCCTTTGCTGGTTTTGTAAAGTCGATATTCCCCATCTTTTTATTTAACATTGGGGAATAGCAGGTTTCTCCTTCCTGAGGAGTAAAGGTTGCGGTGCCTGCTTCTAATTTTTCTAAAGTAGAAACCATCAATTCTCCGCCAAGTACCATAAGCTTGTCAAATAGACTGCCGCCGGTTTCCTTCTCTTCAATCGGAATAACAACCTTTTCAATCATATCGCCGGTATCTAACCCTTCATCCATTCGCATCGTTGTAATACCGGTTTCCTTCTCACCGTTGATGACAACCCACTGGATTGGGCCTGCACCACGGTACATAGGAAGTAAAGATGCATGGCCATTGATACAGCCATACTTTGGAATATCTAAAATTTCTTTTGGAAGAATCTGACCAAATGCAACAACTACAATTACATCTGGATTTAAGTCCTTAAGGAGCGCAACAAACTCCGGATCACGAGCCTTTACTGGCTGGTAAACCGGAAGATCATATTCTAATGCTTTTTCCTTAACTGGTGGGAATGCCATGGCTTTCCCTCTTCCCTTCGGTTTATCAGGCTGAGTAACGACACCGATTACTTCATGGTGGTCAATCATCGCCTGAAGTGTTGGAACTGCAAAATCAGGAGTTCCCATAAATAATACTCTCATATTACGTTTCTCCTGTTCTTCTTATACTAATATTATACTAATACTAATTCTTATTCTTCTTCGTACTCTTCGTATTCGTCTTCATCCATTGGAGCAACATCCATTAATGGGCCATCTGCTACATCCGGATAAAGAATTCCATCTAAATGATCACATTCATGACAGATACATCTTGCGAGAAGACCTTCTGCTTCGATGTGAATTGGTTCCATATTCTCATCTAAGGCATCGCATTCCACTGTCATAGGACGAGTTACTTTTGCAACCTTTCCAGGGATACTTAAGCATCCTTCGTCTCCTGTCTGTTCTCCCTGAGGATTAGAAACAACCGGATTGATTAATGTGATTGGGCCTTCGCCACAGTCCATAACCACTACGCGACGTAAAACACCAATCTGTGGAGCTGCAAGCCCTACTCCCTGTGTTTCATACATCGTTTCATACATGTCATCAATCATTGTCTGAATACGTTCTGTCATCTGTTTTACAGGTTTGGATTTCTTTCTTAAGATATCGTCACCCATCTCTCTAACATTTCTAAGTGCCATATATATAATTCCTTTCCAAATTCGTATTGTTAATCTAGATTATCATACCACAGATTAATACCCAATCATAGGGTTAAAGTCAAATGTAACATTTGCTTTTTCGTAGATTTTCTTATCTTCCATATATTTTTCGAGATGATTCTTCACTCGAACCAAGGTATCCATATCTGCATGCTTCACATAAATGACATGGCGGTATACATCCTTAATCTTCGTAATGGATGCATCCGTCGGTCCCAGAACATAGAGCCCTTCTTCTTCTTGAAAATGATTCCGAAGCTCACGTCCAAGCATACCGATTGCTGCTTTTCCAACATCATACTCTTCGCATCCGACAAAAATAACCATCATCTGGGTAATTGGTGGATATCCGAGTACCTTTCGGTATCCGATTTCTTCTTCATAAAAAAGTTCATAGTCCTGCTTAGCAGCGGTTGTGATACTGTAATGTTCTGGATTATACGTCTGAATGACGACATCTCCAGCCTTTTCTCCACGACCTGCTCTTCCGGCTGCCTGCGTAAGCAGCTGAAAGGTTCGCTCTGATGATCTGAAATCGCTAGCATACATCGACATATCTGCAGCTAAAATCCCCACTAGCGTAGTATTTGCAAAGTCATGCCCTTTTACGATCATCTGAGTGCCAATTAATATATCTGCTTCCCCATTCGAAAATGCGGATAAAATCTCTTCGTAGCTGTTCTTTTTTCTGGTTGTATCCATGTCCATACGAAGCACTCTCGCCTGCGGAAATTCCTTTTGTACCAGGCTTTCCACTTTCTGCGTTCCGGTTCCAAAGGTTCCGATATAAGGACTTCCACACTGTGGACAAAGCTTTGGCATCGGAATCTGATGTCCACAATAATGACAAACGAGTTTTCCCCCTCGATGCGCGGTTAAAGTGACATCACAATGCGGACATTTGATTGCTTCCCCACAGCTTCGACAGGAGACAAATCCCGCATAGCCTCTGCGGTTTAAAAAGAGCATAATCTGTTCTTTTTTCGCTAAGCGGTCGTTGATCATATCATAAAGGGTATGGCTGAATAAGCTTCGGTTGCCATTTTTTAATTCTTCACGCAGATCCACGATGTGAACATCCGCCATCTGACTTCCCGCACTTGCACGCTGATTCAGCTTAAATAATGTATAGTCCCCCTGTAACGCATGGGTATAGGATTCCACGCTTGGAGTTGCTGAACCTAAAATAACTGCTGCGCCTTCCATCTGCGCACGATATATTGCCACTTCTCTGGCATGATATTTTGGCACACTCTCGCTTTTATAACTATTTTCATGCTCTTCGTCGATGACGATCAGCCCTAAATTCTCAAATGGAGTAAAAAGTGCGGATCTTGGACCAATCATAATATTGGCTTCTCCATTTTTCGCACGCATCATCTGATCGTAACGCTCGCCTTTGGATAATTTCGAATGCATAATGCACACCTGATCTCCAAAGCGCTGGTAAAAACGCTTGACGGTCTGATAGGTAAGTGCGATCTCCGGAATGAGAACAATCGCCTGTTTGCCCTCCTTTAACACCGCATCAATGCATGCCATGTAAGTTTCGGTCTTACCACTTCCCGTTACCCCGTGAAGGAGATACGTCTTTCGAAGTCCTTCCTCATACTCCCTGGCAAATGTATCGGCCACGTACTGCTGCTCTTCATTGAGCTTCTTCGGTGGGAGAAGTTCGCCAGATAAGTTTAACGGATTACGGTAATACATGATCGCTTCGATCGAAATCATGCCTAATTCTTCTAATCTGCTTAAGGTTGGTCTTCCGATTTTAAGCTGATGAGTTGCAATTTCATATGGAATTTTATCTTGTTCAAGAAGCTCTCTTAGAAGTCTCGCCTGTGCTTTTCGATTCTTTTTTGCGGCTTCTTCGTATGCTTTTTGTGCTTCTTCTTTTGGAAGCTTTAAGCATACATAGCGTTCTTCTTTTTGCTTGATCTTTTCGCCAGCAGGAAGAACGGTTTTTAGTGCCTGTATCATCGTAGAGCCATAGGTTTGTCTGATCCACCAGGCAAGCTTAATTAATTTGCCTTCAATGGATACTCCCTTTTCGGAAACACGTATAATGCTCTTGATCTTACTTTCATCAAAATTTGCTTCTGTACCAAGCTTGATGACGTATCCTTCCATCTCTTTATTGCCCCGTCCAAACGGCACGATTACCTTTGTTCCGGGCATAATATGTCCTGACAAATAAAAAGGCACCTCGTATTGGAATACGCGATCGAGTGCCTCATGAGAAATATTAATGATAATGTCTGCAAAAATCTTTGACATTGATCTCTCCTAATATCCTTCTAAAGTAAATTTTGGCGATGCCCGCATGAGCACCGCCAAAAAATAGATTCATTACTCTGTTACATGACCATTCGCTTTTAATACCTGTACTACCTGGTCAACATATTTTTCACAGATTTCATCTGTTTCTGCTTCTACCATTACTCGAATGAGTGGTTCTGTACCACTTGGACGAACTAAGATACGTCCGTCATCTCCAAGGCTTTCTTCTACTGCCTTCACTGCTGCGATCACATCTGGATCTTCCTGTGCTGCAGTTTTATCTGCTACACGGCAGTTTACTAAAAGCTGTGGGAAGATGGTCACTGGTTCCACTAATTTGCTAAGTGGCTGTTTCTGTTCGATCATGGATTCCATAATCTTAAGAGCTGTTAAAACACCATCACCTGTTGTAGAGTGTTTGCTGAAGATGATATGTCCGGACTGTTCTCCACCTAAGCTGTAGCGGTTCTTTACCATACATTCGTTAACATATTTATCACCAACTGCTGTCTTTTCGTAGTTGATGCCTTCACGGTCTAAAGCTTTGTATAAACCTAAGTTTGACATAACGGTTGTTACGATCGTATTCTTATTTAATTTGCCCTGCTGTCTCATGTAAGTACCGCATACATAGAGGATTAAATCACCATCTACTACATTACCCTTATCATCAACTGCGATACAACGGTCTGCATCACCGTCAAAGGCAAATCCAACATCTAATTTATTTTCTTTTACGTAATTCTGAAGAATCTCGATGCAGGTGGAACCACAGTTTCTGTTAATGTTTGTTCCATCCGGCCAGTTATTGATTACATAAGTATGTGCACCTAATGCGTTAAATACATTCTTTGCAATTGCATAAGCACTACCATTCGAACAGTCAAGACCAACTCTCATATTCTTAAAGGATCTTGTTGCCTGGGAGATTAAGTAACCAACATATAAGTTACGTCCCATGGAGTAGTCTGTTGTAGCTCCGATATCCACACGTTTTGCAAGTGGGATTTCGTCAACTAATCCATCGATATATGCTTCAATTTTATCTTCAACTTCTGCTTCCATCTTATGACCTTTGGCATTAATAAGCTTGATTCCATTATCATAGAATGGGTTGTGGCTCGCAGAAATCATGATACCACAGTCAAATCCTTCGGAACGAACCACATAAGAAACACTTGGTGTGGTTGTTACATGAAGAAGATAAACATCTGCTCCGGAAGCAGTTAAACCTGCTACTAAAGAATATTCAAACATGTAACTGCTACGTCTTGTATCTTTCCCGATGACAATCTGTGGTCTGTGGCCATCCTGTCCAAAATAGTATCCTAAGAAACGACCTACTTTAAATGCATGATCCACTGTAAGAGTTACATTAGCTTCTCCACGAAATCCGTCTGTTCCAAAATATTTACCCATAATTAAATTCTCCATTTCTTAATCTATATAAATGCGCCAATACGCATGAAATTATCACTAAATCACTATTTTTATAATGCATCAACTTATACATTTGTTAGAATTATATCACTATCCAAATGGTATTTCAATTTGATTCCTTGGTATTATTTCATAAGATTTTCTAAATATTTTATTGAGATATCTTCATATTGTGTGAAAACGCTGTCTGCTTCTTTCATCTCACTCATTGGAAAATCTGCATTTGAAAATCCTAAGCAATACATTCCGGCTGCTTTTGCACCGATGGCACCATTTGGCGCATCTTCAATTACAAGACAATGCTCAGGATCCACATCCATTTTTTGTGCTGCAAGAAGATATACATCTGGTTCCGGTTTGCTCGCCTTACATTCCCATCCGGAAGCAATCGCATCAAAGCATTCAAACAATCCAAGCTTCTTAAGCATACGTTCAATCTCTTCGATGGTTCCTGAGGAAGCGATGGAAATTGGATATCCTGCATCCTTTACTTCATGAATGAAATCAACGACACCCCTGATTGGTCCGATATTCTGTTTTTCAAAATATGCATCCTTGTAAGGATAAAAATAATCAAGATATTCCTGTATCGTGATATCTTCTTTGTGAAAATCCTTGCTCATATGCTCCCACTGAAACGCATGAGTTGTTCCAACAAACTGCATATGGTATTCATAAGGAACATCGTAAATACCAAAATGAGCAAGCACGTCATTCTTTACTTGCACATAATAACGTTCAGAATCAGAGATAACTCCGTCCATATCAAAAATTATGCCTTTTAACATATTACCTTCTCCTACTGAAGATTTTTATATTTTATTATTTCTTACTGTCTTTTATAATGCGTTATATATTTCCTGCATTTTTTTAAGAACGGCATCTTCCTTCATGCTGCCGATCACCTCATTTGCCACTGCTTTGAGGTCTTCGGAAGCATTCTTCACTGCATAACTAGTGCCCGCCTGAAGTAACATCGGAATATCATTTGGTGCGTTGCCAAATGCGACCGTCTCTTCGGGAAGAATTCCATAGTGCTTTTGTAAAAGTTCAAGCCCTTTGCCTTTGTTGCAGTTCTTTGGCATAAAGTCATAAAATAACTCGCCCGCAAGACATGCATCTAAGCGATTGGCCCATCGTTTGGTTAGCAAATCTGCCACATGAGGTTCAATTCCATCAAAACGGAAGAGCGAAATCTTGCAAATACCAGAGATCTTTGCCACATCTTCCACCATCTCAGCCACATAGCCATAAGAATCGACCATACGGTGATAATAAGCTTCAGACGTATATTCGATATAAGAGCAGTCCGCTTTACATACCATGATGTGATATTCTTCGCCAACACTCTTCAAATCACGAATCAAATCCTGGTAATCCTCTTCATCAAAAGGAAGACTGTCAATATAATCCGGTGCTGCAATATCCGTGCCATTATCTGCTAAATAAATAATGTCATCTACCACCGGAATAAATGTTTTCTTAATGCTTGGTTTTTGTCTCCCGCTTGCGACAACTACTTTAAGCCCTTTTGCAATGAATTTTCTGATCATATCAAAATAGGCAGGATTTAAGTCTCTTCTTCCTTCTGGAAGAATGGTATCGTCGCAGTCGGTACAAATCATCTTTATCATTTTATCTATTTCCTATTTATATCATACATGCTTCTAAGCAAAGATCTTCTTCTAAATCGTATGGTGTAATCTGGTATACATAGTAGTTTAACCAATTTGTATACATCATATTCGCATGACATCTCCAGGATTTGATTGGTCCTTTTGCAGGATCATCGTCCACATAATAGTGCTGTGGAACATCAATTTCAAGTCCTTTTCCGATGTCTCGTTTGTATTCATAATCAAGTGTCATCACGTCATACTCCGGATGACCAGTAACGAAAATCTGACTTCCCGTCGCATTCATAATCAAATATGGACCAGCTTCATCGGACGCACCAACCGTAATGAGATGATTATTATTCCAAATAAAGTTTGCATCACTTGCTGTATATCTAGAATGTGGCACATAGAAAATGTCATCAAAACCACGAATCAGTGGTGTCTTCTTATGAAGTGGATAATGTTTATACACACCGGAAAGCTTCTTATCCAAATAGATTTTTGGCACTCCATGATGATAGTAAAGACCTGCCTGTGCACCCCAGCAAATATGTAACGTGGAGGTTACGTGTGTCTTACTCCATTCCATGATTTCACATAATTCCGGCCAGTAAGCTACTTCTTCAAATTCCATCTGTTCTAGTGGTGCACCTGTAATGATCATACCGTCAAATCGTCTGCTCTTGATTTCAGAGAAAAACATATAGAATTTTTCCATATGAGACTCTGCCACATGAGTAGGACGGTAGCTTTCTGTCTGTAAAAATGTGATATTGATCTGAAGCGGTGTATTAGACAGGCTGCGAAGCAAATGAAGTTCCGTATCCTGTTTTGTTGGCATCAGATTTAAAATAACAATTTCAAGAGGACGAATCTGCTGAGTATGAGCTCTTTCGTAGTCCATACAGAATACATTTTCTCTCTCAAGTATTTCCTTTGCAGGTAAATCCTTATCAATACAAATTGGCATTTCTCTTCTCCTTTATTCGGTCATCGAGATAAATTCTTCCTCGGTGATAATTGGTACCCCTAATTCTTTTGCTTTTTTATTCTTCGAAGAATTACTTGTGATGTCATTGTTAATGAGGTAATCCGTCTTCTTCGTTACGGATCCTGTCACCTTACCACCTAATTCTTCTACTTTTTTCTGCACTTCTTTGCGGTTTTTAAAGATATGTACAGATCCGGTCACAACAAAGGTTTTGCCTTCTAAGGTCTTTTTCGTTGTGGATTCTTCTACTTTTTTCAAGATCAGGATTTGTTCTAGTTTTGCTAACATCTCCTGATTATGTTCATTCTCAAAATAATGAACCATAGATGCTGCAATAACCGGACCAATTCCTTCAATTTCTAAATAATCTTCTTCTTTTGCCTGCTTGATCATCTCCCAGTCACTGTGAAAATGCTTCGTGATGAGGGTAGCATTTGACAAGCCGACGTTGCTGATTCCAAGTGCATAGATAAAGTTTGGAAGCAGGACTTCTCTGGACTTTTCAATGGATTTGATCATCTTTTGATAAGATTTTTCACCAAAGCCATCCATCTCCACGATGGAATCTTTGTATTTTTCAAGATCGTAAAGATCATATAATTCGCTTAAAAATTCCTGGTCGATCATCTTTCCAAGCGTTGCCTCGCTCATTCCGACGATGTTCATGGCATCTCGGGAAGCAAAATGACCAAACAGCTTTAATTTCTTCGCACTGCAGAATTCATTGCCACAGTAAAGAGCTTTTACTCCGTTATCTTCCTTTATGAGCGTTTCCCCGCCGCAGGCAGGACATTGACAAGGGGGTTTGATTCCACCCGTTTTCGTCAGATTCTCTGCAATTTGAGGAATGATCATATTGGCTTTGTATACAGTGATTTCATCTCCTTCGCCAAGTGCTAATTCTTCTACGATGCTTACGTTATGAAGGCTTGCACGACTTACGGTTGTTCCTTCTAATTCCACAGGTTCGAAAACTGCAACCGGATTGATGAGCCCGGTTCTCGATGGACTCCACTCAATATAACTAAGCTTTGTCGTTGCAATCTCATCCGCCCATTTAAATGCGAGTGAATTACGTGGGAACTTAGCGGTTGTTCCAAGGCTTTCTCCGTATGGAATATCATCATAGATGATTACAAGGCCATCGGATGGCTCATCGATCTCTTTAATTTTATCTGCAAAGCTTTTTACTGCATCTGCAACGGTAGCAGCAGTTACTCGCTTGTGCTCAACTACAGTAAAACCCTGATGTTCAAGCCAGTCAAAACGTTCTTCTACACTTTCAGGAAGCTCCATACCTTCTGCCTGCACGAAGTTGAATGCATAGAAGTATACTTTTCTTTTTGCAGTCACCTCGTTATTTAACTGTCTTACGGAGCCGCTGCATAAGTTTCGTGGATTTTTGTATTTTGCATCCACATCCTGAATGCTTTCGTTGATTTTATAAAAATCGCTATATTTGATAATGGCTTCTCCTCGAATGACGAGCTTGCCTTTAAATTCAATTTTTGCAGGAAGATTGCAGAACGTCTTTGCATTGTTCGTAACTACTTCCCCTACTTTGCCATTGCCTCTTGTGACTGCTTTTGTGAGTACTCCGCCTTCGTAGGTTAAAACGATGGTAAGTCCATCTAATTTCCAGGAAAGGAGTGCCTCCTGATCCCCTAACCAGGACGCCAGCGCAGCTACTTCCTTTGTCTTATCTAAGGATAACATAGGAGATTCATGCGCTTCTTTTACGAGTTCTGTTAAAAGCTCATATCCAACATGCATGGTTGGCGAATTGGCATAAGTAATATTCGTTTCTTCTTCGAGAGCAACTAATTCATCATACAAAGCATCGTATTCATAATTGCTCATGATTTCTCGATTCTCCTGATAGTATGCTTTTGATGCTTCATTCAGGATTTCGATCAGTTCTTTCATTCTATTCTTCTGATTCATCAAAAAGCTCCTTCTTCAATCGATTCACTTCCTGTTTTGTGAGCTTACGATAAGTTCCTGTTTTTAACTTTCCAAGCTCAATGTCCATAATTCGTACGCGCTGAAGATTGACTACACGGTATCCAAAGTATTCACACATACGACGAATCTGGCGATTTAATCCTTGTGTGAGAATAATGGAAAATTGATTTTTGCTTAACTTCTTCACCTTACATTTGCGTGTAACGGTATCTAAAATTGGCACGCCATTGCGCATTCCATATAAAAATTCGATCGTAACTGGTTTATCTACCGTAACAATATATTCTTTTTCATGATAGTAACGGGCTTTCTGAATGCGGTTCGAAATCTCGCCGTCATTTGTAAGTAAGATCAACCCTTCGGAATCCTTATCTAATCTTCCGATTGGATAAATCTTAGTATGGTAGTCGATAAAATCAATGATATTATCTTTTTCTTTCTTAGAGGCAGTACAAACAATTCCTCTTGGCTTGTTAAAGGCAATCAATTCTAATTCTTCCACAAGAGAAATCACTTTTCCATCAAAGCAAACCTCCTGATTTCTTGTCACCTTCGTTCCCGGAACTGCTACTTCTCCGTCTACGGTTACTAAACCATCTGCAATATACTTGTCTGCCTGTCTGCGAGAGCAAATGCCCGCATCACTCATATATTTATTTAAACGTATTGTCTCAAACAAAAATTTCTTCTTCATTTGTCATACCCCGAACAAAATTTTAATTTATGGCGCTATTTTAATTATAAAGTATCCACCTTCAAAATGCAATCGGACACATAAAAAGGTGCCGTTTCAAAACTTGAAACGACACCTGATCGATGCTTTATTCTTCGTTCTTATTTTTCTTTTTCAAAGATACCTTTGGAAGAGAAATTTTCGAAAATGAAATCTTTGGAAGATGAAATCTTCTTCCGCCATCATCACTTGTGATAAGGCCATAAATTGCTGGTACAACAATCAGTGTTAAAAGTGTACCGTAGATAAGACCTCCGATCGTTACAACCGCCATTGGCTGAGACATCTCAGAACCCTGACCAAATCCAATCGCCATGAGGGAAAGACCAAGGATGGTTGTCATAGCTGTCATGAAGATAGGTCGAAGTCTCATACCACCTGCAGTGATGATTGCTTCTTCTTTTTCCATTCCCTGTTCACGAAGCTGATTGATCGTATCTACTAATACGATACCGTTGTTAACGATGATACCGGATAACATAACGAAACCGATCATCGCGATAACACTTAAGTCCATTCCGGCAATTAAAAGTCCAAGAATACCACCTGTAAACGCAAGCGGAATCGTAAATAAGATGATAAATGGAGAAAGCAGGGACTGGAACTGTGCAACCATGATGAGATACATGAAGATGATTGCAAGTAAAAGCATAAGTCCAATCTGTTTCATCATTTCTCGGATGGATTCTGCTTCACCACCCGCATCGATGGTATATCCTTTTGGAAGGTCAATCTTCTTCACTTTCTTAGAAATCTTATTGCTTAACTTGGTTGCATTGTATCCGTTTTTAACATCTGCTGTTACTGTAAGGCTACGTGTCTGATTTACACGACTGATACTAGATAAACTGTCGCTGTCCACAACCTTTGCGATATCTTTTAAGCGAACTGTTTTTTCTTCTGTTCCTACTTTTCCTGTAAGCTTTAACTCTTCTAACTTCTTACGGGAAGTAACTTTCTTCTTCTGTTCAACAATTACATCAAGGATAGTATCATTCTGCTCAACTGTTGTTGCAGAAGATCCATCTTTTAATTCCATTGCAACAGCCTGGTAAACCTGAGCAGTTGTAAGACCCTTCTTAATTGCTTTCATTTTGTCTACGACGATGTGAACTTCTGCAGTAGTATTTTCCTGGCCGTTCGAAACATTCTCTGTTCCTTTGGTTTCTTCTACGACACCAGCTACCTGATCTGCAATATTACGAAGCTTATCGAGGTCATTTCCTCTAACAGAAATGGATACTCCGGATCCACCCATTGCACCCATATCCATTGTGCTTGTGCTGATGGAAAGTTCACAGTCAAAGTCTTTTGTTTTCTTTTCAATGGCAGCTTTAATCTGCTCATTTGTCTTCTTTTTATCTTCTTTTAAGAGAACATACATGGAAACGCTCTTTGCATTTGAGCCGCCGCCCGTTAATACGGACATTCCACTTGCACCGCTTTGCATAGCACCAATAGTTTCAATATCTTTTACTTCGAGTGCTTTGGCAACTACGGTATTGGCCATGTCCACCATCTCTTCCTGCGTGGAACCTTCTGGCATAGTAAGTGTCATGTTCATCTGTGGGCTTTCCATTGTTGGGAATAAGGATACCCCTTTTGCGGCAATTCCAGCGATGCTTCCTGCAAATAATACGAGTGCAAGAAGTACGGTAATAATCTTCTTAGAGAGGATTTTGCCCATGATTCCTAAATAGAAGTCTTTTACTTTATCGATAATTCGATTCTGTTTCTGTGTTACATTACCTAAAAGACCGGCACCCATCATTGGTACTACGGTAATCGCAACAACTAAGCTGGCTACTAAGGAAAATCCAATTGTTAATGCCATATCGGTAAAGATTTCTCTTGTAAGCCCTGTTGTAAAGATAATTGGAAGGAATACGGAAACGGTTGTTAAAGTGGAAGCGGTAATCGCTCCTGCTACTCCATGAGCACCTTCTACGGCAGCTTCTCCTGCATCCATGCCTTCCTGTCTTAATCGGTAAATGTTTTCGATTACTACGATCGAGTTATCTACAAGCATACCTACCCCGAGTGCAAGACCGGAGAGGGAAATAATATTTAATGTGATTCCGGTAAAATACATCAATACGATGGCAAATACTACGGAAATCGGAATCGATAATGCTACAACTAAGGTTGGTCGTAAATCCTTTAAGAAAAGGAGTAATACGATGATCGCGAAAATTGCACCTAAAATAAGGTTTTCTAAAACAGAATTTACGATCAGATCAATGTATACACCCTGATCCATCAGGTTTGTATAATGGAGACCTTTTTTGTCCTTTTTGAGCTGATCTAATTTGTCTGCGATTCTTCCGGAAACATCGGACGCAGAGTAAGTAGACTGCTTCTGAATGGTCATTAAGATGCCTTCGTTACCATTTACCTTACAGTAAACATCACCTTCTGTGCTGACAACTGCAACGTCAGCAACATCTTTTAATTTAATTGGCTTAAGGCCGTCAATACCCATATCGATGAGTACGAGGTTTTCTAATTCTTTCTGGCTGGTTACTTCGTCACCAACTCGAACTAAATAGTCAACACCTTCTTCGGTTACATAACCAGCAGGCATTGCAAAGTTCTGTGCCTGTAATAAGGCTTTTACTGTATCAACAGTTAAAGTCTTCGTTACATCTGCTGCTGCAAGTGCGGCTTCTTTTTGTGCTTCAATCTGTTCAAGACCGGATTTTACTTTATCTCCATTTGTCACAAGCTGGATTTCTGCACTTGTCATGGCACCAGATGCTTCACCGGATTTTTCATCAATTAAAGTAAGCTGATCATTGACCGTTGTCTGGCCTTTTTTGATCTGCTTTAATGCAGAATCCATCTGCTTAACCTGCTTGTTAAGCTCTTTGATGGTCTTCTTTAATATTGCTAACTGGCCTTCATAACCTGCAAGAGTTTCTTCCATGGTTTTGATGCCAGCTTTTAACTGCTGTGCTTCTTCGGAATCACCCATGCCATAGGATTCAAGCTGAGCAAGTCCGTCTTTTGCCTGTTTTAACTGCTCTTTTAAGACTTTGATGCCTTCTTCTAACTGTTTTTCAGACATCTGTGCTTCGGTAATCTTAGACTGTAAGGTCATCTTAGCACTTGTAATCTGAATTTCTTTTTCTGTGATAGAAAGCTGAGCATTATTTAACGCACCTTTTGCTTTTGCAATCTGTGCATTCGCTTTGCTTCTCTGGCTGTCTAATGTACTTTTTGCCTTCTGGAGCTTGCTGTCTGCTTCATTGAGTTTATCTTCGGCTTCATCAAACTTGCCATTTAATGCATCTTTTACTTTCTGATTTACCTTTTTGATTTTCTTATCGTTGATAATAACATTGATGCTTTCTTCTACCAGACCGGTTGTGGATACGGAAGCAACCCCTTCTACGGATTCAATGGATGGCTGAAGGGAATTTTCAACGTATTCGGAAAGCTCGGATGCATCCATCTCATCATGGTCAATGGCTGTTACGAGTACAGGCATCATATCCATGCTTAATTTTAAAATGGTTGGAGACCCTGCTTCTTCCGGCAGATAAGCCTTGATCAGGTCAAGCTTTTCTCTGATATCAAGGGTTACTGCATCCATGCTGATATCATCGGTAAATTCCATCGCTACCATAGAGACATTCTCTCTGGAAGTGGAACTCATATTTTCTAACCCACCAACGGTTGCTACTGCCTGTTCCACTGGCTTCGTAATTCGCATCTCAATTTCTTCCGGTGATGCTCCTCCATAAGTTGTCATAACTAATACATATGGAAGGTTCATATTCGGCAAGAGGTCAGTCTGCATCTTGGTAAAAGATACGCCCCCAAGAATAAGAATCAGAATAACAGCAACGATTATGGTAAAGGGCTTTCGTACACTGAATTTTTCTATCATGAACCTATACCTTATCCTACAGAGTAGTTAGGAGCTTCTTTTGTAATCTGAATATCATGTGGATGAGATTCTTTTAAGGATGCTGCAGAAATCTTAACGAATTCGCCTGTTTCCTGTAATGTCTTGATATCAGGAGCACCACAGTAACCCATACCGGAACGAAGACCACCAACTAACTGATAAATTACATCTTCTACGCTTCCTTTGTAAGCTACTCGTCCTTCTACACCTTCTGGAACTAATTTTTTCGCATTTGCCTGGAAGTAACGGTCTTTGGAACCATTTTCCATAGCTGCGATGGATCCCATACCACGATATACTTTATATTTTCTTCCCTGGTATAATTCTGTTTCTCCAGGAGATTCTTCACAGCCTGCTAACATGGAACCGAACATACAAACGGATGCGCCTGCTGCGATTGCTTTTGTAACGTCACCGGAGAACTTGATACCACCATCTGCGATGATTGGTACATCATATCTCTTAGCAACTTCGTAAGCATCCATAACTGCTGTAATCTGAGGAACACCGATACCTGCAACGACACGTGTTGTACAGATAGAACCAGGTCCGATACCGATCTTAACTGCATCAACGCCAGCGTTAATTAAGTCTTCTGTACCTCTTGCTGTTGCAACGTTACCTGCGATTACCTGAAGTTCTGGATATTTTTCTTTGATCATCTTGATTGTACGAATGATGTTTGCGGACTGTCCATGAGCGGAGTCTACAACAACTACGTCAACATTTGCAGCTACTAAAGCATCAATTCTCTTGATGATATCTGGTGTAGCACCTACGCCTGCACCACAGAGAAGTCTTCCCTGAGAATCTTTTGCTGCATTTGGATATTTGATCTGTTTTTCGATATCCTTGATTGTGATGAGACCTTTTAAGTAGCCTTCATCATCAACGATTGGAAGTTTTTCAACTCTTGCTCTACCTAAGATTTTCTTTGCTTCATCTAAAGTAACGCCTTCTTTTGCAGTGATTAAGCCTTCTTCTGTAGTTGTCATTGCATTCTTGATTGGCTGGTTGAAATCTTCTACGAATTTGATATCACGGTTTGTGATGATACCAACTAATTTGCCTTCTTCTGTAATAGGAACACCGGAAATGCGGTATTTTGCCATTAAAAGATCAGCCTCTGCGATTGTATTTTCAGGAGCTAAGGAAAATGGATCTGTGATAACGCCATTCTCAGAACGTTTTACCATATCTACTTCTTCTGCCTGACGTTCAATGGACATGTTCTTGTGGATGATACCGATACCACCCTGACGGGCCATAGCGATCGCCATTCTGTGTTCTGTTACTGTGTCCATACAAGCACTCATAAATGGAACATTAAGTGTGATGCCTTTTGTAAGTCTTGTTTTTAAGCTAACATCGTTTGGAATTACTTCAGAATACTGTGGTACTAATAATACGTCATCAAATGTAATTCCTTCGCCAATAATTCTACCCATTGGAGTTCCTCACTTTCTAATTAATTCTTGTTATTTATTATCATTTTTACTTAAGTTTCTTTTTCCTTTTCAAATGGAATTGTCATTAACTATAACAAAAAGATTTTTTATTGTCAACGAAATACCTTGTTGTTTCAGATTTTTAACAATCTTGTAAACATACAATTACATCGGCTAAAGTAGTGGCTACCTGATCGACAAAATTTAAGTCTTCTTTCGTTGGTTTTAATAGATCCGGAACCATGATGACTTTCATCCCGGCGCCGCTTGCGGCGCGGATTCCGGATGGTGCATCTTCTAGCCCGAGACATCTTTCTGGGGCTACACCGATTTGTTTTGCGGCAAGCAGGAAGATATCTGGCGCTGGTTTTCCGTTTTCTACCATATAGCCGGATGCAATTCCGTCAAAATATTCGTCGATGCCTGCTTTTATCAGATACTCTGCCACCACTTTATCGTGAGTGGAGGATGCGATTCCCATCTTGATTCCATTGGCTTTTGCATAGGCAAGAAGTTCAAGCAGCCCTTCTTTTAATGGGACTCCTTCTTCATCAATCCATTCAGTTACATAGTCGGTTCTTAGTTTCCATCCGAGATCCGTATCAAAATCAGGACTGATTTCTCGTTTGATATCTTCTGTGATTTCTTCATGTTTTCGTCCGAGCATGCCGATGACAAAAGCATCGGACATCTCATACCCTTGTTCTCTGGCAATTCGCTGCCAGACCTTGAGAGCTACTTTTTCCGTATCGAACATGAGCCCATCCATGTCAAAAATGATTCCTTCGATCATGTAATACTCCTTTTTGAGGAATTTAAAAGGAAGAATTACAAATTGTAATTCTTCCTTTATCTCTGTTTCTGATTTCTATTCTACAATTGAGATTTCGCTTCCTACTAATAATGTTGGAACCGGTTTTGCTTCTACACAGATGCTTCCTGGAAGGCCTGCTTCAGCAGCTTCATTAAATACGATTGTTAAGTGACCCATTGCGGAGAGATTCTTCTGCGCAAGACTACCTACTGCTGTGATTTCATAGCTTACTCCATCAATGATCAGCTTCTGTCCTACAGCAAGTTCGCCTGTCATAGGATTCATCGTAGTGATATAACAAAGGTCTTTCAGTGTGTCAGGCACAATATCGCCAAAAAGAATGAACATACCTTCATCCATAAATGCCTCCACATTCACTCCCATATCGATTACCTTATTAGCATAAATAGTACTCATATATTATATTCCCTTCTATCTGTTTGTGTAGATATATAGACGCTAGTCTATCTACTTAGTATAAAGGATTTCAAATGATAGGGCAAGTGTTGAAAAATGATTTTTTGCGAAAAGTTTTAAAATAAAAGCTTCACTACGCACTTACGCAATATCTGAATTTGTCGTCTGTGTCTAGACTCGAGTTTCTTACAGAAACTCTCGCTAGTTCACAGTCGCCAAGGTCAGCTACTGCTGACCTACGAGAAATAAAAAAACACCCGCAGGAAAATGCAAGCACTTTCCTTTGGATGATTTTTTTATTTCTCTAATTCAGATATTGCTACGACTTTGGCTCGTTGTGTGTCTACATCATGCCCATGCCGCCTGGTGCCATCTGCATTCCGCCTGGCATACCTGCGCCTGCTGGTGCATCTTCTTTGATATCAGCAACAAGGGATTCTGTTGTAAGTAATGTAGAAGCTACGGATGTTGCATTCTGTAAAGCGCTTCTTGTTACTTTTGCTGGGTCGATGATACCAGCTTTGATCATATCTGTGTACACACCATTTAATGCATCGAAGCCGATTCCTTCTTCGGATTCTTTTACTTTATTGATGATAACAGCACCTTCTAAACCAGCATTTGCGGAAATGTGGAATAATGGAGCTTCTAATGCTTTAAGGATGATGTTCGCACCTGTTTTTTCGTCGCCTTCAAGTGTAGCTGCTAATTCTTCTACTTTCTTTGTAGCGTGAATGTAAGCAGATCCACCACCGGAGATGATTCCTTCTTCAACAGCTGCTTTTGTAGCTGCTAATGCATCTTCAAGACGTAATTTGCTTTCTTTCATTTCTGTTTCTGTTGCAGCACCAACACGGATAACAGCAACACCACCTGCTAATTTAGCAAGTCTTTCCTGTAATTTTTCACGGTCGAATTCGGATGTGGAAGCTTCTAATTCGCCTTTGATGTGAGCAACACGTGCTTCGATATTTTCTTTTCTTCCTGCACCGTCAACGATGACTGTGGATTCTTTTTCGATTCTGATGGATTTACATGTACCAAGCATATCTGGTGTTACTTCTTTTAAGTCCATGCCAGCTTCGCCGGAAACCATGATACCACCTGTTAAGATTGCGATGTCTTCTAACATTGCTTTTCTTCTGTCACCATAGCCTGGAGCTTTTACAGCTGCTACGGAGAATGTACCACGGATTTTGTTAACGATTAAGGTTGTTAAAGCTTCACCGTCAACATCATCAGCGATGATTAATAATTTCTGTCCTGCCTGAACGATCTGTTCTAATAATGGTAAGATGTCAGCAATTACAGAGATTTTCTTGTCTGTGATTAATACTAATGGATTGTCTAATTCACAAACCATCTTTTCCATATCTGTACAGAAGTATGCGGATAAATATCCACGGTCAAACTGCATACCTTCTACTAAATCTAATTCTGTTTTCATGGATTTGGATTCTTCGATTGTGATAACACCATCATTTGTAACTTTATCCATAGCGTCAGCAACTAACTGTCCAACTGTTTCATCACCTGCAGAGATTGCAGCAACTTTTGCGATCTGTTCGCTACCTGTTACAACAGAGCTCATATCAGCGATTGCTTCAACAGCTACATCTGTTGCTTTTTTCATACCTTTTCTTAAGATGATTGGGTTTGCGCCTGCTGCAAGGTTTTTCATACCTTCGTTAACCATTGCCTGAGCAAGTACTGTAGCAGTTGTTGTACCATCACCAGCAACATCATTTGTCTTTGTTGCTACTTCTTTTACGATCTGAGCACCCATATTTTCAAATGGATCTTCTAATGTGATGTCTTTTGCGATTGTAACACCATCATTTGTAATAAGTGGGCTTCCGTAGATTCTGTCAAGAACTACGTTACGTCCTTTTGGTCCTAAAGTTACTCTTACTGTATCGGCTAACTGATTTACACCAGATTCTAATGCTTTTCTGGCATCAATGCCGTATTTGATCTGTTTTGCCATTTCTATATATTCCTCCGAAAATGATTTATGCTTCTACGATTGCAAGAATGTCAGACTGTTTCATGATCATGTATTCTACACCATCACACTTAACTTCTGTACCTGCAAATTTGGAGTAGATTACTCTCTGTCCTACTTCTAATTCCATTTTAACATCTGCTGTTCCAGGTCCTACTGCAACAACTTCAGCTTCGTTGCGTTCTTCTGGAATAGATGGAGCTAATACGATACCAGATTTTGTAGTAGTTTCTGGTTCAACCTGTTTAATAACAACTCTGTCACCTAATGGTCTTAATGTCATAATAATGATCTCCTTTATATGTAAGTAAATGTTTTCAAATATTAATTTGTTGTATTGGCCTTTCTGTTGTATATCTTAGCACTCTTTCAACCAGAGTGCTAGTAGAATTTTTGTAAAAATGCAACTTATACATTATTTCAATAATCCACTCGCATCAACGATAGAAACAATTTCAGTAAGTTCTTCCACCGGTTTTACTAATGCCATACGCACATATCCTTCTCCAAGGCTTCCAAATGCGCTTCCCGGTGTGCAAATGATTCCGGTCTTGTCCATCAGTTCCATGCAAAATTCGGTAGACGACGTAAATTTATCCGGAATCGGTGCCCATACAAACATTGTTCCCTTGCTGTCCGGCACGTTCCAGCCGATTTTACGAAATCCGCCACATAATGCATCACGACGTCTTTCGTATTCTTTGCACTGTTCTTTTACTGGTTCGAGTGGTCCTCTAAGTGCTGCTACGGCTGCCTTCTGAATCATAGTCGGCATACCAAAATCAATCTGAGAACGAAGAAGCTTTAGGGCATCCACAACTTCTTTCTTGCCCACGCAATAGGAAATACGAAGTCCTGTTGTGTTAAAGGACTTCGATAAAGAGAAGAATTCCACGCCGATTTCCTTTGCACCTTCATAGGATAAGAAAGATTTACCCACACGACCATCGTAAATAATATCAGAGTACGCATTGTCGTGAATAACTAAAATGTCATATTTTTTAGCAAATGCAATTGCTTCCTCATATACGCTATCATCTGCAACGGAGCAAACCGGGTTATATGGATAGGAAATAATCAGCACTTTTGCTTTCTTTGCAATTTCTTCCGGGATTTCACTAAAATCTGGTAAGAAGTTATTCTCTGCCTTTAAGGAATAGAAAAACTGTTTTCCACCACCAAGATAAGCGCCCGCTTCAAAGATTGGATATCCTGGATTCGGAAGGAGCACATAATCCTCTTCATCGGTTAACGCCATGCAAATGTGACCGATTCCTTCCTGGGAACCATGAACGGATACGATTTCATTCTCTTTAATTCCTACACCAAATCGAAGCATATAATAATCCTTTACGGCCTGCAGCGTTTCTGGAAAATCACGAAGAGAATATTTGTAATTCTCAGGATCCTTGCTTGCCTCTACCATTGCTTCCATAATATGTGGAAATGGTGCAAAATCTGGTGTTCCGATGGATAAGTTATATACTTTTCGTCCGGAACGAATCAATTCTTCTTTTTTATCATCGAGAGCAGCAAATATGCCCGTCTTAAAATGAGATAAACGATCTGCCTGTACCATTTGTTTCTCCTTCAATCAAAAGAGGCGGAATCACTGATTCCGCCCCAAACATTCATTACTGTGGTTTGTAGGAACTCTTTAAGCTTACAATACGGTTAAATACCATCTTGTCTTCTGTCGTATCTTTTGTATCGATTACAAAGAATCCTGTTCTTAAGAACTGGAAGCTGTCACCTGGTTTATAGGAAGTAACAGTTGGTTCAATGTAAGCTTTTTCAATCACCTGAATAGAATTTGGATTGATATTCATCTCACCAGTTTCTTCGTTATATACACCTTTTTCTTCATCTACGATATTTTCATAGAGACGAACTTCTGCTTCTGTTGCAGTTTCACAGTTAACCCAGTGAATAGTTCCTCGAACTTTACGTCCGTCTGGAGAATTGCCTCCCTTAGATGCTGGATCGTAAGTTCCATAAATAGTTGTAACATTGCCATCTTCATCTGTTTCATAACCAGTACATGTTACAAAATATGCATTCATAAGACGTACTTCGTTACCAACATAGAAACGACGGTATTTTCTAGGTTTTTCAATCTTGAAGTCTTCTCTTTCAATCCATACTTCGCGAGAGAATGGAACTTCACGGGAACCAAGTTCAGGATTTTCCTGGTTGTTTGGTACGGTTACCATCTCTGTTTCGCCTTCTGGATAGTTTGTGATTACAAGCTTGATTGGATCTAAGATTGCAGCCACACGTGGGCAGTCAAGCTTTAAGTCATCACGGATGAAGTATTCAAGCATTGCATAGTCAACAGAGCTCTGGCTCTTGGATACACCAACCTGTTCCATAAAGGTACGGATTGCTCTTGGTGTAAATCCACGACGTTTTAATGCTGCGATGGATACAAGACGTGGATCATCCCATCCGTCTACAATGCCATCTTCTACTAATTTTTTGATATATCTCTTACCTGTTACTACATTGGTAAGGTATAATTTTGCAAATTCAATCTGCTTTGGAGCTTCGTCCGGGCTGTTTTTGAAACCACATTCAATAGCTACCCAGTCATATAATGGACGATGATCTTCAAATTCTAAAGTACAAATAGAATGTGTAACACCTTCTACTGCATCTTCAATTGGATGAGCAAAGTCGTACATTGGGTAGATACACCATTTATCCCCTGTGTTGTGGTGAGTCATGCGGGCAATACGGTAAATGATTGGGTCACGCATGTTGATGTTACCTGCACTCATATCAATCTTTGCACGAAGTACTTTGCTTCCATCTGGAAATTCCCCATTCTTCATAGCTTCAAACAATGCAAGGTTTTCTTCTACAGAACGGTCTCTGTATGGGCTGTTCTTGCCAGGTTCTGTTAAAGTACCACGGTATTCGCGGATTTCTTCTGGTGTTAAGTCACATACATAAGCCTTGCCCTTCTTGATTAACTTGATCGCACATTCGTACATCTGATCAAAGTAATCAGAAGCATATAAATATTCATCTCCAAAATCTGCTCCAAGCCATTTCACGTCTTCTACGATAGACTGAACAAATTCTGTTTTTTCTTTTGTTGGGTTTGTATCATCAAATCTTAAGTTAAAGGTTCCGCCATATTTTTTTGCAAGTCCGGAGTTTAAGATGATGGACTTCGCATGGCCGATATGTAAATAACCGTTTGGTTCTGGTGGGAAACGAGTCACTACCTTTGGACATTTTCCCTCTGCGATATCTTTATCGATAATCTGCTCGATAAAGTTTTTGGAAATCATTTCTTCCATTTTTTATCCTCCCGATTCTTATTCGTCATTTTTAGTCATAATATCGCTAATCTTACCACATTTTCTTACACAATGCAATCTAATGCCTCACGAACATTTGCCACACCAATAAGCTTCATGTCGGTCTGAATACGCATATTATCTAAATTCGCTTTTGGCAGAATGCAGGTTTTAAAGCCCATCTTTTCTGCTTCAAGGATTCTCTGGTCTGCCTGAGATACTCCACGGATTTCTCCAACCAATCCAACTTCACCGAAAATGATGGTGTCGGCAGCTAGTGGAGCATTGCGATAGCTTGAAGCGATTGCCATAATAATGCCAAGGTCAATGGCAGGTTCGCCAAGCTTCATGCCTCCGGCTAAGTTTACATAAGCATCACAGCCGCCAAGCTGCATCCCTACTCTTTTATCTAAAACGGCCATCAAAAGATTGACCCTGTTATAATCAATTCCCACTGCGGTTCTTCGAGGCATGTTAAAGTTTGTCGGAGAAACCAAAGCCTGAATTTCAATCAAAACCGGCCTTGTCCCTTCTAAAGAACAAACCACTACGGAGCCAGGTGCATCGATTGGACGTCCATTTAACATAATCTGGGATGGATTCTCCACCTCAGAAAGCCCATCCTGACGCATCTCAAATACCCCGATTTCGTTGGTCGATCCAAAACGGTTCTTGACACTTCGAAGAATGCGATATACTGCCTGACGATCCCCTTCAAAATATAAAACGGTATCTACCATATGTTCTAAGGTTCTTGGTCCGGCAACGACACCTTCCTTTGTCACGTGTCCAACAATGAAGATGGCGATATTATGCTCTTTTGCAATACGCATCAGACGGGAAGTTACTTCTCGCACCTGACTGACACTTCCTGCAGCAGAGCTTACGGAGTCGGAATACATCGTCTGGATGGAATCGATGACTAAGAATTCTGGTTTTGCTTTTAATATTCCATCACAAATGGCATCTAAATCCGTCTCACAAAGTAATAATAATTCTCCAGTAAATTCTCCGATTCTTGATGCGCGCATCTTGATCTGATGCATGGATTCCTCACCGGAAATATATAAAATTTTTCGATTTTTGTTGGCCAGGTTGCGGCACACCTGAAGAAGAAGGGTGGACTTGCCAATACCCGGATCCCCACCGACTAAGGATAAGGAACCTTTTACGATTCCTCCGCCTAATACACGGTCTAATTCATTGATTCCGGTCGGAATTCGCTCTTCTTCTTTTGTAGAAACCTTAATAATGTTCATAGGAGAGGCTACGGTTTTCTTCGCCTTAGCCCCTCCCTTTTTGGTTGTCTCTATACGTTCTTCTACAAATGTATTCCACTCTTTGCATGCGGGACACTGCCCCATCCATTTCGCGGATTCATAACCACATTCCTGGCAAAAGTATACACTCTTACTTTTTGCCATAAAATCTCCTATGCACGAACAATCTTAACTTCTGCTTCTGTTGCGCCGTTAAATTCTACGCTGATTGTTAACTTGCCGCCTAAGTTTGTGTTAATCTTACCTAAGTTTGTGTTGTCCACATAAACTTTATATTCAGAGTCTGGTTCTAAACCAAGTGTGATTTCCACATCTTCGGCTGCTTCTACCATAAAACGAATAGTGTCATCTGTTACTTTGAGGTTATGTACTGCTGTTCCTGGAACAGATTCATAAACCATCATGCCATTCTTTTCAAGCTTTGTGATTTCGGAAAATGTCTTGATCTTATAGATGTCTCCTTCATACATAAAGTCAGCCTTTTTTGTTTTTGCAGCAAGGCTGTAATCTCCAAAGCTTAATGTCTGATTTTCAGTAATAGTAATTAAATCTTTTACTACTGCCATAATCGATTCCTCCTAGAATTTTGATACTTTCATTATATATGATTTGGTTGCTTTAATCTAGTTAATATCTCTAGTTCTTACTCTTTTCAAATGTAAGTTCTTTATTCTTGATTCGAAGGTGGATCACATCCCCGGCTCCCACTTCTCCTTCTAAAATAAAGTCTGCTAATCTGTCTTCAATATCATTCTGAATGAGACGGCGAAGTGGTCTTGCTCCATACTTTTCATCGTAGCCTTTTTCCGCAAGATAGTCATATACATAGCGGGAAACCTTCAAAGTAATATCGATATTGTCCTTTGCACGATGAATGAGATCTGCCATCATTAGCTTCGCAATATCACGTACTTCTGCCTTATTCAGGGATCTGAATACCATAATCTCATCAATACGGTTTAAGAATTCTGGTTTAAACATCTGACGAACTTCCTGCATGACTGCAGATTTCATCTTCTCATGATTGATATCTGCGCTTGTTGCTGCACCAAATCCGAGATTTTTCGGTGCAATGATGCGATTTGCTCCTGCATTCGACGTCATAATCATAACGGTATTCTTAAAATCTACCGTACGTCCCTGAGAATCCGTAATTCGACCATCATCAAGCACCTGTAATAAGATGTTAAATACATCTGGATGTGCTTTTTCAATTTCATCAAAAAGGATGACAGAATATGGCTTTCTTCGAACCTGTTCCGAAAGCTGACCACCATCTTCAAAGCCTACGTATCCTGGAGGAGATCCAATGAGTTTTGATACGCTGTGCTTTTCCATAAATTCCGACATATCCACACGGATGATCTCTTCTTCGCTTCCAAATACTGCTTCTGCAAGTGCTTTGGAAAGTTCTGTCTTACCAACACCGGTTGGTCCTAAGAATAAGAAGGATCCAACAGGACGATTCGGATTTTTAAGACCCACACGGCTTCTCTTAACTGCTTTTGAAACCGCAACAACTGCTTCATCCTGACCAATCACTCTCTTATGGAGCAGTTTTTCCATATTCTTTAAGCGTTTCATCTCGCTTTGCTGAAGCTGGGAAACCGGAATATTCGTCCACTGGGTAATGACAAGGGCTATATCATCCGCAGTGATCTCACGAGTACTCTTCTTACCCTTCTTTTCCCACTTTGCTTCTAATTTTGTAAGCCTTGCTACATCTTCTTCTAAAAGCTGCTTCGCCTGTTTTGCACCAGCGATATCGCCTTCAATCAGTTTTGCTTCCACTACATTAGAAAGTGTCTGGATTTCTTCTTCTAAATCTTTAAATTCCACAGGTTTAGTACGGTTATCCATGGTTTTTCTCGATGCCGCTTCGTCAATCAAATCAATTGCCTTATCCGGCAGAAAACGATCCGCCACATAACGTTTGGAAAGCTTTGCTGCTTCTACTAACGCTTCTTCTGTATAAATTACATTGTGATGCTTTTCAAATCTTTCACTTAAGCCTTTTAAGATATCTACGGTTTCTTCTACCGTTGGCTCTGCCACATCAATTGGCTGAAAACGACGCTCGAGTGCTGCATCTTTTTCAATATATTTTGTATATTCTGTTCTGGTTGTTGCGCCAATTAACTGAATTTCTCCTCTTGCAAGAGATGGTTTTAAGATATTAGAAGCATCGATGGCACCTTCCGCACCACCAGCTCCAATAATGGTATGGATCTCATCAATAAATAAGATGACATTCCCACCGGTTTTTACTTCGTTAATAATCTTCTTGATTCGTTCTTCAAATTCCCCACGGTATTTAGAGCCTGCAACCACACCAGATAAATCAAGACTGATGAGTCTTTTTCCTTTTAAGTTTTCCGGTACTTCGCCACGTGTAAGACGCTGTGCAAATCCTTCTACGATCGCACTTTTCCCAACCCCTGGTTCGCCTACGAAACAAGGATTATTCTTGGTACGTCTGCTTAAAATCTGCATGAGACGTTCCATCTCTTTTTCACGTCCGATCATCGGATCAAGCTTGCCATCTGCAGCCATCTGCGTCAGATCTGTGCTGTACTGACTTAAAATGCCTTCTTTCGCCTTTGCTTCCGGAATATTCTTACCCTTAAATTCCTTCTTGGCAGCGGCCATATCCACACCTGCTGAAGTTAAGGCATCCATGAAAATCTTCTTAATATCAATCTTTAAGTCTCTTAAAATCTGACATGCCTTATTATCATCATCTAATAACAAGGACGCTAATAATAGCTCTGTTCCAATGCATAAAAATCCGTATCGATTTGCCAGAATCTCTGCATAATCTAAAATATAGATGACTCTTGGTGTCGGGATCGTCCCCTTCGTTTTTGCCACTCCCTTAAACACTTCCCCTTTGTGAAGGTAAGGAATAATCTTATCTTCGGTCACCCCATGCGCTTCAAGCACCTTGGCCGCAACCCCTTCTCTTGCCCATAAAAGCCCAACAAGCAAATGCTCTGTCCCTACGAATTTCTGTCCTAATTCGGTAACGACAAAGTCCGCATGTTCTAATGCCTGATCTGCAAGTAATGTATATGGTAAACCCATAAAAATGGTCCTCCTGTAAATCTATTATTCAAACTGGTCGTACCAGTAATCCACAATCCTGTGCATCTCATCACGAGTGAGATCCTTACAATAAGCCTGCGCCATCATAATCTGAAGACGTCTCTGAAATTCCTGCATCTCCATCAGCTTTTCTCTTGTAGACACAGAAACAACGGCACCTCTTCTACGATCCAAAGACAGATATCCATCCTGCTTTAAAATCGAATATGCCTTGTTAACCGTATGCATATTCACACCAAGCATATCTGCCATCTGTCTGACGGAAGGAAGAGAATCTCCCGGACGAAGTTTGGTCGTCGCAATTCCCATGACAATCTGATTACACAACTGAATATAAATGGCTTCTTCACTGTTAAAATCTATTTCAATAATCATCGTAACACCTACTTTCAAGCATGTTCTTACTGTTATACAAATAATAGCACAAATATAGTAGATGTACAAGGCAGTTGCAAAGCTATTTTATGGCAATACTGCAAAACGAAAAAAGAGCCTCCGGCTCAAACCGGAAGCTCTGCTTCAATTCGAAAATATCCAATATAAACGATTAAGCTTCATCAATCGCTTTTCCGATATCAGTTCTCATATATTTGTTATCGAAATGTACGAATTTTGTTGCTTCATAAGCATTGGCTCTAGCTTCTTTTAAGTCAGCGCCAAGAGCAGTAACTCCAAGTACTCGTCCACCATTTGTTACTAACTTGCCTTCTTCATTAAATTTAGAACCAGCATGGTATACGTGGTATCCTTCCATCGCATTTACTTCGTCGATACCAGTAATTTCAAAGCCTTTTTCATAGCTTTCTGGATATCCTGCAGATGCAAGAACTACACAAACTGCTGCATTGTCAGCAAAGGAAAGTTCAATCTGATCAAGTGTACCATCTACACAGGCTTCGAATACTTCTACGATATCATTTTCCATACGTGGAAGCACTACCTGAGTTTCCGGATCACCAAAACGACAATTATATTCAAGTACCTTAGGACCATCTTCAGTTAACATTAAACCAGTAAATAATACCCCAACGAACGGACGTCCTTCTGCTGCCATTGCATCGATGGTTGGCTGGTAAATGTATTTTTCACAGAATTCTTCTACATCTTTTGTATAGAATGGGGATGGGGAAAATGTTCCCATACCGCCTGTGTTAAGTCCCTGGTCGCCATCTTTTGCACGCTTGTGATCCTGTGCGGATGTCATACATTTGATTGTTTTACCATCGGAGAATGCAAGAACAGATACTTCACGACCTGTCATGAATTCTTCGATTACGATTGTATCACCAGCAGAACCAAACTGTTTATCAAGCATTAAAGTCTTAACGCCTTCTTTTGCTTCTTCTAATGTATTGCAAATTAATACACCCTTACCTAAAGCAAGACCGGAAGCTTTTAATACGATTGGCATTTTTGCTGTTTCAAGATATTCTAAAGCAGCTTCAGGAGATGTGAAATTTTCATAAGCTGCTGTTGGAATATTGTATTTCTTCATTAAATCTTTGGAGAAGGCTTTGGAGCCTTCGATGATGGCTGCATTTGCACGAGGACCAAATACACGAAGTCCAGCTTCTTCAAATGCGTCAACCACACCTGCAACTAATGGATCGTCCATACCAATAACAGTAAGATCGATTGCTTCTTCTTTTGCAAATGCTACTAACTTTTCAAAATCCATGGCACCGATATTTACACATTCTGCGTATTCAGAAACGCCTGCGTTACCTGGTGCACAGTAAATCTTATCTACTTTTTCACTTTTAGCGATAGCCCAGCAAATAGCATGTTCTCTACCGCCACTACCTACAACTAAAACTTTCATATTCTATTTATCCCTTATTTAACCCTTTCTAACCACTTTGTGGTCAACCACTGTGATTCTGCCATTTGCAATATCATCAATGGCTTTTGGCATAATTACCCATTCTGCCTGTTCCATAATTCGCTGCTGAAGAACCTTTGGAGTATCTCCTTCTTCAATATAAACGGCTTTCTGATCAATGATCGGACCAGTGTCTGTACCCGCATCGACAAAATGAACGGTCGCACCACTTACTTTTACGCCACGTTCTAATGCTTTTTCGTGTACCTTTAAGCCATAATATCCGGTTCCACAAAAAGATGGAATTAAGGATGGATGGATATTGATGATCTTATTTTCAAAATGATTGATGATCTTTTCAGGAATTACTACAAGACAGCCTGCAAGTACGATTAAATCTACATTACGTGATACTAATTCTTCATATAATGCTTCGTTAAACGCGGCTCTTGTTTCAAAATATTTTGGTGAGATAACCTTAGCTTCAATTCCGGCCTTTGCTGCACGTTCTAAGGAGTAAACACCTTCGTTATTACTGATAACCACATCAATTTTTGCATTGGTGATGGTCCCAGCTTCGATTCCATCAATGATCGCCTGAAGATTGGTTCCGCCACCGGAAACTAATACAGCGATTTTTAGCATAATGTAACTCCTTTTTTGCCTGCTGTAATCTTACCAACTACACAAGCCTGATCACCAGTTGAAGCTAATGCTTCGATTGTTTTATCAACATCTGCAGCATCCACAACAACCATCATACCAATACCCATGTTGTATGTGTTGTACATCATCTCTTCTGCGATGTCACCTGTTTTTGCTAATAATTTAAAGATTGCAGGAACTTCATAAGAACCTTTTTCGATCACTGCATGTACCCCTTCTGGAAGCATTCTAGGAATATTTTCATAGAAACCGCCACCTGTGATGTGGGAACATCCTTTTACAGTAACGCCTGCATTCTTGATTGCTTTTAAGCCTTTTACGTAAATTCTTGTAGGAGCAAGTAAGGCTTCTCCTAAAGTTGTACCTAATTCTTCATAGTAAGTATTTAAGGATTCTTCTGTCATATCAAATACTTTACGAACTAAAGAAAATCCATTGCTGTGAACACCTGTGGAAGCAATTCCAACAATGACATCACCATCTGCGATATTTTCACCTGTGATCATATCTTTGCGGTCAACCACGCCAACTGCAAAACCAGCTAAATCGTAGTCATCTTCTGGCATTAAACCAGGATGTTCTGCTGTTTCACCACCAACTAAAGCAGCTTCAGACTGAATACAGCCTTCTGCAACACCACTTACGATCGTTGCGATTTTTTCAGGGTAGTTTTTACCACATGCAATGTAATCTAAGAAGAATAAAGGTTCTCCGCCAGAACATGCAATATCATTTACACACATAGCAACTGCATCGATACCGATTGTGTCATGCTTGTCTAAGATCATTGCTAATTTTACCTTTGTACCACATCCATCTGTACCGGATAATAATACAGGTTCTTCCATATCTTTGATGCCTGCAAGGTCAAATGCTCCTGCAAATCCACCAATGTTTCCAAGCACTTCTGGTCTCATAGTTGCTTTTACGTGTTTTTTCATTAATTCTACGGATTTGTAACCAGCTTCAATATCAACTCCGGAAGACTTATAATCCATTCCCATTCTTGTTCTCCTCTTTGAATATCTCTAAATATTTTATCGTCTAATCTAACTTTATTTCTAACAATTATTTTGTCGCAAGATATTCTTCATATCCTACTTTTTCTAATTTTGCTGCTTTTGCCTGAACCTGTTCTTTCATATCCTTCTTGTAAGCATCAAGCTTTGCAAGGATTTCAGGATCACTCATAGCAAGCATCTTTGCTGCAAGAATTGCTGCATTCTTAGCACCATCAATTGCTACGGTTGCTACTGGTACCCCTGGTGGCATCTGTAAAATAGAAAATACTGCGTCCATGCCATCTAATTTGCTTCCTGCAAGAGGAACACCGATGACTGGAAGCTGGAAAAGTGCTGCACACATGCCTGGAAGAGCTGCTGCCATACCAGCGCCTGCGATCATAACCTTCATGCCACGTTCTGGAGCAGTCGTGCACCAGTCAATTAAAACATCTGCTTCACGATGAGCAGAAATAATTGTCATTTCATAATCAATACCGAATTCTTCAAGCTGAGCTGCTGCTTTACTCATTACCTTAAGGTCAGAGTCAGAGCCCATAATAATTCCGACTTTTGCCATTTTCATTTCTCCTTTATGTATAGGATTTGCCTTTTTCACATTTTTCATAATATAAACTCTTTTCGGTTTCGTCAACCGACCAAAAAATAGTTTATGAAAATTACATAAAATTTACGCATTTTCAAATGGTTTATTGAGCATTTCTGTGCCTGGAAGAACGAATCTTCCGTCCTCAATGAGCACAATCTCACTGCCATCTTTTAAAATTGCAGTAATACTTCCAAGCTCTTCATATGGAATGGTAATGTCTGTATGACAGTTAAAATATGCTTTTTCAGGTTCGGTTTTTCTTAAAATGGAGCATTCATTTTCCTTTGCCACGATTTCCTTGCCGTCTGGATTATGAACGATTGTATCTTCACAATAGCTGTAGCACGTATCCCCTACTGCAAAATGTGGCCCCATCTTTTCCGCAATTAAAATTGGAAGCTTGTATACAATATCATACTTGTGTGCCATCACATACGCGTAAGTATTTGTCCCGATTGCAAACTCCCCGATTGGTAAAGTCTCACGGTTAAACAAAACATTTTCCTTTATGAACTTGCGATTTTCTTCTTCCAAATCAAAGTTTTTACAGCTATAATCCTTGACCATGCCATCCTCAAATGTAATACAAAGATCTTTATAGCTTAATTCATTTAAGAATACCTCGCTGACATGAAGCACTCCGTTCGTCCTGGTAAGCTTTGGAGAGGTAAATACTTCTCCGACCGGGATATTCACATCCGCAAGACAGTTTTCAAAATTGGTCTGATGAGCAGGATCATCCATCTCATGCATCATCACTTTAATATCAGTTTTATTCGCGCCCTTGCCCAGAACATGCACATATTCGGCCCTGTCAAGCGCATCGATTAAGTGCTGCTGGATGTTTCGATATAAAACTTTATCTAATGTATTGACCTTTACGATTTCCGCAAAGATTTCTTTATAATCATCGCCAATTTCAGGCATTGGATAAGCGATGATCGTAAAGCTTCTCTCTTCCGGACGAATGTATTGATTTACAATCTGGTTCGAACGAGTACGGAAATCCACATCTAATTTCTGCTGATAATCGCTTAATCGGTAGGCTTCTTCCTTTGCAACTGGTGTAAATGGTTCTTCCCCGAAGATTTCCATGACTGCCGGACCGCCAAATACATTTGCTTCCTGTGCGTATTCTTCGTAGGCTGCCTGCAAGCTTTCTAACTTACGATTCACTAAGTTTTTATCAAGATAAATTGCCTGATCGGCTCTGTGATCAAATTCATACTGTTTATTTGGGCTAGTGGAGAGATAACCAATCTTTACCATGCCTCGTTTATTAAAAGAATGAACGCCCGAGCGGTAGATAATCGGTTCTAAACCAATCGCACGAAACTGATTGATCGCAGCTCTTACCATACGCTCAAAGCCGATATTATAACGAATATTTACCGTCTTTTTCTTAGAGATATCCATGCCATTTATTGCAAAGCCTTCCCGATATCCATCGGTATAGGTAAATGCCATCGCATCGATTTCTTCCTGAGACATAGCATTTAAAAAGGCAGCGGTCTTTAATTCATTTTCTCCAATGTATTCGCCAAACTGATATATATAACGAAGATCAGACAAATCGGATTCCATAATAATTCGAGTCGCAAAATCCAGATCCGTATCTAACTGTTCTCTCGTGCGATACATCATAATCTCATCGCTGTAATCATTTACATACCAGTAAATGGCTTCTTTTACCTGACGGTAAGATACATTTGGATCTAAAAACAGGTAATAGATTTCTAAAAACAGTTCATTGATGATGGTCATATCAAAAAGGCGCTGTTCATAGGCAAAAATGATTTCTCCACGGATTTCTGTATACAAAAAGCTCAAGATTCTGCCAAAGGTATCTCCTAACACTTCCACTGCATAGCTTGGATTGGCATAGCTTGTCTCATAATTTTCCGGTAAAACATCCTGATATAAAGAGGCGTTGAAGGCCTGTAATTCTTCAAGGCTAAGGTCAGCTGCCCAGTCTACTTTTTCTCGTTCATATAAATCCTTCATTCCAAGAAGGAAGTCTGCCATTTCTCGAAAATATTCGTCAAATGGTTCTGCCACGTTATATTCTTTCGCAATGCCTGCGATTCGTTCGATGGATAATAAAAATCTTTCTTCCATCGCTTTATTTTCTTCTTTAAATTTTTCTCTATAGTGCATTCTTACCCCCTAAACCATGCCTCTGATAAAAATAGAAGCCATCCAGATGATGAGGGAAACATTGAGCAGCAAGCCTGTCAGTTTCACACTAATCTTACCTCCTGGCTGTCTTAATGCATTGATTGCATATACAATTCCATAGATGGCATCAAAAATCAGTGCCCAGCAGATCAACCCGATTGTTAAACCTGCTTTACCTGCATGTTTATAAGAAAATAGCACCAAAAGAGCATAGATGATCCAGCCAATGATGCCGCATGCAACGGAAATTTTAGATTCTAATAAGATTCCTTCTCCTGTAGGCATATAGCTGTCGTCAAAAAAACTTCTCATAATTACTCCTTACCTGTGTCAAAAAATTAAGATTATTTTCTTTTATATTGCTTTATACGAAAAAACACGTTGAGACAGACCTTAAAAGGTCTGCCTCTTATGTATCTTTTAGAATAAAATCTTTTTTCTGTTTTTGATCATGGTTGCGCCAGATACGATGGATAAAATACCGATCACTAAGCCAACTACGATCTGGATAATTCCTAAAGCGATGCCAAGACCGCCTGTAATCCCCATAGCTTTATAAATTTTTTCATTGGATTCACTCATGATAAGCTACCTCCTATTTTGCACCGTATTTTTCGTAATAAGCATCGATTGCTGCTTTTAAAGTATCATCGATGACTACTTTACCATTTACTTCTTTGTTGTAAAGAGCTTCCACTACTTCTGGCATGGATACGATTGCAGCAGTTGGGAATCCGTATAAATCTTTTACTTCATCTAAAGCTGTCTTTTCGCCGCCTTTACCAACTTCGTTACGGTTTAAGGATACGATTAATCCTACGATTGTAACATCTGCAGCACCTTTTACTTTTGGCACTGTTTCTTCCATGGATTTACCAGAAGTTGTAACGTCTTCGATCATAACTACGCGGTCGCCGTCTTTTAAGGATGTTCCTAAGAAGTTTCCTTTATCTGCACCGTGATCTTTTGCTTCTTTACGGTCAGAACAGTAACGAACTTCTTTGCCAAATAATTCGCTGTAAGCAATTGCTGTTACAACTGCAAGTGGAATACCTTTGTATGCTGGTCCAAATAATACGTCAAAATCATCACCATAGTTATCATGGATTGCTTTTGCGTAATATTCGCCTAATTTCTTTAACTGATAACCTGTTACATAAGCACCTGCATTCATGAAGAATGGGGATTTTCTGCCACTTTTTAATGTGAAATCTCCGAATTTTAATACATCGGATTCAACCATAAATTCAATAAATTCCTGTTTGTATGCTTCCATTTTATCTTCTCCTATCTTTTATCCCCAGAATACCTGTCCAAGCTTTTTCACTAACTGACTTGTTCCTAATTTTACATAACCAGTCTTGCTTCCAGCTTTTACTTTTACCCAGAGTACTTTTTTCTTGATGTAAAGATTTGTTACTTTGAACTTTGCACCTTTTTTAATTGTGAATTTTGTTTTTGTAGAACCAACAGATTTTTTTACTTTAATAGCACTCTTAGCATAACTATTAAGAGTTGTTTCACCTGTTTTTTCATTGCTGATTGTACGTACCGATGCTGTTGCTGCAGATGTAGATGTAGAGAACGTACCTTTGGAGTATTTTACTTTTAATCCATCTACTCTTACATTGCCAAGTGCTTTTGTACCGATTAAGCCGTTATAGTAAACATTATCTTTGGACACTTTGGTTGGATAAATTTCTGTAAAAGTAGAATAGGAGTCTCCGTATACATCACCAAATTTCCCACCATTAAGATAGGTTGTGGAAATCATAGTTTCATATGTATATAATTTTGTTAACGCTCCAGATTTATATTTGTAAATACCACCTGTAAAGGTAGAACCTTTATTGCTGTATTTTGTAGTTGTAATGGAGAGATAATACTTTCCATCTGCCATTTTCATGATGTATACTTCACCGTATTTGTGGTCATCAAGCATCCATGTCTTAAGTGTTTTGCCACTGATTTTTAACATGTAGCCCTGGTACTCTTTGCCATAGACTTCTTCTCCATCTTCATCCACATCAGTAACAATGGAATCACTTAACATCACAGCCTCAATTTTGTCCTTTTTACCATCTTTATCAAGGTCAACAGAATAGGTGTCAATGTCATGCTCAAAATCTATGTTCATTGCCCACATATTTGTTCCAACTTTAGTTGCAGCTGCAACATCAGAAGGTTTTACCATAAATCCTGCACATAGTGCAAAGATAAATGCAAGTCCTAATAAAATCTTTTTCATCTTCTTCTCCTTACTTAACAATACCTATTAAATCATTAATGTCTTCTACATTGTGTCTTCTCATATAATCTTCAATACCAGCAATGACTTCCATTGTAGTATATGGATTATTGAAGTTTGCGGTTCCTACAGATACCGCTGTTGCACCTGCCATGATAAATTCAAGCGCATCTTCTGCCGTACGGATACCACCCATACCAATGATTGGGATATTTACTGCGTTGGCAACCTGATATACCATGCGGACTGCAATTGGATGAATTGCTGGACCGGAGACACCACCGGTTTTATTTGCGATTACAAATTTCTGTCTTTCTACATCGATTTTCATACCAGTTAATGTATTGATCAGAGAAACTGCATCCGCACCGCCTGCTTCTGCTGCACGAGCCATCTCTGTGATGTCAGTAACATTTGGAGAAAGCTTCATGATGATTGGCTGTTTTGCTTTAGCTTTTACTGCCTTTGTGATTTCATATAATGCATCCGGATTCTGACCGAAAGCGATACCGCCTTCTTTTACATTTGGACAGGATACATTAATTTCCATCATATCAATTGGTTCATCTCCGAGTCTTTCAACGACTTCAACATAATCTTCCTGACTCTTACCACATACATTTACTACAATGGTAGCACCTGCATCCTTCAGATAAGGAATGTCTCTCTTACAAAATACATCGATTCCAGGATTCTGAAGACCGATGGCATTCATCATACCGCCATATGTTTCCGCAACTCGTGGAGTTGGATTTCCTGGCCAAGGTACATTCGCAACACCTTTTGTAGTAACTGCACCAAGCTTGCTAAGATCTACAAACTGGCCATATTCTAAACCGGAACCAAATGTTCCTGATGCAACCGTAACAGGATTCTTCCATGTAACACCTGCGATATTTACAGATAAATTCATTAGATTTCTACCTCCCTTGCATCAAATACTGGTCCTTCGGTACAAATTCTTGTGTTATTAACATGTGTATGGTGATCTACTTCTTTTGTCTTAACCACACATCCAAGACAGGCACCTACACCACATGCCATACGTTCTTCTAAGGAAATGTATGCTTCCATGCCATTTTCTTCGGCATAAGCTTTTAAGGCACGAAGCATTGGCATTGGCCCACATGCATAGATGATGTCGCCTTCCACACCATATTCCTTGATTGCATCAATGACCGTTCCCTTTACGCCAACCGTGCCAAAATCACTAGACATATAAACTGGTGCCACTGCTGCAAATTCTTCATCTAAAAATGTTTCGTCGCGGTAGCCAAGTACCACTGTCTTTTCACAATCAAGCTGTTTTGCAAGCTCAAGCATTGGTGGAATACCGATACCACCGCCGATTACGATTGCTTTTTTATCTTTTAATGTATAACCATTGCCTAATGGTCCCATAACATATACCTTTGTGCCTGCGCTATATCCGGAAAATTCTTCTGTTCCGGTTCCTTCACCAGTTACACGGTATACAATTCTTAAGGTTTCATTTTCTTTATCAATGCCACAGATACTGATTGGTCTTGGAAGAAGTTTGCTTCCGTTGTTGGAATAAACTGCAACGAACTGACCTGGCACTGCATCTTTTGCGATTTCACCAACGGAAAGTACCATATCAAAAATACCGGTACCAATGGATTTCTGGGAAATCACTTCTGCACATACTCTACGAATTGCCATCTTAATCTCCTATCTTACTTTTTATTATTTTTCCCAAGCCTGTCTTAAGTCTTCTTTCATGTCAAGAACTGCCTGACGGGATGCATCTGCAAATCCTTCTGCACCGAATTTTGCATATTTTTCCTGTTTGTAAGCAGCGATGATACCACGGGAGGAGTTAACGATTGCGCCTAAACCATCTTCATTAAAGAATGGTGCAAGGTCTTTTGCCTGACCACCCTGTGCACCGTAACCAGGTACTAAGATGTAGGATTTTGGCATTACTTTACGAAGAGCTGCGCCCATTGCTGGATAAGTAGCTCCAACTACTGCTCCAACGTAAGAGTAGTTATCGCCCATGTGGCTTTCGCCCCATTCTGCTACCTTTTGAGCTACTTTTTCATAAATAGGTGTGCCATCTACTTCCTGATCCTGGAATTCACCGGAGGATGGGTTAGAAGTTTTTACTAATACGAAGATACCTTTGTTTTCTTCTTTACATACATCGATAAATGGTTTTACACCATCAGAACCAAGATATGGATTTACTGTTACGAAATCTTCGTCAAATCCACGGAATTTGTTTGCTCCAACCTGAACCTGTCCAACGTGACCTACTGCATATGCTGCAGATGTGGATCCGATATCACCACGTTTGATGTCACCGATGATTACTAAATCTTTGCTCTTAGCATATTCACATGTTTTCTGGAATGCGATTAAGCCTTCGATACCAAACTGTTCATACATAGCAATCTGAGGTTTTACAGCTGGAATTAAATCATATGTTGCATCAATAATTGCTTTGTTGTATGCAAAGATTGCTTCTCCGGCACCTTTTAAGGTTTCGCCATATTCTTTGAAAGCAGCCTGCTGAACATGTTCTGGTACATAGTTAAGCATTGGATCTAAACCTACTACGATTGGTGCTTCTAAAGTCTGAATTTTGTTTACTAATTTGTTGATCATCTCATAATCTCCTTAAAATGTATTCCTTATCTTTATTCCTGATATGCAATCTTGCCATCGCAGATTGTATATTTTACTTTTCCTTTTAATGTTTCTCCGGCAAATGGAGAGTTGCTGGCTTTGGACTTGAATTCCTTCACTACCCATTCTTCTTCCGGATCAAAGATCACGATATCTGCCGCTTTTCCTTCCTGGAGGGTTCCGGCATCCAAACGATAAAGCTTTGCTGGATTAATGGTCATCTTTTCTAATAATTTCATCATGGAAAGATGTCCTGCATCAACTAAGTTCATGTTACCTAAGGCAAGAGAAGTTTCTAAACCAATGATTCCACTCGGTGCTTTTTCAAGTCCTCTTGCTTTTTCTTCGGTAGAATGTGGTGCATGGTCAGTAGCGATAATGGTAATAACATCATCCTTTAAGCCTTCAATGATCTTCATGCGGTCTGCTTCGGTACGAAGTGGTGGATTCATACGTGCATTTGTGCCATATTCAAGTACCGCTTCTTCTGTTAAAGAGAAATGATGTGGAGAAGCTTCTGCAACCACATCTGCTCCATGTTCTCTTGCAAAGCGTACTAAATCAACACTTGCTCCAGAGCTGATATGCTGGATATCTACCGTTGCACCTGTTTCCATAGCTACCATAATATCTCTTGCTACCATTACATCTTCTGCGAGATGAGATGCTCCGCCATAGCCTAAAGCTTCGGATACTTTTCCCATATTTACGCCTGGTGCTTTGATAAAGGCAGGATCTTCTTCATGAAGGGAAATTGGAAGATCTAATTCTTTTGCTTTTTCCATCGCTGTCTTAAGCATATTAAGATCCATTAATGGAATTCCATCATCCGTAAAGCCTGCTGCTCCTGCTGCTTTCATTGCATCAAAATCAACAAGTTCTTCCCCTTTTAATCCTTTTGATACCGCACTCGCCTGAAGCATCTTGATTGGAAGTGCTTTGGCACGTTCTAAAAGATCTGTTAAGGTTTCGACACTATCAACGGTTGGTGCAGTATTCGCCATGCAGACAACAGTTGTAAATCCGCCTGCTGCAGCTGCTGCACTTCCTGTGCAAATATCTTCTTTATAAGTTAATCCAGGATCGCGGAAATGTACATGTACATCAATCAGTCCTGGTGCAACGATCATATCTGTCGCATCAATCATCTGATCAAAACCGCTTTCATCCTTTACATCCCCAATACTTGCTACTTTGTCGTCTTTGATGATAACATCTGTCACCTGATCAAAGCCAGACTGGGGATCCATGACTCTTCCGTTCTTAATTAAAATCATAGAAATTCTCCTGTCATTTATATTTTTACGCACTTATGCATAGTATTGTTTTTAGTATATCATTTTTACGAAATATAATCCACAATCAGATTGAATTTATGACAATGAAAAAAGCACCCCCAAAAAATCGGGATGCCTTTTTCTATATGTTACTAATTATTACGTAGCGTTATGGACTTTTGTAATTGTTTTTTATTATGCATCTTCGCCTTCTGTAGCAATGATAATTTCTTCAAATACATCATAGAGTGTATTTTCTGCATCTTCATTGCTGATTGCCTGATCAGAAGTTAATGTAACTACATAATTGGTTCCATCGATTGTGATCCCTGCGATTACATTAGATTCATCTACGGTATCGATTGCGGTAAAGAATCCATCATCGATTTCACATTCTTCACTGATTGTATAAGTTTTTCCTTCTTCTTCGTAAGCAACTACTTTTTCAGAAATTACATCATCTACCATCTCATACCAGACATCTTCATCATTGTTCTCACACTGTGCATAAGAAGTTTTGATTTTTCCTGCTGTATCCGCTGCTGCAACTGGTGTTTTGGTGCCACCGATCATATATGTGATTGCTGCGAAACAAATGAACATTGCTACGATTACTTTTATATTAAACATCTTTTTCATATGCGTATCCTCCATGTTTTTGATGAGTTTATTATACATAAAAGATGTTTCAATATCAGACACAGGTTGTTACATTTTGGTTAAGAGTCGGATAAAAAAACAATAAAAAAAGAAGCGGAATCTGTAAAAAATTCCGCTTCTAAATGTAATAATTACATAATTATTTCATAAATTTGATTATTTTGCAGAAAGAGCTTCGTGGATACCCTTAGCACCAGCTTTACCAGCGCCCATAGCAAGGATTACTGTAGCAGCACCTGTTACAGCATCACCACCAGCGAATACCATAGCTTTGGATGTCTGACCATTAGCTTCGTCAGCTACGATACATTTTCTTCTGTTGATATCTAATCCAGCTGTTGTGGAAGAGATTAATGGGTTTGGAGATGTACCTAAGGACATGATTACTGTATCTGCTTCGATTTCGTATTCAGATCCAGGGATTTCTACTGGACGACGTCTGCCGGAAGCATCTGGTTCGCCAAGTTCCATCTTGATTACGCGTACGCCTTTAACCCAGCCGTTGTCATCTGTAAGGATTTCAACAGGATTCTGTAATAAGTCGAAGATGATACCTTCTTCTTTTGCATGATGTACTTCTTCAGCACGAGCTGGAAGTTCAGCTTCGGAACGACGATATACAACATGTACTTCGGAGCCAAGACGAAGAGCTGTTCTAGCTGCGTCCATAGCTACGTTACCACCACCAACTACTACTGTCTTTTTACCAACAGAGATTGGTGTGTCATAAGAATCGTCATAAGCATGCATTAAGTTGGATCTTGTTAAGTATTCATTTGCTGCGAATACGCCGTTAGCTGTTTCTCCTGGGATACCCATGAACATTGGAAGACCAGCACCGGAACCGATAAATACTGCTTCGAATCCTTCGTCTTCGATTAACTGATCTACAGTTGTGGATTTACCGATTACTACGTTTGTTTCAAATGTAACGCCTAATTCTTTAACTTTTTCAATTTCTTTTTTTACAACTTTATTCTTAGGAAGACGGAATTCAGGAATACCGTAAGCTAAAACGCCACCTAATTCATGAAGTGCTTCAAAAACAGTTACTTCGTAACCAAGCTTAGCAAGGTCACCAGCACAAGTAAGACCAGCAG
>JAKSRP010000029.1 GCA_024403555.1 Lachnospiraceae bacterium | reverse complement strand
ACATTTATTATACTAAAAATCCATAAAAATGAAAATATACATTTGTAACCTTTTCTTTACGGACTTTACATAGATTTTACACAAATTTTTACACTTGCACGCATTATATATGTGCATCTGTTCAATTATTCGAATTTTTATGACTATATTGCGACAAATATTATAAATGTTGTTTTGATATTCTTTTTTTATTGTGCAAATGTTCCTAATATATTAAAATTATCTTCAAGGGTTTACACAAAAATTACTATTTGTTTACGCAAATTAAACAATCACAACTAAATACAGCCCGTAAACCCACTACATTACGAAAAGGGGAAAAATTATGGCAACAATTATTTTAGGATTGGCTGGAGGACTTGGTTTATTCCTCTATGGTATGAACCTCATGAGTGATGGTATCGAAAAAGCAGCAGGTGATAAACTTCGTCACATTCTCGAAGTATTCACAAAGAACAAATTAAGTGGTCTGCTTGTAGGTATCGTATTTACCGGTATCATCCAGTCATCAAGTGCTGCAACGGTAATGGTAGTTTCTTTCGTTAATGCAGGTTTAATGGATTTATATCAGGCGTGTGGTATCGTATTCGGTGCTAACATCGGTACAACTGTAACATCACAGCTCGTATCCTTTAATCTCTCTGCAATCGCACCACTTTTCTTATTCGCAGGTGTAATCATGGTTTCCTTTATCAACAATACCATGGTTAAAAAAGTTGGTGAAGTTGTATTAGGTTTCGGTATTCTTTTTACCGGTCTTACAACTATGAAAGACACAATGGCATTCTTAAAATCTTCCGAAGCTTTCGTAAGTTTCTTAAGTGGATTAAGATCTCCATTCCTTGCAATCTTTATTGGTTTTGCAATTACTTCCATACTTCAGAGTTCATCCGTAACTGTATCCATTCTCTTATTAATGGCATCTCAGGGACTGATCGAATTACAGATGTGTTTCTTCATCGTATTAGGATGTAACATCGGTGCATGTTCTTCTGCTTTACTTGCTTCCTTAAATGGTAAGAAGATGGCAAAACGTGCAGCTTTGATTCACTTCTTATTCAACGTAATTGGTAGTGCAATCTTCTTCGTAGCCTTACTGTTCATAAAGGATCCACTTGCAGACTTCATCATCAAGTTCTCTGGTGGCGACATGGGACGTGCCGTAGCGAATACACATACATCCTTCAAGATCGTACAGGTAATCATGTTATTCCCATTCTCTAACTGGATCGTTAAGATGACTTACGCATTAGTTCGTGGTACTGACGACGAAGAAGATGTAGCTGATAATGAACCAATGTACATCGGTGAACATTCTCTTCAGAACATCGTTTCTGCTGTACCTCAGGCTACACTTGAAATCGAACGTGTTGGTAACATGGCAATCCAGAGTTTAGAGGATTCTATGACAGCATTCCTGAATGAATCTATGGAAGATACAGAAAAGATTTACAAACAGGAAGAAAACATCAATGCAATCTGTGGTGCAATTCTTGATTACTTAGTAAAAGTAAACCAGAACTTATCTCTTCCTATCTCCGATAAGAAGATCATGGGTGGATTATTCCACATCGTTAATGACATTGAACGTATTGCTGACCACGCAAAAGATATTGCTGACTTAGCTGACAACTTAATTTCAAAAGACCGTCACATCTCTGTAGAAGCAAAAGAAGAACTCATTGAGATGTATCAGCTTACAGACGAATTATTATTAAAAGCACTCTATACATTAAAACATAGAGATGACAAATATGTTAATGATATGCTCGACCTTGAAAGCCAGGTTGATGAATATGAAATCAAACTTCAGAAGAGACATATCAAACGTCTTGCAAAACAGTTATGTGAACCAAACGCTGGTCTCGTATTCTCTGACATTATTACTAGGTTAGAAAGAGTAGCTGACCACGGTATGCAGATCGCATACATCACATTATCTGATAATACAAATCTTTTAGATGACGAAACAATTCGTGAATTTAAAAACGCATAATTGATTCAAAAATAAAAACCAGGTGAAAAATTTCACCTGGTTTTTTTATTTACCACTTTCACACGATGTGTGTGACCACACTTCTATTTATCCTCTGGAATCACGTAAGATTGGATCATATCCATTTTCTTCTAAGGTCTTAATGATTCGATTCTTATGTTCTGTACCAAACGCTTCCATTGTGATAATCAGTTCCACTTTCGCATTACGGTTGATGCTGACAAACTGATTGTGCTCTAATTCGATGATATTGCCCTGAGCTGCAGCGATCACACTAGATACTCTTGTTAATTCACCCGGTTTATCTGGTAAGAATACAGAAACAGTAAAGATACGGTCTCTTACAATTAAGCCATGCTGAACTAAAGATGCCATAGTGATTACGTCCATGTTACCACCACTGATGATGGATACGATTTTCTTGCCTTCTCCTTCTAAATGTTTGCAGGCTGCAACCGTAAGAAGTCCGGAGTTTTCAGCAAGCATTTTATGATTTTCAATTAAGTCTAAGAACGCAACGATTAATTCTTCATCTTCAATTGTAATAACCCCATCTAAGTTTTCCTGAATATATGGGAAAATTGTTTTACCTGGAGTTTTAACTGCAGTACCATCGGCAATGGTATTGACATGATCTACCGTTGTTACTTCCCCTGCTTCTAAGGAAGCCTTCATGCAGGCTGCGCCCGCCGGTTCAACACCGATTACCTTTACTCTAGGATTTAAAAGCTTAGCAAGTGCAGAAACACCAGTTGCAAGACCGCCACCACCAATTGGAACAAGAATGATATCAACCGTTGGAAGATCTTTGATGATTTCCATTGCAATAGAGCCCTGTCCGGTTGCAACATCAAGATCATCAAATGGATGAACAAAGGTCATGCCACGTTCAACTGCTAAATTCTGTGCGTATTCATTTGCCTCATCGAATACATCACCCTTTAAGATGACTTCTGCGCCATATGCCTTTGTACGATTCACCTTCATAAGTGGAGTTGTTGTAGGCATTACGATGGTTGCTGGCACACCAAGCTCTTTTGCCGCATAAGCAACACCCTGTGCATGGTTGCCGGCAGATGCTGTAATCAGTCCTTTTTCTCTTTCTTCTTTGGATAAAAGACTTGTCTTATAATATGCACCACGGATTTTGTATGCACCTGTTTTCTGCATATTTTCCGGCTTTAAATATACCTGATTGCCAGTAAGTTCAGAAAGATAGTCACTTTTTATAAGCTTTGTGCGCTCAATGACTTCCTGCACCTTTAAATAGGCTTCTTCAAATTTCTTAAGTGTTAACATGTTTCTTTTCTCCCTGTATTTGATTCCTTTCTATTCACTGAATAAGATACTTACAAAGATATCTGTATCAAATTCTAATAAGTCATTAATATGTTCCCCTAAACCGATGTATTTTACTGGAAGGCCAAGCTCTGCCTGGATTGCAATTGCGATACCACCTTTGGCTGTACCATCCATCTTTGTTAAGATGATACCAGTAATATCCGCTGCCTCCATAAATGTTTTTGCCTGAGCCATCGCATTCTGACCGGTTGTTGCATCTAAAACGATTAATGTTTCTCTTCTTGCTTCCGGATATTCACGTTCAATGACACGGTTGATCTTTGCAAGTTCGCTCATTAAGTTTTTCTTGTTGTGAAGACGTCCAGCTGTATCACAGATTAAAATATCTGTATTTCTAGCCTTTGCTGCACGACAAGCGTCAAATACTACTGCTGCAGGGTCGGAGCCTTCTTCATGCTTAATAAGATCTACTTTTGCAAGATCTGTCCATACTTCAAGCTGATCGATTGCTGCTGCACGGAACGTATCTGCTGCTGCTACAAGAACATTTTTTCCACGGGCTTTCTGGGTCGCTGCAAGCTTACCGATGCTTGTTGTCTTACCAACACCATTTACACCGATGACTAACATAACTGTCTTTTCCTGTTCAAAAGCAAATGCATCCTCATCAAGTTCCATCTGATCTTTGATAACCTGAACAAGTAATTCTTTACAATCTGCCGGTTCTTTGATTCCCTGAACACGTACGCGGTGACGAAGGTCATCGATGATCTTTAAAGTAGCATCCACACCTACGTCTGCCATAATTAAGGTTTCTTCTAATTCATCATAAAAATCATCATCAATATTTGTAAATGACATAAAAAGTGCATCTACGCTTCTTGATAAATTATCTCTTGTTTTTGCCAGGCCATCAAAGACCTTCTCAAAAAAACCTTTATTTTCTTCTGCCATATTTTATACCTCCTAAAATGGGTTAATCATCCAAATCCTTTTCGATGAGATTTACGGAAACCAGTGCGGAAACACCTTTTTCCTGCATGGTAATACCATATAACATATCTGCTGCTGTCATCGTACCCTTTCTGTGAGTGATTACGATAAACTGTGTATCTTTCGTCAGCTTATGCAGATACTGGGCAAAGCGGCTTACGTTCGAATCATCTAAGGCCGCCTCAATTTCATCTAATAAACAGAATGGAGATGGTTTTAAATTTTGAATTGCAAATAACAGACTGATCGCGGTCAACGCTTTTTCACCACCGGATAACTGCATCATATTCTGAAGCTTTTTGCCTGGTGGCTGAGCGATGATCTTAATTCCTGCTTCTAATACATCTGCAGAATCCGTAAGCTCAAGATGTGCATGTCCGCCACCAAAAAGTTCTTTGAATACAACCGAAAACATCTCCTGAATTTCCGCAAATTTATCATTAAACTGCTTTCTCATCTCTCGTTCTAAGCGTGCAATCAGTTTTACTAACTGATCTTCTGCCTTCATAATATCCTCATGCTGTGCCAGTAAGAATTCATAACGTTCGGATACTTCCTTGTATTCTTCAATGGCATTGATATTGATATCACCGAGCTTTTTGATCTTGCTCTTCCAGGAAGCCACTTCTTTTTTCACGGCTGATAAGTCTTCTGGAAGTTCTCCTACCCAGTTTGCCTTCGCCATACGATAGGTAAGCTCATAATTATCCCACATATAATCACGCTGTGCCTGAATGCGTTCTTCTAATTTTTCTTTTCTCGACTGTAGTCTGAAGCTTTCCTTATCGAGTGCTGCCACCTGTGTTCCAAGACTTTCCTTATCTTCTAAGGAATGCTTAAATTGTTCATTTTTGCGTTTTTCTTCTTTTGTATGTTCGCTCAGAAGCTGCTCATTTTCTTCAATCAGCTGTTCTAATTCTAAAATACGTTCTTTTGTAACATCGATTCTCTCTTCGATTGCCTCAAGATTGTTCTCTCTCTGGTCTTCTTCCTCTTCAAGCTCGGCAAGGTCAAATCCTAAACGCTTGATTTCATCGCTGATTCGATTTTCATTCTCTGCCATGAAAGAAATACGCTGGTCAAATGTTCTGTCCTGCATTTCAATTTCATTCAAAGCTGCAACGTGATGATCTTCTCGCTCTTTTAATGCTTCTAATGCCTCTTTTAATGCCTGAATCTTTGCTTCGCCGGAAAGATCTTCTTCTTCAAGACTTGCCTGTTTTTCTTTTAATCGAATTACATTCTCCGCCATGCTTTCTTTTTCAGAAATAAGCTGCTGCTTTTCTTCTTCTAACAGTGCATTGGCTTTTTCAAGGTCTTTTACTGCATCTTCCTGCTGTTCTTTTCGAAGCGTTGCTGTATTAATATCAAGCGAACGTTCCTGTTCTTCTTTCTCCCATGCAGCCACAATGCGGTCTAATTCGTCCTTCGCCTTTTTATTCTCTCCGAACGCTTTTTCTAATTCCTGATGTTCTTTGACAATTCTTGCTTCTAACTTTCTGCCGTCCTCGATTTCTCGATTACGTGCAAGTAAGTTGCTGCTGTGCCTGAAGGCACCACCTGTCATAGAACCACCTGGATTTAAGGAATCTCCCTCTAAGGAAACGATTCGTAAGGAATAGTGATATTTTTTTGCAAGAGCCATCGCACTGTCAATATTGTCAACGACAACAATTCTTCCAAGTAAAGAATCTACCAGTTCGCGGAAGCGATTTTCTGCCTTTACAAGGGTGCTTGCAAGTCCAATCACACCTGCTTCCTCTAGTGCATTCATATTCTTAAATGGATTACGATTTTTTACTGCATCCAAAGGTAAGAAAGTTGCACGACCTCCCCTTGTTTCTTTCAAATAAGAAATCATCTTTTTCGCTGTCTGCTGATCATCCGTAACAATATTCTGGATTGCTCCGCCAAGAGCTGTTTCAATTGCCAGCTCATATTTGCGATCCACATGAATGATATCTGCCACAACACCAATGATTCCAGGATTCTTTTTGCGGTTTTCCATAACCTTCTTGATGCTGTTTCCATATCCATCATAGCGTTCTGCCATATTCGTCAATGTTTCTAAACGAGACTGAACACGATATAATTCCTGATTTTTATCCTGCCCCTTCATGGCAATCTCATTGCCGGAGCGAATCAGTTCGCTGCGTTTTTTTGCAGCTTCTGTCAGTTTTTCAGAAAGAGCATCCGCTTCTTTCTGGAGTTTTTCTAAATTCGCACTGCATTTTTCATAATAGATAGCCGCTTCCTGCTTCATCTCTTCATTCTTCGCTATACGGCTTTCGACATCTTCAATTCGAAGATCTAACTGCTCACGAACCGTAGCAAAACGTTCCATCTTATTTAAGATTTCTGTTTTGTCATCTCTTCGTTCTTCCATATTGCCAGTAAGGGCATCAAGCTCCTCTTTCGTTTCCTGTTTCGAAACTTCAACGGCATCTAATGCATAGCGTTCTTCTTTGCCAGCTTCAATATTCTCTTCTTTGCGGGCAAGAAGCTGATTCTTCTGACGCAGGATAGAATTAAGCTCCTGCTTTTTATCTTCTAATTCATCTTCTACACGAGTAACATTCGAATAATAATGTTCTTCTTTTGTTTTTTCAGTGTTGATTTGTTCTTTTAATACCTTAATTTCGCCTTCTAATTTTTCTTTTTCTACTTTTTGTTCCTGAATGGCTGCACTTTCTTCGGAAATTTTATCCTTTAATAAAGTCAGTTCCCCTTCTAAAGCTTCATTACGGTATGTGATACTCTCATATTCTCTTCTACAATTTCCAATATCCGCATTGATCAAATCAATATCTTCTGTCAGCTTATGGTGTTCAGCATCTAAGGCACCTGTTTCTAATAAAAATGCCTGAATATCTGCTGTTTTTAAGCTGTCACGGTAAGAAAGATATTCTCTCGCCTTCTCGGACTGGTTTTTGAGTGGTCCAACCCTCTGGGTAAGCTCTGATAAAATGTCATTGACACGGTCAAGATTTTCTCGTTCCTTTTGCAAGGATTTTTCTGCTGTCAGTTTATTCTTTTTGTATTTGATAATACCGGCAGCTTCATCAAAAAGCTCACGCTTATCTTCCGGTTTTCCACTTAAAATCTTATCTACCTGACCCTGTCCGATGATGGAATATCCTTCTTTTCCGATACCGGTATCAAAAAACATCTCCACGATATCTTTTCGACGACACACAGAACCATTGATCAGATATTCACTTTCCCCGGAACGATATACTCTTCTCGCCACAGTAAGTTCTTCATAGCTTACCGGAAGGGAATGATCACTGTTGTCTAATGTAATCGCTACATAGGCTGACCCCATCGGTTTACGAAGCTCTGTACCGGAAAAGATAACATCCTGCATATTCGATCCACGAAGCTGCTTTGCACTCTGTTCTCCGAGCACCCATCTGACAGCATCCGCAACATTACTTTTCCCACTTCCGTTTGGACCTACAATGCCGGTAATCCCATCCTTAAAGCGAAATACCGTCTTGTCTGCAAAAGATTTAAAGCCATATACTTCAATACTCTTTAAATACATGTTTCACCTGTTATGCTTTCATTTTCAAAATAGATTCGTATGCTGCTTTCTGTTCTGCTGCTTTCTTCGTTCTTCCCTCACCAATACCAAGAACAACTCCGTTAAATTCCACCTGAACGGTAAATGTTTTGTTATGGTCTGGTCCGCTTTCTCCAATGAGTGTATAAACAACATTCTGCCCGGATTCCTTCTGCGCCATCTCCTGTAAGATAGTTTTCGCATCATAGAATAAGGTCTTGTCTTCTACATCCTGTAATAAATATTTTTCCACGAAAATCCTTGCTTTTTCATAGCCGGAATCTAAGTAAATAGCCCCGATTACCGATTCAAATGCATCGGATAAAATAGAGTCTCTTTCTCTTCCCCCGGTCATGTGTTCCCCTTTACTTAAAAGTAAATATTTTCCTAGAGAAATATCCTTTGCACACATTGCAAGTGTGTACTCACAAACAAGCGAAGATCTCATCTTAGTAAGCTGTCCTTCATTCTTATTTGGATAGGTGTGGAATAAATAATCACTCATGATCAGTTCTAATACTGCATCGCCTAAAAACTCCACGCGTTCATTATTCATTGTCTTTTTGATGCGCTTTTCATTCGCATAAGAACTGTGAGTCAATGCCATCTTAAGAAGATCTTTGTTCTTAAAATGATAATCGATGATATTCTCTAATTCGAGTAACTGTTCTTCGATTTTCATAACTTCCTCCTGTTTTTTTTATTCGGGAATGGATCCACATCCATCCCCGAATATATCTTTCCTTCTTACTTTTTAAACTGTTCGCGAATCTTATCGTTAATTCCCTGTTCTTTGAAGTTGATACACTGGCGAACTGCTGCCTGTACTTCTTTTGCAGTAGAATTGCCATGCATCTTAACAACAAGACCATTAAGTCCTAAAAGTGGTGCTCCGCCGTATTCAGAAGCGTCAAATACTTTTAAAGTTTCCTTGATTGCCGGCATCGCAAGCGCCGCACCCATCTTACTTCTTAAGTTGCTCATTAAGCCCTGTTTTAATAATTTAACAATCGTATTGGCAAGGCCTTCTGCTTCTTTTAAGATGACATTTCCTACAAATGCTTCTGCAAGGATGATGTCAAATTCTCCATCAAATACGTCTCTGGCTTCTACATAGCCGCCAAAGTTAATCCCTTCAGTTTCTTTTAATAATGGGTAGGTTTCTTTTACTAAGGCGTTACCCTTTTCTTCTTCTACACCAATATTAACAAGGCCGACTTTTGGATTTTTCACGCCTACAACATGTTCTAAGTAGATGGTACCCATCTTCGCAAACTGAACGAGATGTTCCGGTCTTGCATCAACATTTGCCCCGCAGTCTAATAAAAGGGATGCACCTTTTACATTTGGAAACATTGTAGCAAGCGGTGCGCGCTTGATTCCACGGATTTTCCCTGCCATAAGCTGTCCGCCTACTAATACAGCGCCTGTGCTTCCTGCAGAAATCATCGCATCTGCTTCTCCTGTTTTTAACATCTTAGCAGCCACGACTAAAGAAGAATCCTTCTTAGAACGAACAGCAGCTACTGGTGCTTCTTCACAGGTAATTACTTCAGAGGCATGTTTGATCGTCACCTGATCTTTATTATAGGTAAGTCCTGTTAATTCATTTTTAATTGCATCCTGATCACCAACTAAGATCATCTTAACATCAGGATTGTTATTGGCTGCTTCTACTGCACCTTTTACGATTTCAGCTGGTGCATAATCGCCGCCCATTGCATCAAATGCAATACGAATTTCTGCCATGTCTTATCCTCCGTTTTATAAAATAATACACTTTAACTTATTAATATTAGCATAAAAAGAAAGGAAGTACAATCCACGAATTTTTGCGGTCGTACTTCCGGTTATTTTTCCTATGGCAAATATCACGCCAGATTACTTAAAAATTTATTTGATGAGCATGCCAAGAATCGGCTCAAAATCAACGCCGTCTGCATTATAAGTTCCTTCTTTCGGGGAGCGTTTGATGGCGGTTGTGATAAAATCTCGTGCCTCAGTAATGATTTCCGATAGTGCATCTCCCCTGGCCATTCCGCCGGCTACGATCGATGCAAAGATGTCTCCGGTTCCGGAATAAGAGCAGCCTAAAAGTGGAGATCCTTTTAACGTAACGCCTTCTTTATTAACGGCTAAATTACCCATCATCTCGATTCCATCTTCCTGATAACGAAGACCGGTAACAATCACATCCGATGGCCCCATCTTCATAAGATGTCTTGCCATAGCGGTTACAACATTCACTAATTCTTCCACATTGTCAATCTCTAGGACACCCTCATAAGGCAATTCGGTAAGAAGACAAAGCTCGGTAAGATTTGGTGTAATAATGTCGGCTTTTAATGACAATTCCTTCATCAGTTTACAAAGCGTTGGCGTAAACATATCATACACCTTCCCATCATCCCCCATAACAGGGTCAACGAGCAGAAATGTATCTTCCTCTTTAAAAGTATCAATAAAGGATAAAATGTTTCGAATCTGCTGCTCACTTGCAACAAATCCGGTGTAAATGCCATCAAAATGCACTTGCATCTTTTGCCATTCTTCCCTGAAATATTCCATTTTATCGGTCAGGTCATCCATATAATAGCTCGGATATCCGGTCTGTGCAGTAAGTACTGCTGTCGGCATAGGGCATGGCTGCACGCCCATAACCGAAATGATGGGAAGCGCTGCCGTAAGCGAGCATCTGCCAAAGCCAGATAAATCCTGGATGACTGCGATTTTCTTTGTCATTTGATCATCCTCTTATTCGTATTGATATCTTCTAAAATTTTTCATAGTGAACTTTACTCATATCTACATCCGCTGCCATTTTCGGTGCTGGATTTTCAGCCGGCATACCAAGAGATAACATTGCTGTAATTTTATAATGATCTGGAATTGCAAGCTGTTCTTTGATATATTCTTCCGCCGTTCTTCCATCCGGAGCGATACGCTTGTGAACCTGAACCCAACAGCTTCCAACCCCTAAAGAATCTGCCATCAAATGCATAAAGGACATGGCAATTGATCCATCCTCTGCCCATACATCCTGCTTATCTCCATCTGTCAAAACAACAATGGCTGCATCTGCTCCTGCAAGCATGCCAGGTCCTGCCGGTCTGCATTTTGAAAGAGTTTCTAACATTGCTTTTTCTTTTACCAGTACAAATTCACAGGCTCTTGCATTATGCCCGGTCGGTCCAAGCAAACCAGCCTGTAAAATCATCTGTAAGTATTCTTCACTCACAGCTTCTCCACTATATTTTCGAATACTTCTTCTATGTTCCATGATGTTTAATAAGTTCATGAATCCTAATCTCCTTTATTATCATGCTTGCACAAAAACTTTCTCTACATTTTTTGATTAATTCTTATTTAAGCATAACAAATAATTTAAAATTTTACAATTGTCATCAAAAATCTACTTAATTCTACTATATAAAGAGTGGTAAAATAGAATTAGTATAAAAATAAACGGAGGAATCAATGAATATGACATTAAAAGAACAGATCAAAGGTTACCAGGAAGAGATGCTTGAACAGATTGGCCGACTGGTAAAATATAACTCTGTACGTGAAGAAGCTTTACCGGACAAACCATTTGGAGAAGGTCCTGCAGCAGCACTTGAAGAAGCACTTACCATGGCAGAAGAAATGGGATTTAAAACCGTAAATTTAGATAACTACTGCGGTTATGCTGAAATTGGCCACGGAGAAGAAATCATTGGTATCGTTGGACATCTAGATATCGTTCCTGCTGATGATGGCTGGCACTATGATCCATTTTCACTTACCATTGAAGGGGATCAGGTTTTCGGACGTGGAACAACGGATGATAAAGGACCAGTTGTTATGGCAATGTATGCTATGAAAATCATCAAAGACAGCGGCATTCCTTTAAATAAGAGAATCCGTCTCATTATGGGATGCGACGAAGAATGTGGTTCCGAATGTATGGAATACTACACAAAAATTGCAGAGCCGGTTACCATGGGCTTTACACCAGATGCTTCTTTCCCTGGTATTTATGGAGAAAAGGGTATTCTTCATATTAAAGCAATGAGTAAAAACACAAAAATCGTTTCCATTCAGGGTGGCACCGTAATCAATGCAGTATGTCACCACTGTACAACCGTCATTCCTGCAGGTGAAGTAGATGCAGATGCGCTAAAAGCAGCACTTGCTGACACTCCTTTGGTTTCTTTTGATGTAGAAGAATCAGAAACTAACTCCAAACCTACTCTCACAATCCATGCAGAAGGAATTGCTGCTCATGCAAGTACACCAAAGCTTGGAATCAATGCAGCCGGTCATACCATGGCAGCATTAAAAGCGGCTGGTTTTGAAGATGATTTTGTAGATTTTTATAATGAACATATCGGAACATCCTGTGATGGCGCTGGCTGTGGCTTAAATCTCTCCGACGAATACGGAGATTTAACCTTCAATAACGGTACAATCAAAATGAAGAATGGCAAAATCACTGCTACGATTGATATTCGTGTTCCGGTAACATTTACAAGAGAATTCCTTCAGAAAGCCTTCAAACCTGAAATCGATCAGGAAAAAGGATCCTTCGGTATGCTTGGTTATGATGATCCACTTTTCTTCCCACCAGACTCCGAATTAGTAAAAGCACTTGAAGGAGCTTATGTGGAAGTAACTGGAGATACAAGAAATAAACCTGCTGTCATCGGTGGCGGAACTTATGCAAAATCCATTCCTGGTATCATTGCATTCGGTCCTGAACAGCCAGACATGGATTACCGTATCCACAATTCAGATGAATTCATGTTAATCTCTGAAATGTTAACAGCTACAGAAGTTTATGTAAAAGCAATCGAAAATATGCTTGCATTATAGAATCAAAAAAACAGGTATGCGTTTTGTTGCATACCTGTTTTTTGTATATTAAAAAAGTGTGCTTCGCACACTTCGCGCCCGAGCGGAATGCGAAGCATTAACTACCTTTCCGCGAGGTGCGCATCCCCCGGAGGGTTTTTGATATACAGGAAATTGCATAGCAATTTCCTGTATATTAAAAAAGGAACCAGATTTCTCTGATTCCTTTCATTAGCGTAATCCGCTTATATTTTTTTAATTAAAAAAACACTCGTTCTTTCGGGCTCTATTCCATGGTAACAAACCCAAAAGCCGCACAAAAAAATAAATTATTTAACTGTGATGATTTCTTTCTTGTTGTAAGATCCACAAGCTTTACATACTCTGTGAGGCATCATTAATTCGCCACATTTGCTACATTTTACTAATGTTGGAGCACTCATCTTCCAGTTAGCTCTACGTTTATCTCTTCTTCCTTTAGAAGATTTATTCTTTGGACAGATAGACACGGTTTACACCTCCTTAAAAATTTTTAAGATATCTTGGATCACCGCATTGCGGGAATCTTCTCAATTTCATTGCTGAGAGCATAGTGATACTTCACTCGCTAATATCTCAGACTTGTCTATTATATCTACTATATATGGGTTTGTCAAGCGAGTTTTTATCAATTTCTTGATTTTCTTTTGCTCCTATTCTTCAATCTTCATCTGATCAAAAATCGCCTGTAAGCCAGCCATTCTAGGGTCCGGAACAAAGGTATCACAGCCACATGCACCTTTATTCAGGTTCTTGCCACACTTAGGGCAAATGCCTTTGCAATCGTCCTTACAAAGCACCTGAAGTGGAATCTGCATCACAAGCTCTTCGTAAATATATTCATCAAAATCCAGATCATTGCCACTGATAAATGCTTCTTCATTCCATTCATCGGTTTCATCGGATCGGTTATATTCTTTATCAAATGCTACTGTAAAGTCCATCGGTACGGTATCTAAACAGCGGGCACATTCAAGATTTAAAGTTAGCGTTGTTTCTCCTTTTAAATGAATACAGTTTTTGCCAATATTCGCTGCATGAAAACGAACTGGTTCTTTTTTTGCGATTTCATAGTCGCTTCCCATAAAGGAAACGCTGTCCATATCAAGTTCTAAACAATAGTCTTCTTCAAAATTTGGTGTAGATAACACCTGGGATAAACTAAATAACATCTAAGTCTCTCCTTATTATGTGTAAATAATCGAAGCCAGGGCATCTACCCTGGCTCCGTATAATATTTCTTAATTCAAATAATCGTAAAATTATTTAGCTAAAGCAGCTGTATCACGAGCGATCATGATTTCTTCATTAGTAGGGATAGCTAATAATGTTACTTTAGAATCATCTGTAGAGATGATTGCTTCTTCGCCGTGTACGTCGTTTTTCACTGGATCAATGTAAGCTCCTAAGTATCCTAAGTACTCAGCAATAGCTGCACGGGATTCGTCATCATTTTCACCAAGACCAGCTGTAAATGCGATTGCATCTACACCGTTCATAGCTGCTGCATAAGCACCGATGTACTTAGCCACACGATATCTGTGTACTTCTAAAGCGTTTGCTGCATTCTTGTTTGTATCAGCTTCTGCACGAACATCACGGAAGTCAGAAGAGATTCCGGATAAACCAAGAACACCAGATTTCTTGTTAAGTACGTTCATAACTTCTGCCATTGTGATACCTTCCTGATCAGCGATGAATTCCATGATCGCTGGGTCCATATCACCAGAACGTGTACCCATTACAAGACCTTCAAGTGGTGTAAGACCCA